>NZ_JBHRSD010000039.1:0-178271 GCF_042643375.1 Pseudoalteromonas fenneropenaei
TGGTGAACTCTCGATACTCACTGTGCTTATTAGATCAAAGGGCTAGATCTGTGTCTAGCCCTTTTTCAACAGTCTGAAACGCGGCCTAAGCCGCGTTTTTGCTTTAAGACATCAGGCCAACGATGGCAAAAGCCAGCAATAGTGTCCAGATTGGCGGCTTAAAGCGCACCAGCACCATGTAACCTAGCAGTACCACCAGCCAATGCCAGTAAGAACTTATGGCTGCGGGGATAATCGGGTCAAGCCACGCCGCGGTTAAGAGTCCAACTACAGCCGCATTTAGGCAAACGCTAATGCTAGCAAAGCGGGGTCGGGTTAACAGCGCCTGCCAATGGCCGATAAAGCTCCCCATCAACAGTAAGCCCGGTAAAAAAATAGCGATGGTCGCAAGGAATGCGCCACCCAGACTTGGCGTGCCTTCAGCAAGCGCACCCAAGTAGCTGGCAATGGTAAACATGGGGCCGGGTACTGCTTGCGCTGCAGCATAAGCGGTCAAAAATTCACTGTCAGGTAGGGTCGGGACGCTTGCTTGTAATAACGGCAGCACCACATGGCCGCCACCAAACACCAACGCCCCAGCTTGATAGATTTGCCCAAATAAAGAGTCTTGCCAAAGCGTTAAGCTCAATACAAAGAGGCCAATAAATAACGCTAATGGCTGCCAAGGTAAAGTGCTTAATGGCGCTTTTTGGCTATCGTTGGGAAGTGAAGTTTGTGGCACCACAGCGCCAAACGTTGTGACTGCAATTAGAATTAGCAACTGACCAGCAAATGAAGGCAAGAGCATAAAGGCGATTGCGGCAAAAGCGGCGATCAGCCGAGCCGTTAGCGTTTTACAAAAGCTTCTTGCCATACTGATAATCGCATCAGCCACTATCACTACTGCAAACAATTTAAGTCCAGCGACAATCCCCATGGTTTGCTGGCCTAAGGTATTGGTAGCAAAAGCAAGTAGTACCATGATTAAAAAAGAGGGCAAAGTGAAGCCGATAAAGGCTGCAAGACCGCCAAGCCAGCCTGCTTTCTCCATACCAATAGCGAAGCCAACCTGACTTGATCCAGGACCCGGTAAAATTTGTGACAAGCTAATTAGGTGGGCGTAGCGCTCGGCACTTAGCCAGCCTAAATGACTAACAAAATGGCGCTGGAAATAACCTAAATGTGCCGCTGGTCCGCCAAAGCTAGTCCAGCCAAGGAGAAAAAATTGATAAAAAATAGTAATTAACATAGAAGGTAACAATTTAGCCGTTGACCAAGTAGTTTATGGCAATAAAATGACCATATTATGACGGTTTGATGTGACTCGTGCCAGCCTATACGCAAGCTGTGGTATTTATGGCTACAGTAATAAATGAGTCTTAATCGGGAAGTGAAATCACTTATGTTAAGAACGCTGACAGCTATGATGTGGTTTTTGGCTCTGCCAAGCGTCGCAAAGCAAGTGATTATGGTTGGTGTCGATCATGCGCCGCCCTATAGTTATATTGAAAATGAACAAGTCAAAAGTGGTCTGGTGCTTGATATTTTGCGTGCCATGCCGGAACTTGCTGACTACCAATTAGCACCTGTGGCTTGTCCTATTCCGCGCTGTTTGAAAATGCTCGCGCAGGGCGAAATTGATGCTATGGGCGGCTTAGTCGCAACCCCTGAACGGCGCCAGATCATGGCATTTGTTGAACCGCCTTATATGGTGTTGGAATCCTCTTACGTATTTTACAAACGGGCTGATAACGACCTTAGCGTCACGCGCTACGAAGACTTATACAATAAACGCATTGCGGTGATCCGTGGTGGCGCGTTTTTTCCGCGCTTCGATGAAGATAAGAAAATCAATCGGGTATTAATCAACGACGAAAAAACCGCGATAGACTTGTTGCTTAAAGAGCGAGTTGACTTGGTGATAGCAGTAGAAGAAACCGCCGATCATGCCATGAGCATTCTCAATCAGCCGAGTTATCAATTGGCCAAAGTGGCTTTTCGTCATACGCAAACTATTTACGGCAACCTCGCTTTAAGTCGTCAATTTTCAAGCTCCCATGGTGGCGACTTAGTCCGCAGTGGTATGGCTGCGTTACATCACAGTAATCGTTTGTCCCTATTAGTTGCGCCTTATCAGTTGCCTGCCATTCCTAAAAAGCTACAATCTTTACCTTAATGTCGGTGAATTGCCCTTAGCTTCAGAGCCGATTCAGCTTGGTGCGCCAAAATGTAAGTACAAACTTGATGGGAGATATAAGTATGAAAGCGTATCAATCAGTGCTTGCGTTGAGTGTATTGGCCTTGGCGCTTAGTGGCTGTCAAACCACTAATACTGGTAAAGGTGCAGCAATTGGAGCTGCGACAGGCGCCGTGCTTGGTAAAGCAACCGGCAACCATAAAGATAAGCGAATTTTTATCGGTGCTGCTATCGGTGCGCTAGCCGGTGCTGCTATCGGTGATTATATGGACAAGCAAGAAGCAGAATTTCGTGATGCCTTAGCGGGTACTGGCGTTGAAGTGGTGCGTGATGGCAATAACATGACGTTAGTTATGCCTTCGAATATCACCTTTGCATCTAACCAAGCTGTGATCTCAGGTTCATTCTTTAATACCTTAGATGGCGTGGCGCAGGTGATGAATAAATACGACAAAACCTATCTCAACATCATTGGCCATACCGATTCGACTGGTGCTGCAGATCACAACCAACGTTTATCTGAGCAGCGTGCGATGAGTGTTCGCAACTATCTGGTGTCAAAACAAGTACTGGCGGCCCGTTTACAAGTGCAAGGTATGGGTGAGTCGCAACCGATCGCTTCAAATAGCACAGAAAGTGGCAAAGCGCAGAATCGACGCGTGGAAATTCAAATTATTCCTAACCAAGCATAGTCAATCAGTGATAAAACGGCCGGGCTTCAATCACTGGGGGCGCTTTTAAAGGCAACGGTGGACAGGAAGTCTGATAGTTGGTGTAGTAAATGGGATCCGCAAGGATGTGGCTGAGCCCATAATCAAATAGGGCCGCATAATTGAGATTGTGATGATTCACCAGCAAATAGCCCGCCATAGTAAAAGCCGGCTCAGGATGTTGCACCAAGCGTGCTCGTTCAGCGGCGGAAAGCTGCTCTAAGTAGTTTTGCGCCGTATCTTGAGTCAGAATAGTGACATTACCGCGACCAGCGAGCAGCAAAGGAAAATTCTTACTGGTATAAGTCGATTCGACCACATTAATGTGCTTAGTTTCAATTAAATCCAACAGCGCCACCGGATAGGTCAAGCCTTTGGTCAAAATCAGCGTGTGTCCTACCAAGCCGTTGAGGTCATCTAATTTGGGCGGTTGCTCTTTGAGATAATAATAGTAACTGCTTTCCATAGTGATGGGGTTGCGCGTGTAATGGTAAGCTTCCGCCCGCTCGGCGCTGTAATACCAATACGCACTACCAATGTACTCGTTTTTTAAACCTTCAAAATAAGCCCGCTCCCACGGCATAAAGACAAAATGCACTTGCGCACCACTGACGGCAGACGCATCGCGGATCAAGCGAGCGACACAGCCTTTATCCTCGGCCTTACTGTCCATGTAAGGAGGCCACTCACCTGTGGTAATGTAGATGTGCTGTGCAGCCACAGTCTGGGTGAATAAACTCAGCACGAACAGACAAAGAAGTTTGAGCATAGGTATTCATATCGCAGCATTTTTTTAAATATAGTGGAGTGGTTTCATAGGGCCAGTCTGTCACACAAAAATACACTTACATGTTATGCTTAACGATATAGAGCGATAGCCATTACGTTGAATTTATGTATTTTAACCCTTCTAGATACACGGCCCTTGGTAGTGCATTGGCAAGTCCTGCCGAGCGCGAACATTTTCCAAACGCAAAATTAGTGCTGTGGCACCAGCAGCTCGCTGATGGCTTAGCGTGGCCATGGAGTGCTGCTGGTTCACTGGCTTTCCTTGCGGGTGAACCGGACAAAAGCTTAGTCGAGAGTGTAGCGTTAGCATACAGTGGTCATCAGTTTGGTCAGTTTAATCCCAGCCTAGGTGATGGCAGAGCACACTTACTGGCCCAGCTTGACACACCATTAGGGTGGTTTGATTTACAAAGCAAGGGTAGCGGGGCCACGCGATTCTCGCGTGGAGGGGACGGTTTATGTGCGCTTGGCCCTGCGGTGCGGGAATTTGTCATGAGCCAAGCCATGGCGGCGCTTGGCGTGCCAACGACGCATTGCTTAGGGGTGATAAGTACGGGGCAAATGGTTTATCGTCAAGGCGCCGAGCAAGGTGCTGTGGTGTTTAGATTGGCCACGAGTCATATTCGCGTGGGTAGCTTTCAATATTTGGCGCTGCAGCAAGATGAAGGTGCATTGTGGCAGTTGTTGGAGTTGGCAATAAAAACTCACTATCCCGAGATTGATGCAACCGGATCGCAGCGAGTACTGGCCTTTTTTAAACACGTCTGTGAACGGCAGGTAAAACTCATCATTCACTGGCTGCGGGTGGGTTTTATTCATGGCGTGATGAATACGGATAACACGCTTATCAGCGGTGACACCATAGATTATGGCCCTTGTGCCATGATGGAAGGTTATGATTTGAATACGGTATTTAGTTCTATAGACCGTAATGGGCGCTACGCATTTGGCCAACAAGCGAATATCGCGAGTTGGAACTGCGCGCGCTTAGCAGAGTGTTTAATTCCGTTATTGGGTGATGATGAGCAGCAGGCAGTGACAGAACTCTCTGCGGTGTTAGCGCAATTTGCCACCCAGTTTCATCATGAATATGAAAAAATGTGGTGCGACAAGCTAGGTTTGATGCCGGATAACGCCACGCATCAGCAACTACTGGTAGAGTTTAAAACGTTACTAACTGAGCATAAATTCGACTACACCAACACTTTTGCCGCTTTGACCTGTTTGCTCGCCAATGGTCACGCTAGCCCGTTTGCTTTGCCTGTCCAGCTGAATGATTGGTGTGAACGTTGGTTGGCGGCCATCGAGACTCAAGCTGCGCTCGCAATTATGCGTACAAGCAATCCAGCCATTATTCCTCGTAATCATCTGGTCGAGCATTTTATTGCTGAGGCGAAGCAAGGTCGCTACGAGGAGTTAGAAGTTTGGCTCAAGGCATTGTCATCACCTTATCATTATGAACAGCTAGACTCTCGTTACATCACCCCAGACCCTAATGCGGGTGCTGGCTACCAGACTTTTTGTGGAACCTAATGCAAGTAATCTCTACTCAGGCCGATGGGCCATTGACTTTTAAAGGGCTGCTCCACGACGTTGCGGCGCACAAAAAAACCTTAACTTTGGCACATGTTATTGCTTTGTTAGCTGCGCTTATCAGTGTCCCGATCCCATTGATGATGCCATTGTTGGTTGACGAAGTGCTGTTGGCGCAAGGAGGCCCTGCTATTGAGTTTTTGAATGCCTGGTTACCTGCAGGCTGGCAAAATGCTACAGGGTATATTTTTAGTATTTTTTTTGCCGTTGTAGTGATGCGCTTACTCAGTTTAGGTCTAGGGGTGTGGCAATCACAACAATTTACCATCATAGGCAAAACCATTAGTTTTGGCATTCGCCAACGTTTGCTGAGTCACTTACCTAAAGTGACACTGCAAACTTATGAGACACAAGGGGGAGCAGCCATTAGCTCGCGCTGTGTTACAGACGTTGAAACCATTGATAGCTTTATTAGCCAGACCTTATCACGCTTCCTGATCGGCATATTAACCATTTTAGGCACTGCGGTGGTGTTACTATGGTTAGACCCTATTTTAGGTGCGGTGATTTTGCTGTTAAACCCAGTGGTGATTTACTTCTCGCGCAGCTTTGGCAAGCACGTTAAAACGCTGAAGAAAGACCAGAATGCGGCATTTGAAGCATTTCAGACTGCATTAGTAGAAACCTTAGATGCCATCACGCAATTAAAAGCCTCGCGACGAGAAAAAACCTATTTTGCCCAAGTGTTAGATGCCGCAAAGCAATTGCAGCAACGCTCAGTGCAAGCGCAGTGGAAAACCGATGCGGTGAACCGATTGAGCTTTACGGTGTTTTTACTTGGTTTTGAACTGTTTCGCGCTATTGCCATGTTAATGGTGGTGTTCTCTGACTTGAGCGTAGGTCAGATGTTCGCGGTATTTGGTTACCTGTGGTTTATGATGGGGCCAGTGCAAGAGTTACTCGGTATTCAATATGCGTATTATGGTGCCAGCGCTGCGCTTGGACGTTTAAATCAGGTTCTTGGCTTTGCGGCAGAGCCGACTTACCTTCAGCGGGTTAATCCGTTTGTTGACGAGCCAAGTATTGCAGTCGAATTTAAACAAGTGGATTTTGCCTATCAGCCCGACTTGCCCGTGCTAAGAGGCGTGAGTTTAATCATCCCAGCGGCGAAAAAAACCGCAGTGGTCGCGGTATCTGGTGGCGGGAAATCAACCCTAGTGCAGTTATTGCTCGGCTTGTATGAAAAACAAGGCGGGGATATTTTTATTAATAATCAAGTGATTGAGCATGTTGGATATGATACAGTGCGTAGTAATGTTGCCACCGTGTTACAGCAGCCCATTTTGCTCAATGCTACTATTCGAGAAAATTTAACTATGGGTGCAGATGCTTCAGATGCTGAACTGTGGCAAGCACTACAAATAGCTGAACTAGCACACACAGTTGAAGGTTTGGAACTACAGCTTGATACTTTGGTCGGGCGCAACGGTATGCGACTATCAGGCGGGCAAAGGCAGCGTTTAGCAATTGCACGTATGGTGCTCGGTGACCCTAAAATGGTCATTCTCGATGAAGCAACTTCAGCGCTCGACGTAGAGACCGAAGCACGTATCCATAGAAACTTAGAAACTTTCCTAAGTGGGCGTACCACCTTGATTATTGCGCACCGTCTAAGTGCGATTAAACAAGCAGACGTGATCTATGTATTGGACGATGGGGTAGTGAGTCAAAGTGGTTGTCATGAAAATTTACTATCTGAGGAAGGTTTGTATCAAACTTTATTCGGGCATCAGTTATAATATTCTTGGTGCAATCGGATTAAATTGCCTCTGCGTTAAGTATTAATTAATAAATTGGCTAATATCATTACAGTCAATGTAGACAGCGCCGCTATTTTCGCGACGCGAGAAAAGGACGGGAAGAAACATGAAATTAAAAGCACTTAGTTTAGCGTTATTAGTAGCTGCTGGTTCAGCTCATGCACAAGACAACAACGAAGGCGTTTATTTAGGCGTATTCGGTGATTACTACAAATCTGAATGGCAAAACATCCGTGACGTAGCGGGTGTAAATGTCGATGACTCAACCTCTTGGGGTGCAGAACTGGGTTATCGTTTTAACAACTTCTGGAGTGCGCGTATTGAGTATGCAGACATGGATTTTGATTTGTCTGGCGCACGTACCGGTTCACTTGATGGCAGCCGTTTTGGTGTAGATGGTTTGTACCATTTTGATGGCGGTCCATTCTACGGTCTATTCGGTATCAAATCGATTGACGCCTTTGAAAGCATGACTTTTGCTAACTTAGGTGCGGGTTACCGTCACATGTTAAGCGAAAACTGGGCGTTGAACTTAGAAGGTGCGGTTTACCAAGGTCTTGACCGTGGTTACTCAGACTGGAATGGTAAAGTTGGCGTTAACTATTTCTTTGGCGGCACGGGTAGTGCAAAGCCTGTAGAAGCAGCTCCAGAGCCAGTTGTGGCAGCCCCTGTTGATTCAGACAATGACGGTGTGATGGACGCAGATGACCAATGTGCTAACACGCCAATGAGCGATGCAGTAGACAGCAAAGGTTGTACTTTATACCGTGATGAGCAAGTGACTGTAAGCCTGCTTGTGCGTTTCCCACATGACAATGCACAAGTAAAACAACAGTACTTTGATGATATCAAAGCGGTTGCTGAATTTATGAAAGCACACCCACAATCAACAGTCGTACTTGAAGGCCACGCATCTGCAGTTGGTGCAGCTAAGTACAACCAATGGTTATCTAAAAAGCGTGCTGACTCAGTAGCTAAGCAACTTTCTGGATTAGGTATTGATGCGGGTCGTATTAGCACTGTTGGTTACGGTGAAGAGCGTTTGAAAAACACCGCTAATAGCCGTGATGCACACGCTGAAAACCGTCGCGTTGAAGCACAAGTAAGTGCAACTGAAAAAGTAAAAGTAAGCCGCAAGTAAGCGTCTTTAACTTTAGAAAAAGCCCGACTTGTCTTCGGGCTTTTTTGTGTCTATACCTCGCTGAGGAAAGGCGAAAAATTGAATGCAAACAGCTATTATTCACATCGAGCAAAGTTTTTCTGGGTAAGTATTCACAAAATTTATAGTCACTATAAGATGGACTCGCCGTGCTGTCATTTTCATCTATACTTAAAGGCCTTATAATCTATAACGATAAATTCTAGGTGTAGGGATACCAAGCGAGTGATCGCATCTCCCTTTTCCTCCACGTCACCAAGAGGGCAATATTGTGCTTCAAGATTACCGTAAACATGTAGAAGAGCGCGCAGCGCAAGGCATCGTTCCTAAGCCTCTCGACGCGCAACAAACCGCAGATTTAATCGATTTATTAAAAAACCCACCAGCGGGCGAAGAAGAGTTCATTCTTGACCTATTGGTAAACCGTGTACCACCAGGTGTGGATGACGCAGCTTATATCAAAGCGGGTTTCCTTGCTGCTGTAGCTAAAGGTGAAGCAAGTTCACCGCTGGTATCAAGAGAATATGCCGCAGAACTACTTGGCACTATGCTTGGTGGTTACAACATCGAACCAATGGTTGACTTACTTGACGATGAAGCGCTTGCGCCAATCGTGGCAAAAGGCCTATCACACACATTACTGATGTTCGATGCGTTTTATGATGTTGAAGAAAAAGCCAAAGCAGGTAATGTTAACGCGCAAAAAGTAATTGAGTCATGGGCAAATGCTGACTGGTTCCTTGAGCGTCCAAATGTGGCTGAGAAAATCTCTGTTACCGTATTCAAAGTGACGGGTGAGACGAATACAGACGACCTATCTCCTGCTCCAGACGCTTGGTCACGTCCAGATATTCCACTACACGCACTTGCAATGTTGAAAAACGAGCGTGATGGTATTGTGCCTGAAAAAGCTGGTGAAATCGGTCCTATTTCTCAACTAGAAGAATTAAAAGCGAAAGGCTTACCACTTGCGTACGTAGGTGACGTTGTTGGTACGGGTTCTTCTCGTAAATCAGCAACCAACTCAGTACTTTGGTTTATGGGTGAAGACATCCCATTCGTACCAAACAAGCGCGTTGGTGGTGTATGTTTAGGTGGCAAAATTGCACCAATTTTCTTCAACACGATGGAAGACTCAGGTGCATTACCAATCGAGTTACCAGTTGATGACCTAAACATGGGCGACCAAATTGACATCTACCCATTTGAAGGTGTGGTAAAGCGTCACGGTACTGATGAAGTGATCACTACGTTCACTTTAAAATCAGACGTAATTCTTGACGAAGTACGTGCCGGTGGTCGTATTCCACTTATCATTGGTCGCGGCTTAACTGACAAAGCGCGTGCGTCTCTTGGTTTACCTGCAGAAACGATTTTCCGTAAGCCAGCAGCACCTGTGGATTCAGGTAAAGGCTATACGCTTGCGCAGAAGATGGTTGGTCGTGCATGTAACGTTGCAGGCGTTCGCCCAGGTCAATACTGCGAACCTAAGATGACGACGGTGGGTTCTCAAGATACTACCGGTCCAATGACGCGTGACGAACTTAAAGATCTTGCGTGTTTAGGTTTCTCAGCAGATCTAACGATGCAGTCTTTCTGTCACACCTCTGCATATCCAAAACCAATTGACGTACAAACGCACCACACCCTTCCTGATTTCATCATGAACCGTGGCGGTGTTTCACTTCGCCCAGGTGACGGTGTTATCCATTCATGGTTAAACCGTATGTTACTACCTGACACAGTTGGTACTGGTGGTGACTCACATACGCGTTTCCCTCTTGGTATTTCATTCCCTGCGGGGTCTGGTGCAGTTGCATTCGCAGCAGCAACAGGTGTTATGCCACTAGATATGCCAGAATCAATCCTAGTGCGTTTCAAAGGCGAAATGCAACCAGGTATCACACTACGTGACCTAGTTCACGCTATTCCTTACTACGCCATCAAGCAAGGTCTATTGACGGTTGAGAAGAAAGGTAAAGTGAACGAGTTCTCTGGTCGTATCCTAGAGATTGAAGGTGTTGAGCACTTAACGGTTGAGCAAGCGTTTGAACTTTCTGATGCGTCAGCTGAGCGTTCTGCCGCGGGTTGTACAGTTAAACTGTCTCAAGCATCAGTTGCTGAATACTTGAACTCTAACATCGTTATGCTTAAGTGGATGATCTCTGAAGGTTACGGTGATGTGCGTACTATCGAACGTCGTATCGCTAAGATGCAAGAGTGGCTTGCAAACCCAGAGTTGATGGAAGCGGATGCAGATGCAGAATACGCGCATATCATTGATATCGACCTAGCTGAAATCAAAGAGCCAATCCTGTGTGCGCCAAACGATCCAGACGACGCACGTCTGCTTTCTGATGTTCAAGGTGACAAGATTGATGAAGTGTTCATCGGTTCTTGTATGACTAACATCGGTCACTTCCGTGCTGCAGGTAAACTGCTGGATAACTTTAAAGGTCAATTACCAACTCGTATGTGGATTGCTCCTCCAACGAAGATGGACCGTGACCAGTTAACGGACGAAGGTTACTACGGTATTTACGGCCGCGTTGGCGCACGTATCGAAACACCAGGATGTTCACTGTGTATGGGTAACCAAGCACGTGTAGCGGATAAAGCGACCGTTGTTTCTACCTCTACACGTAACTTCCCGAACCGTTTAGGTACAGGTGCAAACGTTTACCTAGCATCAGCAGAACTTGCTGCGGTAGCGGCGATTATTGGAAAATTACCAACGCCTGCTGAGTACCAAGAGTACGCAGAGAAGATCAACGCAACGGCGGCTGATACCTACCGTTACTTGAACTTCCACAAGATGCCACAGTACACCAAAAAAGCGGATACTGTGATCATCCAGCAAGCGGTTTAAGCACCGTTTAGGATCAAAAAGGCCAGTAAAAAACTGGCCTTTTTTTATGCAAATTTATTGGCGTATAAATCTAATATTGTTTGCTTTTATGGAAAAATAAGACCAAAATCAAACTAAAGCTAGTTAAATGAAATCAAATTTTCTCGCCGAATAGATTATGATCCTCGCCAGATTTTCATCAATAGGCGAAGTTTCTGATGACAACCAATCACAACCAGAATTTACTGCAATTACGTTTTATCGCACAGCCGCATATCGACGCGGTGAAACCTACTTTCAATCACTTACCGGATAACCCTTATGCCGATGGAGCTTTTCGTAAGCGTCGCTATTCAGTGGTGAAGTTCGATGGTGAGCAGGTCCAACTACAACCAACCAAAGCATTTGTACAAGACGGCTCTATCAATACTTTTCAAGGCAATGTTGAGCGAGTTTATGAAAACTTAACTGAGGATTTACTCCACAGCGACGGATTCAAGCATTTATTGTCCCAATTCAAAGCCATGACAGGAATCAATGATGAACGCGCTATCGAAGTACATCAGTTCCGCATGCTCGCCATTGAAAGCGATACTCCGCCAGCGCCAGAAGGTATTCATCAAGACGGTTTTGACCATGTCTGCGTGTGTGGCGTGTCACACCACAATCTGCAAGGTGGTGAGCTGTTGGTCTATGAGAATAAAGACGTTGAACCTTGCTTTAAGATGGAGATTAAAGACGGTTTGTTTGCATTAATTAATGACCGTGAAGTGTGGCACAACGCGACCCCAATGAATAAAATCAAAGCTGATGAAATCGGTTATTTAGACTGTTTTGTGTTTACTGCCTAAGAGAGCATTATGGAATTACAATCACTTCGTCGCCAGTTTCCGGCGTTAATGCAACAAATCAATGGTATTGCCCCGATTTTCCTCGACGGCCCTGGTGGCTCGCAGGTACCACAATCAGTATTAAGTGCCATGTCGGCTTATTTAGGCTATTTCAATTCTAATCTCGGCGGGGCGTTTTTTTCTAGCCATAAAACCGTGACATTAATGGACGAAGCGCGCCAAGCTGTGGCTGATCTATTCAATGCACCAAGCAAAACGCAAATTGTGTTTGGCGCGAATATGACTAGCCTTACTTTTAGTTTTAGCCGTGCCATTTCGCGTGATTGGCAAGCGGGTGATGAAGTGATTGTCACCAATGCTGACCATTACTCGAATGTTTCTTCTTGGCGCCAAGCGGCCGAGGACAAAGGCGCAACCGTGCATGCGGTACGCATTAACGAAGTGGATTGCACCTTAGATTTAGACCATTACGCCAGCCTGTTAAACACCAACACTAAACTGGTCGCGGTGACGTATGCCTCCAATACCACAGGTTCAATCAATAACATTAAACGTATAGTTGAGCTTGCGCACCAAGTTGGTGCATTGGTGTATGTTGATGCGGTTCATTATGCCCCGCATGAGCTAATCGACGTGCAAGCGTTAGATTGTGACTTCTTAGCTTGTTCTGCCTATAAGTTTTTTGGTCCCCATATTGGTATAGTGTACGGCAAGCGTGAGCATTTAGAGGGCTTTACACCGTATAAAGTAGAGCCTGCCAAAGACGTGATCCCAGGTCGCTGGGAAACCGGTACGCAAAGTTTTGAAGGCTTAGCTGGAGTGATTGCAGCGATTGACTATATCGCCAGCTTAAGTGATTTGCCCAATACAACCTCGCGCCGCGCGCGGTTAGTAGACGCGTTTGGCAAAACTAAAGCACATGAAATGGCGCTCAGTGAATATGTGCTGACGCGTTTAGCGGATTTCCCCAATATCCGTGTGTATGGCATTACGGATTTAAACCGTTTGGCTGAGCGTACTCCAACATTTGCATTAACTTTTGAAGGTATTGAACCGCGCAAAGTTTCGGAGTTTCTCGGGGAGCGGCATATTTGCGTATGGGACGGTAATTTTTATGCGCAAGGCTTATGTGAGCAACTAGAGTTAATGGATAAAGGTGGGGTAGTGCGCATTGGTTGTATGCATTACAACACCATCGCTGAGTTAGAAAAACTGTTTGAAGTACTCGCTCAGTTGCGTGCGCAATAACAAGAAAATGGGTGCAAACTGCATAATGCCGCTCGCTTAAGAGCGAGTGGCATTCTTATTTCTAGAGCGTGAAGCATATTTCACCGCTTTTCTTAATAGCGCTCTTGGGTAAGGTTTCCTTTCCCTCTTTTTGCCAAATTAAGCGACCCCATCTAGTCCAATTTTGACCAAAAGGATTGGTATAAGTCTTTAAGCAGGTATAACTGACCTTGCTGATTTACTATTCATAGAGTTTGGGCAACCTGGTAATAGAGGTTGTCAGCCTTTAGAGGTGCTTCGTCAATTAGCACGCCTTGCAGTTTGTAGTGATACACAGTGCGACCATCAAAACAAAAAATGCTCCCATTTGAGATCTGGCTTAGATTACGTAGTTTGCTTGTGGCCTAGGTCTTAATCTGGGTGAGTGTACTTTGTTTGTCATACGCCATTACATCGTTTTGCTAAGAGCATGTTGAGAGCAGCTAAAAACTACAAAGATCAACACGCTCTAGCTACGTCTGCGTAGTGTTATTGCGTTTGCTCAATATGCGCATCGAGTTTGGCAATGCGCTCACTCATTCCAAGAATGAGTTGATCTTTGATTTTTTCACGGATCACATTCGGTAAACGGGTGAGGGCTTCGGCTGTAATCGCAAGCACTATAGTATCCACCAGCGCCTTTGCGCTCGTAGAGCGCTCTTTATGCCGGATAAAAGCCCCTTCACCAACAAACTCTCCGGGGGCAATTTTCCCCAACGCTTGATGCTCTGAGCGGCTGTAAATGCAGAGTTCGCCGCTGAGTACGATATACAAGCGGTGATCTTGCTCAAAACGTTTAAAGGCATGACGTCCGGCTGAGATCAAATACAAGTGACTAAAGGATTCGAGCAATACCTGACGCTCAGCAACGCTGAACTCTTTAAAAAAGGCCAGTCGGTTGACAATCTCCAGCTGTTTTATCAGCGAGATATTTTCCAGTAAACGCATTATCAATACCGTGGAACAGATCAGTCTTGAATATTGCGCTCTTTCAATTTGCGGGTCAAGGTATTGCGGCCCCAGCCGATTTTCAATGCCGCTTCTTGTTTATGGCCGCCACAGGCTTGTAGGGCGGTTTTGATTAAGCGCGTCTCTAACTCGTCTTGAATCGCTGGCCAGATATGATCTTTGCCTTGGCGTAGCTCGCTGCTGAGCCAGTTTTGAAAGCCATCTAACCAATCACCACTGAGCTCAGCCAATGGCTCTGGAGTGCTGAGCTCTTGCGGTAAATCGGCAGGGCTGACTAACTCGCCCGGTGCCATCACAGTGAGCCAGCGACAGGTGTTTTCTAATTGTCTGACGTTACCCGGCCAATGATAGGCTTGGAGTGCCTTGATGGCTTCTTTACTGAGTATTTTGCTCTCTACCTGCAGCTCTTTGGCGCTGCGGGCAAGAAAGTGGTTCGCGAGCTTGGCAATGTCTTCAGGTCGCTCACGTAATGGTGGTAGGCGTAGCCTCACGACATTTAAACGGTGAAACAAATCTTCGCGAAATTGGCCTTTTTTAACGCGTTCTTCGAGGTTTTGGTGAGTTGCAGCGATGATCCGCACATTCACTTTTACGCTGTTGTGACCGCCAACCCGGTAAAACTCACCATCGGCCAACACCCGTAATAACCGAGTCTGTACATCCAGTGGCATGTCGCCGATTTCATCAAGAAATAACGTGCCGCCATCGGCTTGTTCAAAGCGGCCCCGACGCATGCTATCCGCTCCGGTAAACGCGCCTTTTTCATGGCCGAACAATTCCGATTCCACTAAATCTTTGGGAATGGCAGCCATGTTGAGGGCAATAAAAGCGTTACTGCGACGTGGGCTGTGGTTATGTAGTGCGCTTGCGACGAGCTCTTTACCTGTACCTGATTCACCATTAATAAGCACGCTCATGCTCGACACCGACAGTTTGCCGATGGCGCGAAATACTTCCTGCATGGCTGGCGCTTCGCCGATGATCTCAGATTGCGATTGCGGCTCTTCTTTACGGCGGGTCTTTTTGCTTTCGCTTGAAGCGCGATGTGCGCGTTCGACCAAGTTGACCGCTTCTTCAAGATCGAAAGGTTTGGCTAAATATTCGAAAGCACCTTTTTGAAAAGCATTGACCGCCGAATCTAAATCGGAATGGGCGGTAATAATGATCACGGGTAAATTAGGGTATTGCGCGTGAATTTGTTCCAATAACGCCATGCCATCAAGCCCCGGCATACGCACATCAGACACCAGTACCGAGGGCTGGCTGTAGGTGAGGGCTGTCAGTACATCCTGACCATTCGCAAAGGATTCAGTCGTAAAACCGGCGCGGGTGAGTGCCTTATCTAAAACAAAGCGGATGGAGGCATCATCATCTACAAGCCACACTGATTTCATCGATTGCTCCTGCGTTATTGGTTGTCAAACGGCAAATAAATATTAAATTCAGTATGCCCAGGCCAGCTATCGCAATCTATCATGCCATGATGTTGTTCTATCAAGGTCTGTGCAATCGCTAAACCTAACCCAGAGCCACCTTCTTTGTTGGTGACCATAGGGAAGAATAGCGTCTCTCGCAGTTCTTCGGCTATACCTGGGCCGTTGTCGGCAATTTGGATCAGCAGGGCTTTTTTCATCATCCGCTCACCACGGCGCAGACGGTGCTTAATACGAGTGGTAACGCTAATAATGCCGCCATCGACCAGCGCTTGCTGGGCATTTCTGACAATGTTGAGCACCACTTGTTGGATTTTCGCCGCATCAATAACGATATCGGGAATACTGGGGTCGTAGTCTTTCACCAGTTTGATTTGCTTCTGATTGTCTAAGGCGCTGAGTTTCATTACCGCCTCTAGCGTTTCATGGATATTGCACGGCGCTTTTCGGGGTCTTTGATTCGGACCTAATAGCCTATCCACTAATTCGCTCAATCGGTCAGCCTGACTGATGATTAACTGCGCACACTCTTCGCGTTCCTGCTGATCGACTTCATACTGCAATAATTGCGCCGCTCCGCGGATCCCGCCTAAAGGATTTTTAATTTCGTGGGCAAGTCCTCGGATCAAATTCCGTGCCGCTTGATACTGATGCAATTGTTGAGATGCTTGGTCATATCGAATTTCATCATCGGTGCGGCGGCACTCAAGCAAAATAAACCGTTGATGTTCGATGGCAACACGGCTGGCATAAAGCGCTAAAGTGGCGTGGCGCGAATCGTTGAACACCACGTCAACTCTATGTTGTTGGCAATCTACGCCATCATCTAAGGCATAGCGGGCAATACGGGCTAAGTCGATATTATGATGGTTAAACAGCTGACCAATGGGTTGCTTGAGCATACGCTTTTGACCCAAGCCGAACAGTTCACTGGCACTGTCATTGACATAAACTATGGTTAACGCTTGGTCGAGTAACAGCACCGAAGTTGATAAATTTTGCCAGATCGCGGCTAAGTAGGGGGTTGGGCTATGTTCTATCATGGGTCGCTTTGCACCAATTTGGTGCGTTGATCTTAGTGATTAATTAAGGTTTATTCAAGCTGCTGGCACGGTGCATAAAAAACACCACTGCACTGCTTGCGGCAAGTTGCTGACCTTCAGCATTAAATAGTTTGATAACCACGCTGTGTTCACCACGCGGCACATCGCGCAGCGCAAAGGTGGTGGAGCTTTGTTTTGGGCTTGCTTCATTGCCATCAATAAATAATTGCAGGAGTAGGCCTGGGCTAAAGCTCGGTTCAATTCGCGCATTAACATAGACAGAGCCGGAATTTTCACGGATGGTTTCTTCAGGCTTAGGCGAGGCGATGATGACTTTATAGCTGATATTGGCAGGTGCAACGGTTTCATTGAGAATAGCTGTTGATTCTCTAGGCATAGTTAAGGCGTTACTGTTGAGGCGCACTTCTTCAGCGCCTTCGCGCGGAATATCAGAAAACACCCAGTTGCCGGTAGCATCTTTCCAGCGGTAAATCTTTTTACTTGCTTGTGCTGTATTAAAACAGCTTGATATCAGCATTATTAAAACTAGCCATGTGCCTTTCATTTGTTCCGCTACCTAATCATGCGCCAACCTCTATTGGCAGTAAACTCACCTGTCCTTGCATGAATAAGCGAGAGCGTTGCAAAAGCCCTGCCAGCATGCGCTTATTAAAGAGTTTTACCTACCCTTGGTACATGTACAGGAATAGGTGTAAGCGTTTGTTACGCCTCGTTTACTTTAGTCGAGTTCAGCCATTATTACCATAAAAAAGCCCGCATTAAGCGGGCTTGAGAACACATATGATTTAAGAGCGAGTTTTACGCGTTGCGTTACACGCTGTAGTACATTTCAAACTCAACAGGGTGAGTTGTCATGTTCAGTCTTTCCACTTCTTTAGACTTAAGCGTGATGTATGCATCAATTAAGTCGTTAGTGAAAACGCCGCCTTGAGTTAAGAATTCACGGTCTGCATCAAGACAAGCTAAAGCTTCTTGTAGTGAAGAGGCTACAGTTGGGATTTCTGCTGCTTCTTCAGCTGGTAAATCGTACAAATCTTTATCCATTGCATCGCCTGGGTGGATCTTGTTACGGATACCGTCAAGGCCAGCCATTAGCTGTGCTGCGAATGCTAGGTATGGGTTAGCTGCTGGATCTGGGAAACGTACTTCGATACGACGACCTTTCTCAGATGGTACAACTGGAATACGGATTGACGCAGAGCGGTTACGCGCAGAGTAAGCAAGCATTACTGGCGCTTCGAAACCTGGCACTAGACGCTTGTAAGAGTTAGTGGTTGGGTTTGCAAACGCGTTGATAGCTTTAGCGTGCTTGATAATACCGCCGATGTAGTAAAGTGCCATTTCAGATAGACCGCCGTACTTGTCGCCAGCAAATAGGTTTTTACCATCTTTTGCTAGAGACTGGTGGCAGTGCATACCAGAACCGTTGTCGCCAACGATTGGCTTAGGCATAAATGTTGCTGTTTTGCCGTATAGGTGTGCCATGTTGTGGATAACGTATTTCATTTCTTGAATTTCGTCAGCCTTGATCACCATAGTGTTGAAGCGACATGCGATCTCGTTTTGACCCGCTGTTGCTACTTCGTGGTGGTGTGCTTCTACAACGTGGCCCATTTCTTCTAGAACTAGACACGTTGCTGAACGCCAGTCTTGTGATGAATCAACTGGAGAAACTGGGAAGTAACCACCTTTAACACCTGGACGGTGACCTGTGTTACCTTCTTCGTAGTCACGGTCTGAGTTCCACGCTGCTTCTTTCGCGTCGATTTTGTACATAGAACCAGACATGTCAGTTTTGTATTTAACATCGTCAAATAGGAAGAATTCTGGCTCTGGCCCGAACAATACTGTGTCTGCAATACCTGTTGAACGCATGTAATCTTCAGCGCGTTTAGCAACTGAACGTGGGTCACGCTCGTAGCCTTGCATTGTGCCTGGCTCTAATACGTCACAACGTACGATCATGGTGGTTTCTTCAGCAAACGGGTCAAGTTTGATTGACGCAGAATCAGGCATTAACACCATGTCAGATTCGTTAATGTGTTTCCAACCCGCGATAGATGAACCGTCGAACATTTTGCCATCTTCAAAGAAGGCTTCATCGGCTTGATGATGAGGAATAGAGACGTGCTGCTCTTTACCTTTAGTATCAGTAAAACGTAAGTCAACAAACTTAACGTCGTGCTCTTTCATAAAATCTAAAACCGATTGTGACATGTGTCCTCCGACTCATTGGGGTTAATTGTTTTGCTGCATTATGTACTGCAAGTGCCAACTTTAAAGCTTAAACTATGCCATTATTTTAATACTTTGAATTATAATGGTTTTTGCAAAATAGGTCGGTAAGAAAAATAGTTGTTGCACCAGTGTGGTGCGCAACTGCTTTGATGTGGTGCAACTCAATCTTGCGAATTGCACCCATTAGACTAGTCAATTTCGGCCCAGCTGCAAGATGAACTGGGTTAAATGTGCAGATTAATTTGCGATAGTCATCACCACCCGACCGGTGACCTCGCCTGCTGCCAAATCGGCAAAAATTTGGTTGATGTCATCCAGTGACTTATCAATGATCTGCGCCTTAATTTTACCGTTCGCCGCAAATTCCAAACATTCCACTAAATCTTGTCGCGTGCCAACAATAGAGCCGACAACGCTGACGCCATTGAGTACAGTGTCAAAAATAGGTAAAGGCATTTCCTCTGGTGGTAAGCCCACCAGCACACACTTACCACCACGGCGAATGACCCGATAACTTTGTTCAAAACCCGCTTTACTAACCGCAGTGCAAATACTGGCGTGGGCGCCTTGCGTTGCAGCAAGAACAGCATCGACAACTTTGTCGGTTTTAAAGTCAAAGCACAGCTCAGCACCAAGTTGCTTGGCAAGCTGAAGTTTTTCAGCACCCGTATCCACTGCAACAACGCGTAGCCCCATGGCGACTGCATATTGCACCGCTAAATGGCCTAAACCGCCAATACCAAAAATGGCGACCCAATGCCCCGGTTTGGCACCCGATACTTTAAGGGCTTTATAAGTAGTGACTCCAGCACAAAACAAAGGTGCAGCATCGCGATAGCTGATGTTCGCGGGGATTTTCACCACATAATTGGCGTTGGCTTTACAATATTCGGCGTAGCTACCATCTACCGAATAACCGGCATTTTGCTGCGCTAAACAGAGGTTCTCATTGCCACTTAAACAATGTTCGCATTGTCCACAGGCGCTATAAAGCCAAGGAATACCGACACGATCGCCCACTTTTAAATGGGTGACTTGGTCACCCAAGGCTACGACTTCGCCGACGCCTTCATGGCCGGGTACTAAAGGTAATTTGGGTTTGACCGGCCAGTCACCGTGGCACGCGTGTAAATCGGTATGGCACACCCCACAGGCGTGAATTTTCACCAGTACTTCTTGCGCTGTAATGGTGGGGACAGGAATATCTTGAATTTCAAGCTGTTGTTTAAATTGATGGGCTACCGCTGCTTTCATATTGGCTCTCCTTGAATAATTAAGCACAGCAACGAGTCTAGCCGAATTAAGCCGCTCACTCTTAAACCAGATCAAAACAAGTCAAAAAAAGTCAAAAAAAGTCAAAAAAACCTTTACCTCAACTTAACTTGAGATTCTAAGCTTGGCTTTTTTACACCCGCAGTACGTGGCGTTGTAAGTCATCGGCAAGTCAGCGAATGCCCATAAGCATAGTGATCCTATGTGATTGAGGTGGACGGGCGGCGCCAACATGGCAGCAACTTCAAGACGCAAGGGTATGGTCGCCTAAGCGCGGCGAAAATAATATTTGATGCAAGGAGTTTATGATGTAGTTAGAGCACGTGAATTTGGTGGTAGATGATATTCCGGCTATGTTGCGGTTTTATCAAGCGGCGTTTCCACACTGGTATGTACGTTCGCAAGGGCAAGGTGAATGGTACGGTAAAGCAAGAACATGGCTACACTTTGGTGATGAGCGTCAATATATCGCGCTAAGCGATCATGGTGAGGGGCAAAATCGAGATTTAAGCGGTCATCAAGTTGGTTTTGCCCACTTTGCTTATGTGGTGAATAATTTAAAAGCGGTG
This sequence comes from Pseudoalteromonas fenneropenaei, assembly GCF_042643375.1. Taxonomy (NCBI): domain Bacteria; kingdom Pseudomonadati; phylum Pseudomonadota; class Gammaproteobacteria; order Alteromonadales; family Pseudoalteromonadaceae; genus Pseudoalteromonas; species Pseudoalteromonas fenneropenaei. Next base: position 20,698 of record NZ_JBHRSD010000039.1, read on the forward strand.
GTTGAACGCCTTGTCGCGGCCGGTTTCCAAGTGGATAAATTGGGTGCCAAACATCCGCATCGGGATAATGTCTATTTCATTGACCCAGCTGGATTTGAAGTCGAATTTGTGGAATATTTTAGCGATATTCCAGCAGAGCGTAATAGTGATTGAAGATGGGTGTGATATACCCAAGACAAGTGTGCTGAGCCTGGCAAAAAAGCGGCCATAAAAACAAAGTGGTGACTTGCAAACCACTTTGTTTTTGGGAAGCTTAAACCTGCAGCCGCGTTAGACTTTATTTGTTGCAGGGACGAGGAGGCGGTAAAATTTACTGCCAAACATGCCAATGATTAAGCCCGATAGTATAAGACCAAACGCAGCCATTTTATCAACATTCAATGCTTCGTCGAAGATCACCATTGAACCCATTAAACCAAATAACGGGACTAATAGTGACAAAGGAGCGACGCTGGAAATAGGGTGTTTTTTCATCAGTGAGCTCCAGATCCAGAAACTAAATAAGGTCGCTGGATAGATTTGGAAGAAGATTGAAAAAACCGTCATCGCATCAATGTTTTGACTCATCTGCACTAACGCATCTCCGCCATTGACGAAATAGCCGAGCACAAATAGTGGGAAAGATGCAAATAAACAAGACCATACTAGGAAAGAAAAGACGTTGTTGGGCTTCACTTTTTTGACTACGACATTAGTTAAGCTCCAGCATAACGCGCCAAATAAAACAAACGCGATACCTGCGTAAGAGATACTACCGTCCGTTAAATTGAGTACTATCATCAACCCTAGCATCGCCACTGAAAAACCGAAAAGTTGTGGCATGCCCACTTTTTCTTTGAAAAACAGCACACCAAAAATGATGGTAAAAAACGCACTGAACTGTAACAGCAAAGAGGCAACACCGGCGGATACGCCCAAATAGACACCCACATTGACCATGCCCCATACGCCTGTACCAAATAATACCCCGTAAAAAATCATTGCTTTAAGAGAGGTATTTGGTTTTTGAACAAAAAATATCAGCGGTAATGCACAGAATAAAAATCTCAATCCGGCCAGCATAAATGGGTCTAAAGTACCTAACCCAAGTTTAATGATTGAAAAATTCCATCCCCAGATAGCGGTAACTAATATTGCGAGTAGATATTCATTTATCTTCACTTAAGACTCCCTTGTTTGGTTAAATTGCAAGTTGTGGTGTGAAATAGGTTTAGTGCCATACAGTATGAGGTAACCAGCAGGTATCACTAGCATTGACATAATTGGGCTGACTAACATACCGCCAATCATGGGGGCGGCGATCTTTTGCATAATTTGGTCACCACTGCCAGAACTAAACATAATGGGTACTAAACTGGCAGTAATGGTAAAGACTGTCATCGCTTTGGGCCTTATCCTTAAAATTGCGCCGCTTTTAATTGCTTCAATAATCGAGCTTGATTCAAGACGTGCTTGATTTAAATAAATCATGATCACAACGCCAAACTCAGCGGCTACACCACCAAGAGCGATAATGCCAACCGCAACGGCACCAGAAAGTGGATAATTGAGCAAATACACAAACCAAAACGCGCCAGCAATCGCAATTGGGAGCGTAAACAACACCAGCAGCGCTTGCTTCAGCGAGTTAAATGCGATGAAAAGCAGCATGAGAATGATGAGAATAGTTAACGGCACCACTTCCTGCATTTTATCAATTAACCTTTCAATGTGTTCGTATTGACCAACAAAAGTGTAAGTATGCTTATCAGGTAAGGTGACTTGTTCTGCCAGTTTGATTTTTGCATCTGCAACATAGTCTTTAATTGATACCCCTGATTTGACATTGATAAATACCCAAGCACTGACTGCTCCATTTTCGCTTTTTATGATAGCCGGACCATTTTTTATGCTTATTTCAGCGACTTGCTCTAACGTAACCCAAGCTCCTGAAGGTGATACAAAGGGCAGCTGTTTGAGTGCTTCAATATCATTTCGATAGTCTCTGGGGTAGCGCAGGTTGATAGGGAAGCGAGTTCTATCTACGACCAACTCGCCGATATTGGCACCTCCCAAGGCATACTGCACAATCGCTTGAATATCTGAGATCATCAGCCCATATTGCGCAGCTTCGCGCCGTTTAGGGAGGATGTCGATGTAACGGCCTGATTGCACGCGCTCGGCATACACAGAATCCGTGTTATCTAACTGCGCTAGTATCCCCTCAATTTGCTTACCAAGTTGCTCCAAACTGTGATGGTCGGTGCCCGAGATTTTTATTCCTACTTGGGTTTTGACTCCAGTTGAGAGCATATCAATGCGGGTTTTAATCGGTTGTACCCACGCATTGGTGACCCCAGGTAATTGCACTTTACTTTCCAACTCGGCAATCAGTTTCTCTAAGGTCATATCCTCACGCCATTGTGCTTTGGGTTTTAGTTGAATGGTTGTTTCCAACATGGTGAGTGGGGCAGGATCCGTTGCAGTATCGGCTCGCCCTGCTTTGCCAAAAACCGACGCAACTTCTGGTACTGTTTTGATTAAGCGATCAGTTTGCTGCAATATTTCCCCAGCTTCTTGAATGGAAACGCCCGGTAACGTTGTTGGCATATACAGCAAATCACCTTCGTAGAGTTCAGGCATAAATTCACTGCTCATATGGTGAATGGGATACACCATGGACAGGGCAAACAAACAACCCACAGCTACAATAATTTTTGGGGATCGTAGGCTTAAGTTTAAGAGCGGTTGGTAAAGGCGAATGAGCAACCGATTGAGCGGATTGGTCGTTTCTTCTGGGATCCGACCTTTAATGCAAAAACTCATTAATACGGGGATCAATGTGACGCTCAATAGTGCAGTAGCGGCCATCACAAAAGTTTTGGTCAGCGCTAAGGGGGTAAACAATTTGCCCTCTTGGCCTTCCAGTACAAATATAGGAAAAAATCCCAGCGTAATAATGAGTAGCGAAATGAACAGCACAGGGCCAAGTTCAGTTGCGGCACGTTCAACCAATTGTCCGTGCTCGGCTTTGGTTGGTAGCCTGTTGTAACTATTTTGATGATTAATCAGATGGCGATTTAAATTTTCGACCATGACGATAGCAGAATCGACCAGCGCTCCAACCGCGATCGCAATGCCCCCTAAACTCATTATATTGGCATTCAGCCCACTCCAATACATAGCTAGACCACCTATGAGTAGTGCAAATGGAATGGAGATCACCACCACCAGCATAGAACGAACGTGGAGTAAAAAAGCAAAACACACTAACGCGACAACTGCTATTTCGATCATGATTTTGTTGGTCAGATTGGCAATTGCAGCAGTAATTAGTGTGCTTCGGTCATAAACTGTCTCAATTTCGACTCCACTAGGGAGGGCGTTTTGTAAGGTTGCTAGTTTAGCTTTAACTGCGGCTATGGTGGACAGGGCATTTTCCCCATCCCGCATCACAATGATCCCACCAACCACTTCACCTTCACCATTAAGATCTGCAATCCCACGTCTTAATTGCGGCCCTTTGGTGATATGTGCGACATGCTCAAGCGTAAGGGGAGTGCCATCGCCATTGTGTACGCCTAAAAAGATGTGATGCAAATCGGTTAAGGTTGATAAATACCCTCTACTACGCACCATATATTCGGCTTCTGCCATTTCTATAACCGCACCACCTTGCTCTAAATTGGCATTTTGGATGGCATTTTTAACCGCTTTGACGGTAAGGCCATATTGCATTAATTTCTGAGGTTCTAATACGATTTGGTAGGTTTCCTCCATGCCTCCTACCGTGGCGACTTCACTGACGCCCGAGATGCTTTGTAACTCGTATTTTAGGAACCAATCTTGCAGCGTTCTCAATTCACTGAGGTTATATTGTTGGCTAGGATCTTTGAGTACATATTGGAAGATCCAGCCGACACCTGAAGCATCTGGGCCCATATTAGTTTGAGCTTCTGCGGGTAAAAGATGTGAAGTACGGCTCAAGAACTCATTAACACGCGCTCTTGCCCAGTAAGGATCTGTGCCATCTTCAAAGATCACGTAAATATATGAATCGCCGAAAAATGACCAGCCGCGCACGGTTTTAGCTTTAGGTACAGAGAGCAGCCAAGTGGAAAGTGGAAAAGTCACTTGCTGCTCCACTATCTCAGATGCTTGACCCGGGTAAGTGGTTTTAACAATCACTTGCACATCTGAGAGATCAGGGATAGCGTCTAAAGGGATTTTCACTAACGAATGTAATCCGCTTAAGGCTAATGCCAAAGCGAGCAATATAACGAGTACTTTATTTTTTAGACTTTTTATAATGAGTTTTGTGAGCATGTTAATTCTCTTGCAGGCCAGAGTCCGTACGTGCCATTTTGATGATGGCCTCTCGGATGTTGGATTCTGAATCAATAAGGAACTGGCCGGAGGTGACGACATGCTCTCCTTCATTTAGACCCGCTAAAATTTCCACTCTTCCCTGTGTTGTGATGCCCACCTTTACCACTCGCGGCGAAAAGTGATGCTGATCATCTTTAACAATAACACGCTGTTCATGCTCGGTGCGGATCACGGCGCCTACTGGAACATTCAGCACGTTATGTTTCCCGCCTCCGTATATTCTCACGTTTGAAAGCATATTTTTCTTAATTTTTAGGTCGCTATTATTGACGGAAAGATGTAAGCGCAGCGTACGAGTAACGGGGTCTAGTTCGGGATAGATATGTTCAATTTTGGCTTCAAGGCGACTTTTCCCGATAGCCGGAATATCTACTTCTGCCCAAGTGCCCTTATTAAGCCAATTTGCCTGATGCTCAAAGACATTGACGAGCATCCACATGGTTGACGCATCAGCCAATGTCATCATTTGTGATGCCGTGCTGACATAAGCTCCTTGTTGAATATGCATAGTGCTGACAATCGCGTCAAATGGTGAGAAAAACGGAAGAATATCAATAGAATCTCCTCTTTTTTCAATTTCTGTAATTAGCTCTTGGGTGATCCCTAAGAGTATCAGCCTAGAATGCGCACGTTCTAGCAGCGTTTTATTTACGGTTTTACTCTTGTAAATACCTAAGTAATAGTCTTGTGCGGCGACGAGATCAGGAGAGTAAATCTTATATAAGAGTTGCCCTTTTTTGATAAGCTCGCCAGGTGTAGTTACTGCTAAATGTTCTATCCACCCGTTTGCTTTTGAATGTACAGCCAAAGTCCGATTCTTGTCATAGTCCACCGTCCCTAGGGTTTCAATGTATTGCCACAGTGTAGAGCGCTCTACGGGTGACGTTGCTAAAGCAATATTTGCTTGAGCTGATGCTGAGACTATCACTTGGCGTGCATGGGTATCGAGAGGATTGTCTCGAGCAACAAGTTGCATACCACAAATTGGGCAATCACTTTGATGACTGTCTAAAATATGATTGTGCATGGGGCAAATATAGACAGTTTGGTTAGAAGTATTTGAAGTAACGTTCGTTTTTGTAACGCTATTAGGTATTGCGGTTGTAGCTTTTTCTGAATTTAAGGTATGAATAAAAAAAGCACAGCTTGTTAATAATACTAAAACCAAAGTTGTGACGACGACGTGAAATATTTTTTCCATAAAACCACACAATAGCATTAGGTGTAATCAGTATTAAATACGGGAAGTCAATAGACTTCCCTGATGACTTTTAGCAAATGTTATCTGCAGCCTGGTGCATTTTTAAACATCATGCGGAAGTCTCTCATATATATTTCTATATAGGTTTGACCTTCACTATTTTGTTTGTGATCCCAACCGTATACTTTCGGGTAGAATCCAGTGTTCTCGACACATAACGGCATGTCTATTTCCTTTTCGAAATGAGGGTTGGAAATAATAGTGTCGAATGTGATCATAGGCTCTACAAAAGTAAGTTTACCGTTGTATGAACCCCATAATAATGTCTCGGTAAATACGCCACCATTGAATTCTGGTGTGTCGTTATAATACCAGTGCACACCTTGACCTGGCACGTTGATATAATTCCCGTTAGGGAACGTTTGCGGGATTGACGTTGGTGGCATGTATTCTGCGGGAGGTAAAATTTGTCCTTCAGGATCTGCAAATTGAATTGCCGCCAACTCTTCTTTTTCAACAAAAGCCAGATGAATGTCAAAGTGAGCAATATCGTAAACACCACTGGGTGAGTGTCCTGCTGGATTCCAAGAGAAATAAGAATGTTTGAATGGGCTGCCTGCTATGCGCGGAAAGTTAAGGTGAGCATCGTGATGCGTTGCGTCCGTTGGTAGGTTGTTGATATCTAAAATTTCAGGAGACAGTGTCATACCAATCTTGTAATAACCACCAGCGGCCAGCGCTACCCAAGTATTCACCGTACCGCCAGCCATATGCATGACTTCACCGTATACGCGTAACGTATGAAGACCATTGTCGAACACTTGTTCACCAAATACTTCCGGATCACTGACTGGGTATTTATCTTCAACAAGCTGGCCTGCCATTGCCGAAGAGGTTGAGAGCACTCCCAGTAGTGCTAAGGTTTTAATATGCATTTTTATATTTCCATTTATAGGTGTAATAACCAGAGGCAGTTAAGGCAAGCTTTATGCCATTTTATCGATTATTTAATCTAGGGTTATGGTGGTTGATTAATTAGGGTTTTTCTGGTTTATGAATGGGGTTAAAACTGGTTTGTAGGGTTTTAAATGTTGATTTTGAATCGTATTAAGTACGAGGTGTATTAGATTTGGTACGTGAGTTTTTATATGTAAAGAGTGCCTTTGGTTGCTCTTTGTTATTTTTTAAATCTAATGTGGTGCAATAAAGGTATTAGTAAATTATCATTTCATCAATGAATAATGTGGAATTAAAACGTAAAATATTCCAGACCCTATGGAAGGATGCCTTTGCTAAAGCACATTTAGCAAAGGCACATCTAGTTTACTTAAGTGTGCGCAAATACGCGGATTTCACTCTTATCATCATGGCGTAATACACGCTTCAGTACTTTCCCTGTCACGCCTTCAGGTGCATAAGATTGATCTTTATCAACCACAGAAATACTGTCCAGTTTTGGGATCTTGTCTGCACTCAAGCAATCATTGATCTGGCTTAACAACGACGCTAAGTATTGCTCTGATCTGTCCTCACTCACTAAATCAACTCGGATAGCCACTTTGGTATGGAGTTGTGCATCTTGATAGGTATAAATTGAGCAATCGAAGATTTCATCAAACTGCTTCAGTATCAGCTCTTCGGTTTGTAGGCTATAGAGTACCCCTGCGGCAGAAGTGATTTTGTCTGTGATCCGGTCGAGGTGATAAAAATAGCCAAGCTCATCTTTTTTCACTAAGTCACCGGTTATCCAATAACCATTCACCCGTGATTTTTCAGTCAGTAAGGTACTGTTCCAGTATCCTGGGGTGAGAGACGGGGATTTTATGCCTAAGCGGCCAACTTGACCGCAAGGGAGGATATTCCCCAAATCATCAATTACCTGCGCATCAACCCAAGGCTGTGGTTTACCAACACAACGGTCATAATCACGTTTACCTTGGTGATGATTAACGGTAAATAATGATGAGCCCATTTCCGAAGAACCGAGTCCATCAATGTAAATGGAGCCGGGCTTGAGTACCCCTTGATGATAGTGAGAACCCCAACTGGTGAGATGCTTAACGTGCCGCTCGTGCGCTGCATCGCCTGTACTTCGCCAGTAGTTGACGCTAGCTAAGTCTTCTACTCGAGGTTTACTTCTAACCAATTCAACGAAAATCTTTGGAAAAGCGACGACAAAGTTCGGTTTAAAACTCGCTACTTGCTGCGCTAAGCTTTGTGGCGATTTATCGCTCAGCACCAATGTAGGGCATCCGCGCATACTTGCTTCCATTAAATAGGCTAGGCCTGAATTATGAGAATGCGGCAAGGCTGTCAGATAGCGATCAAGATTCGCAATCGGATTATTTAGTCTAAACCGGATCCCATGAAAGTAAGGCTTGTGCGCTGCGATGACCGACTTAGGTATGCCTGTTGTGCCAGAAGTGTGGGTCAACAAAACGGGATCGGTTGGGGCATGAATAAAGGGATATTGCACAGGTAGCTTGTTTTCAGCTGGTTGCTGAACGACTTGTTCAATATCAAAAAACTGTATGCCATCCGTACTCTCAAAAGCTTGCATATCCGATAGCCGCTCTTTGGTCGACAGTACCAAATTGGCTTGGATGTGCTTGATATATTGGATGGCAATTTCAGGTGCGAGCTTACTGTTAATTAGTGCTGGAATCGCACCTAAACTGGAGAGCGCAATGAATTGCAGAAAGTAATCGATAGTATCGTCAATAAAGACCGCGACAACATCTTTACTCGTTACTCCCGCTTTGCAGTAAAATGATGACCACTGTTTGGCGCATTCCAACAGACTCTGTTGTGAAAAGCTCATGCGCTTGGTATTACCAAAGCCAATAATTGGACGCTCTAAAAACAAATAGTCATGATCACTGTAACTATTTTCCCTCACTAAGTAGTGAAGAAAATTACCCGCACCTAAATGCTCATTTTCAAGCATTTTGTGGAGTTCAAATGGGTCTACTTGACTCATTTCTCTTTCCCTCTTAGTCGATGACTTACACAGCTTGTTGCTGATCAAAATAGCCAAGTGTTGCTGTCGGTTGTGCTGCCGATGATTTGAGCACTTTGGCTAAACGCGACAAAATATATTCCTTGTTGTCACTTTGGAAGACGCCACGACCAATACAGAGCCCTTTTGCACCATAAGACATTGCTGCTTGTGCTTTGTTGATAAGCGCGTTTTCATCACCTTTTTCACCACCGGCAAAGAACACTGGCGTGCTGTCATCTGCGGCAGAAAGCAAGTGTTCTAACTGTTCAATACGCTTCGGAAAGCCAATTTTCAGAGCGTCACTGCCTAGCTCAATCCCCATCCGAATAAATGAACGCATCCGCTCGACCGATTCTAAATCTCCTGCATCCACTTTGTCATAGACCATGCTGAGCAGCGGAATACCTAGAGCGTGTGCTTTGTCAGCGACCGCGCCAAGTAGGCGCGTATTGTGTGCTGCATTGTTCGCAGTAAAATTAACTTGAATAGAAACTGCATCCGCACCGAGCTGCACAGCATAGCTTAGATCTGTGACAAGCTGTTTGGTGTCCGCGTCTTCAAACAAACTGTTCATGCCATTGAGATGGACAATAACGCCAGTAGAAGAGGGGATAGCATCAGCCAGAATAAGCTTTTCCAACATACCTTTATGCGCAATGATCGCACTAATGTCAGGATTGCCGACCCAGCTTTGGATCTGTTGGGTTGATTCGATACCTTTAATCGGACCTACCGTCAGGCCGTGATCGATCGGAACGATGAGTCCAGCAGATTGCTCACCGTAGAGCAGTCTGCTTAAGCGTAATTTTCTTCCAAAATAACTCATGTTAATTAATCCTTTGAACAGGTGAGCAATTAGCGTTCGATGATAGTTTCATCGATTTTGATACCAACGTGACGACCCACTTCGGTAACGTAACCAAGTACCTTGTCACCGGCTTTGAGTTCAGAGATGTTTAATGGCTTGGCGTCAGCAGAGAAAATACGAACGTGCCAATCGTCCTGCATAATCACATTGACTTCTTCACCGTTGGCGAAGACGACTTCAATGATCCGCAGCGGACGTTTTTCAATTTTCACTCGTCCAACCGGCGCTGTTCTTACGCGGCCTTTCGAATTCACCAACATGACGTTAGAACCAGCCTTGAGTTCAGACATGTAATCGGTTCTATCGTTGGTATTATAAACATAGCTATGAACGGCACCTGCATTCACTCTGAATGGACGTAATTCCATGTAAGGTAGGAAGTACACTTCTGGACAGCATAATAAGCCGCCTTGTGAGGTTGAGCCGACCAACATACCTTCATCATCATCAAATAAAGTGCTGGTATCGATACATGCGCGGTAGCCCATGCCAACTGGGTAACTGGCTTTAACTGTGCCGACTTGTAGGCTGACATTGTCTTGATCGCGGTGCTCAATACGAGAAATAAATTGGTCAAGACAAGCATGGTCTTCAGGCGAGTAAATTACCCCTTCCGCACCATATTCCATAACACCCAGTGTGACGATGGCATCATCTACATCTTTTGGCGATGAAATCTGTTTCATCAAAATGGTATTGGTTTTTTGTAACGATGCAATGACTAATTCGAGAGGGATATTAGTTGGATCTTTAAATAAAATGCTCAAGTAATCCGCTTTTAAGCCATCATAAACCGAACTATGAAGACTTTGGTTATCGTCAACATAACAGTGATAGCAAACAGTTAGACCATCTTGCTTCAAAGTTGTGATCATTTGGTTGTCGGTGTAACTAACCACTAAACGCTTTGATTTATCTTCTTTAAATTGCTTGTAAAATTTACTTTTTTTGAATTGCTCAAGCTCGTCTTTATCAGCGAGTTTGAGAATCACTAGCATACGGTTAGGTATATATTTGATTAAGTTTTCTATGTTACTTAAATAGGTAATTATACCTGAATACTGTAGGTTGATAATTCTTGCAAATATATCGTCATCTGGCGACTGTTGCTTCAAGCCTTTTGTATCAAACCAAATAACTGGGCCGTTGAGATCCGCTCTTTTATCTTCGCGACTATTACGAATGTTATTTAGTTTTACAGCACTACGCCTGTTCACATTCTCTATGGTTTCATACTTTTCGATTACTAAATCTTCTTTCTTGATAATAGCTTCCATTTTTTTTCCTTGAATATTAAATAGCAGATTAAGTTTGATCTCTTTCAGCAAGAACCGAACCAATAATTTTTTCCTTTATATACAGTGTTTTAATTTTTTTGAGTGGTTTGCTGTATTGATAAAAAAGTACACCATGTATCTTATACGTTACAAAGTTCAGCAGTATCCAAGGTGTTAAATTAGAAATGGTAAGTCTGATTAAATTGGTAGTAATGGTTATTGTTCGTATTAATGCAGGGGTAGGGAGGGGTAGTGATTTTAGAGTAACATTTTTCTGTGTTGACTAAAGCTAAATAACTTGTTTTTCTTTTAGGTTGAGATTAAAAAGTTTGAGGGTGACTTTGTTGGTTTTTTTGCAACACTTAAAGGGTGAGATGCTTTAAGTTGATTATTTTAAAAATTTTATTGTTGATCATATATAAAAATAAACTTAGATTTATTACTATCTCTTTTTATATCAACAATAGTTATGAAAATGTGAGAGTTAACTTCTTATGTGCCTTATGGTGCAAGGGCTTTTGTTTCCATTTTATTAACTTGTTTGGTGATTTTTATTGAATTCTTCTATGAGATGTTGGATTTTTCTCGCGATTGCATTGGGCTGTTTGCGTAGTAATGTGGGTAAGAAGGATGTTAAAAACAATTTCTACATTTTTGAAAGTAGTTGAATGCGGGAGTTTGAGTAAAGCCGCAGAAGTATTAGGGGTTAGCCCTTCAGCCGTTTCTAGACAAATCAGTCACTTGGAGGATAAAGTCGAAGGCAAACTGTTAAAGAGAACCGCCCGCTCTCTTGCTTTGACCGAAATTGGGCAAGAGTATTACAAACAAGCTTCTAAAATTATCAAAGATATCGAAAACCTCAATTCAACGGTTAAGTCTCACAGTACCGAGATCAAGGGTACCCTGAGCATTTCCGTATTTGAGTCTTTTGGTTTGGCTTATATTTCTCCATTGTTACCTAAATTTTTGAAGCAACACCCCAATTTGTCGATAGAGTTAGATTTGAATAATGATGTGGTGGATCTTTACCGCAAGCGTTTTGACGTTGGGATCCGCTTGGGCGTCCCGAAAGATTCCAGCTTGGTTGTGCGCCCGCTGGTCAGGAATAACTTGGTGTTGTGCGCTTCGCCAGCCTATCTGCGTGAACATGGAGTCATACAACATCCGAATCAATTGACTATGCACAATTGTTTGTCATTGAGTCGCAATGGTAAAGCTGTGAAGTGGAACTTTTGCAAAGGAGCGGAGGAGATTGGTGTTGAAGTACGCGGTAATCTGCTTTCAGCGGGTGGGCAAGTGCTAATAGAAGCAGCTCGACAAGACTTAGGGTATATTTTACTACCAGAATGGGTACTTTATCAGGATTTACGCGAAGGCCGATTGGTACGTTGCTTAGATGATTGGGAAGCGAACATTGGCCGTACACATGTTTATGTGTTTTACTTAAAAGACAGCTTTACGCAGAAAACCATTCAAGCATTTATTGATTTCCTGCGACAAGAATTACCCAGTCAGTTTGTTATTTAACGCTACTCTAATTCACGATTTGCTGTGCAGAATTACCCTGATGTTCTACAACTAACTGATGTAAAAAGGTTAAGAGCTGCGACAAGTATACAGGTTCAATGACAAAACTGAGCGCACTTTCATGGCCAACGCCGATAACCTTGTTGATAGGGAATAAGCCAGTTATTTCGCCAATTTGCTCATAAAATTGATCTGTTTGCTGCAGTTTGTGACCCACGATTGAAACTAAGGTTAAATGGCGTTGTGACTCTATCACAATGTCATTAAAACCATGGGTAACTAAGTATTGTTTAAGCTTGGTGTAGGTTGTTTGTTCAATCTGAGGCGTTACTAAGGTGATAGTATCTGCGTGGAGTTCACAAGTGTAAACGCAGCTAGCTAGTTGCGTAAGAATATCCATTAGAATATGAGTTAGTGTCACGCCATTTAAGGCATTTTGCTTTATTTTTAAGACGGTGACGTCCTTTAAATAGGTAACGGAGCATGGCCCTGATGTTTCGACCATATCATGTATTAAGGTATAACCTGAATTGGGTCTAAAGGTTGAGGCAACAATGATAGGAATGTTGCCGCGCATAGCAGGTTCTATAGATCTGCGATGCAGCACTTTGGCGCCTAAATTAGCTAATAGGGCGGTGGTGTGATAACTCAGCTCTCGAATGGCATGGCTGGCAGGGAGTAAGCGAGGATCGCCGGAATAGACTCCCGCAACGTCGGTCCATATTTGCAGTTCTTTGGCATCACATGCTTCTGCAAGGATGGCAGCACTTAAATCACTCCCTCCTCGCCCTAGTGTAATCAGCTTTGCGGTTTCAATATGCTTTGCTATGAACCCTTGGGTGACGATCAGTTGTCCTGGCTCAAGTTTAGCAAGCCAATTATTGCAAGCTTCTCGACAAGCGGGTAGTACAAATTCGTGGTTATCGTAGGTGTCGCCTTTGACATAAACAAGCTCAAGTGCAGATACTTGATTATTTTTCAACAAACAGCTATCGAAGATCACCGATGTTAGTTGAGAAGAAATAATTTCACCCATCGCAATAACAGTTTGGTAGTCATCTTGGCTTTTGGTGTAAAAATATTGCAACGCAATACTATTTAAACTACTTACCCAATCTGAAATTATATTCTGACATGCAGTCTGTAGTGGCAAACCGTACATAGGTAAGGTGAAATTATCATAAAATAATATAATGCTATGTATTGTGGCATGAAGATGCTCTAAAGAATTAGCTTGAGTCAAAGCGATCAATTTTTCAGTAATGCCGGCTTGTGCACTGACAACGACTATTTTGATTGCTTTATCATTTTTTACAATATTTGCACAGTGAAGAAGGGATTCGAAGCTGGCAACACTGGTTCCACCAAATTTAGCTATCTTTAAAGCACGCATCATGACTCTCCTATGCGTTATACGTTCCTGCCACTGTACCAATTGAAAGCACTAAACGGTTCCAGCTGTTGATCCCAATTACTGCGAGACTGAGTTCGCCAATCTCACTATTAGAAAAATAAGCTCGTACTTCTTCATATATATGATCTGGCACTTGCTGTGCCGATATATTGGTTAGAGTTTCTGTCCATAATAATACTGCGCGCTCTTTTTCATTAAAGTAAGGTGTTTCACGCCAATTCTGAACGTTAGCCAGTTCGTAAATATTCAGTCCATCCTTTTGTGCATTTTTAAAGTGCATATCTACACAAAATGCACAGCCATTTATTTGCGAAGCGTAGAGTTTAATTAGGTGTAGTAGTTTTTTGTCAATGGAGCTTGATTGAATATTTTCCTCCATATTCATCAAAGAACCGAAAACAAAGTTTGGCATGTCTTTATAAGTCATTCTCGCTTTCATTATATTTTCCTGAAATAGGTATGGTTTATAGTGTAGAACGCTAACGCAAAATCTAAGCCAAAATTTATAAATCTCCTTTTTGCACTTATCTGTTTGATTTAAATGAATTTTATTGTTTCATTTTAAAACTAGTTCAAATTGTCATTAGGGTGATGTCCTATTGTCAGTACCCGATGTAATCATTTCAGTACTTTAGTGGCCTTTCAGGTGGCTCACTATTGATCTTAATTCATATAAATCAAAAGCTTATCTATTTGGCATAACTTTTGGAAGTAAAGCCATATTGTTTGGTGTAACGGTATTCAAATGCGGGAGGGAGTATGTCGCAAAGTGAGCTTGAAAAAGCAAAAAGAATAATCAGGTTTTTCCACCCAGAAAAGCGTTTTGGGTTTATGCCGGGAGCAAATGACACTGAGGCTTTGGCGAGGATCTTCGGTGTTTCGCAGCAAAATTATCTGTCCATTCGCGAAGAGTTTGAACTGAATGTCAATCTGACTGCACGAGAGCTACTTAATGAAGTGGATTACATGCGCTCGCTTAAGACCATTACGCTGCCAGCAGGAAGTAAAATCGCGGTGATCGGAGACAGTCTAACTGACGACTATCAGTCTTGGTTTGAAATTATTGCTAAAAGCTTTGCCATCGCTCGTCCAGAGTTAGAGCTGCAATGGATTAATACTGCTTTATCTGGTGATACCACGATGCAGTTATTTTCAACTTTAACCCAAATAGAGAAGCTAAAGCCAGATTACCTATTTTGTTTGATTGGTACGAACGATGGGCGCATTCATGGGGCTGGCGAAAAATCTTGCACTGGGTTCCGTGAGGTCATCGATAACTTATCAGAAATTGCTTCGCGCGCGCTGTCCAGTGTCGTTAAACAGTTCATTTGGTTAACCCCTGTGGGAGTAAAAGAAGAGTGGATCAAACAAGACTGGTTGCTCAATCAATTCTGCGCCTCTTGGAGCAATAAACAAATCCTTGAAACCGCAGAACTTATCAGAACCAGACCGGAAAAACATATTGACATCGCTCCGCTATTTGCTGGTGAAAGAAGCGAGACGATGTTTTTAGAAGATGGGCTGCATTGGAGTTTGCAGGGCCAAAAGGCAGTTGCACGGACTGTGATGTCAGGTTTTAGTCAAATACTCAGGAGCAAAATACATGACTAAGAAATCTGTCGAGATCAAAGTAGCGACAGCACAAGACTGTATGGCAGTGGCAACATTGTTTGATAAGTATCGCCAGTTTTATCAGCAGCAGTCTGATTTAAATTCGGCGATGCAGTTCATCGATGCGCGTATTAGTCGTTGTGATTCTGTCATTTTACTGGCTTCTGATGCAAGCGGCGCAGTAGGTATATTGCAGGTTTACCCGACTTTCTCTTCTATCTCAATGGCTAATGTTTGGCTTATCAACGACCTGTATGTATGTGAAAGCGCAAGAGGACAGGGGATTGCCAAACGTCTCATCAACACCTGTATTGAGCTTGCTACAGTGCAGCAAGTAAAACTGCTGCGCATTTCTACTGAGTTCAGCAATACCGCTGCTAGTACGCTATACGAACAAATCGGATTCGAAAAAGATACCCGTTTTCAACATTATAACTTTTTCATAAAAGGATAAGGCAATGGATAGGAAAGAGTTTTTAAACGAGTTGCTTGATGCAGCACTACTCGCACCGACGTCCTTCAACTTACAGCATTTTCGTTTTATTGACGTACAAGACGAGGATAAGAAGCTGACGTTACTTAATAGTGCCAGTAACTGGGACAGAGCATTGGTTCCTGAGTTGGTGCTGGTGGTATGTGGTGATACCCAAGTTTGGCAGGCAGCAGCAACATTCGCGCAGCATGTGAATCGAGAATTTGAAGAAGCCTCGCTTGCCAAATCGACCATTGTGTACGAAAAGAGCCCACAAACACAACGTGATGAAGTGAATCGGAGCTGCGGATTTGCGCTGACCAATATGACCATCACCGCAAATCTGTTGGGTAAAGGTTGCCAGATACTCAAGGGAGTCTGCAATGAAGCGGTGGCAGAACTATTAAACATACCAGCGAGCCATACCGTGGCTGCGGTTGTGACATTTGATACAGCATTCTTTAAGCCGTTACATAAATGTCATGCAGGTACTCATGTTGTTTCAGAGAACGGATTTTAATCATGATGATTTCTAATGAAAGATTACACAAAGCCATGCGTGAACGCAGAGCCATCAAGCATTTTGAAGCGAGTTTTGAAGTGCCAGCCAGTGACCGAGATTACATATTGCATTTTGCACAGGATCTTGACCTTGGTTTGGCGACATTGCCGCTGCGCATTTGTCGTGTCACTGATAAGGCATTGCGGGAGCAAATCCGTGAGGTGGGTTACAACCAGCCACAGCACACTGGCGCCAGTGAACTATGGGTGGTGTGTATTGATACTGATGTATTAGCGCAGGACAACAACACCCATTTACGTGACCAAGCAATGTTTTATGGCGCTGCATACTCACAAGCATTGATGGTGGCTGCGGCAAGTTTGGGTTACGACTCATGCCCCATGATTGGATTCAAATTTGCTGCGGTAAGTGAGCTTATCTCATTGCCTGACAATTATGTACTTTGTAATTTCGTGGTGTTTGGCAAACGTAATAAAGCGCCATTGCCTAGAGGCTCCAAATTGTCATTGAACGACATTCTCTTTACCAATGAATTGGCACAAAGGTAACGGTAGATGAGCGGGAATACGTCAAGTTCGCAGGCACAGTCAACAGCTTGGGCACAATATGCTTTGCATTGTGATACTCATGAGGCCAAGCAATTGCTGGCCACGGCGCTTTGTGTCGTAAGTAAGGTTAAAGGAGATAGCGAGCTGAGCTGTGCGTTTGAAAATCGGCGCTTTAGATTCGATGTCTCGGAGCTGGAAAGCGTGTCTGCAGCCGTGCAACAACTTGACGTAGTAAACCTTGCTGGGTGTCAGCTCCCCGCGACCATAACTTTGTTTGAAAGGGAGCTGGTAGCCGAAGCACAGCCTCGCGTTTTTATGGTGCTGCAAGTCACACCAGATAAAATACAGTTAGACATTGATACTCAGGTGATTTCCGAAGACCGAGTCGAAATCATGTTGCGCTTGATAGAAGTCGAATTGAGCAGTGACAGCGAACGCACTCACTATGCGCTAAATTTACAACAATCCCTTTTTAGTGCCACAACGGGATCACAACTTACGACTATTACACAGCAATTTATTGCGATTGTGGCGCAGTTTCCAAGCCGAGTCGCGATAGAGGATGATGAAGGGCGCGTTACTTATCAGCAGCTCTACACTGAGGTGCTCAGTGTTGCCCAGCATTTAGCTGAAAACACGACACTGGGTGGTCGTGTAGCTGTAATTCTCAAACGCAGTCGCCGTTCTGTCATCGCGTTATTGGCAATTAACTATATCGGTGCGGTATATGTGCCCATCGAAGTACAGCACCCAGAGCACTATATTCGTGAACAGCTCAGTTTAGTGGATGCGCAGGTGGTGTTGTACGATGATGAGCATGCATTTTACGGTACTTTGCCGCAAGCGTTGAATCTACGCAGACTCAGTTTACATCCCTCGAAGGTGATTTCACCTTCAACAAGGGGATTCGACCATGAGTTTGCGATTTTGTTTACGTCTGGTTCAACAGGCAAGTCGAAAGCCGTGGTACATGCTGAGCGTTCTTTTCTGGAGCGTTTTAATTGGCAATGGCGAGTTTCGCCGATAACCCATGAAGACGTCATTGGACAGCGGACAAATTTAGGCTTTGGGCCACATATTTGGGAATGTCTGGGTGCTATTTTAAAAGGCGCTAAACTCGTTATCTTGCAAGACGATGTGGTTGCGGAGCCAATTAAACTAGCCGCTCATATAGAAAAATTTGGCATTACTCGACTCGCGCTGGTGCCATCACTTGCCAAGCTGTTGCTGGATTCAGACGATATCAAAGCTCGATGTCGGACCATGCGAGTTTGTTCACTTGCTGGAGAAGGCTTTGATGCACAGCTTGTGAACGCGCTGCGTGCTGCATTTTCAGGTTGTGACGTCTTTAATGATTTTGGTTCGACCGAATGCAATTGTCTGTTTTTTCACTTACTGACGGAAGGTCGAGTGGCGCTTGGCAAGCCATCGGATGCGGCGCACGTGCAAATTATGAGTAGTAATGGTAAGCCTTGCTTACCATTCCAACCTGGTATGCTACATGTTGCAGGCTCGACACTTGCGCTCGGTTATCTCGACGCAGATGGGGCCCTGCAAGCGCTGCCTATGAGTGAGTTTGGCTACGCCACTGGTGATCGGGTGTTTTACGATGCAGAGGGCTTGCTCTATCCACTGGGTCGGCAAAATAACATTGTCAAAGTCCGAGGGATGCGTGTTGATCTGGTGAGTGTTGAGGCACAGTTGCGCTCATTGCTACCCTGTCATGAACTCAGTTTGGTCGCACGCACTAAATCAGACGGTGAAACCCAATTGGTCGCATTCTACGTCGATGAGCAATGGTCCCCCCTTGATTTGCTGCGCCAGTGTCGACCGCTGTTGCCGGCCCACTATTGTCCTGCTTACTTCAAACAAGTTACTCAATTACCTAAATTAGCGAATGGCAAGTTGGACAAAGTGACGTTGGTTAAACAGTTAACGTTGTCTGCGGAGCCGCACGTCAACGATGTGACTGAGGCGCTAATCCAAATTGTATCGCAGCTCACAGAGTTGCCTCTGAGCGTCGCAGAGCTGCATGGTTATACGCTAAGTGAACTTGGCATCGATTCACTCGCTTTGGTGAAGTTAGCGAGAATTGTTGAACAACGGTTTGGCAAAGTGTACTCGGTTGCTGAGTTAGCCAATCTCGAGCAACTGCTTGATTTGGTAAAGCTTATCAAAGGTGAGCCGATACAATTGAGCAAGTCTCAGTTGCATAGCGATTTAGATCTGCTATTAAGCGCTGCTGCAAGCGCAGAGACCACAATAGCAGCGGCTGGTAGTGCCATTCTGCTAACAGGTGCAAGTGGCTTTGTCGGCGCTTTCTTACTGGCAGAACTGCTACGTGAGCATAAAGTATATTGCCCCGTTCGGGCTGACAGTGATGACGAGGCGCGGGCGCGAGTCATCCGCAACTTAGCACAGTATGGCTTAGCAGAACGGGTCAACGGCAACTTATATGCGTTCCGTGCGGATATCAGCAAGCCGCAATTTGCTATTTCGTTATCAGCTTATACTCAGCTGATAACGCAAGTTAGCACGGTTTATCACCTCGCTGCAGATGTGAACCATATTCAAAGTTACCCAGCACTTAGGTCAGATCTGCTGCAAACTTGGAAAAACTTCATTCCATTTCTACGCAAACAATCCACCCAGTTTCATTTTTTCTCATCTATTGCGGTATGCCGTTTAAAACAGGGTAACTGGACAAAACAAGCGGTATTTCATCATGGAGAGGAGATAGTGTCTGGATATGGGCAGAGTAAATGGCTTGGGGAACAATTCCTCACTGCATGTCGCGCTAGTGCGTCAACCTTTATTTATCGTATCGGTGAGATAGGGGGGGAGCGTCATTCAGGCAAAGGACGCAGCAACGACTTTGTTCATAATTTATTAGCTGTTATGGCATCACTAGGCGTTTATCCGTCCTCCTTGCGTGGAAAAGCGCTGGTGGTGGATATGTTACCTGTTGATTGGTTGGTGCAATTTATCTTGTGCTGTGCGCAGAGTCGCGACAACCAAATACAGCTGTTTAATTTACAGGCGCCAGTTGCTCAACCATTGCACGAGGTGCTCGCCCTGCTTGGTTGTCAAGAAGAGCAAACGCTGTCGTGGCAACAATGGCTAGCAGCTATTCACCGCAAAGTACAACTACACACCACTCAGCTGTTGAATGTGTTGCCGTTTTATACCGAGCCGCATAGTCCGCAGTGGCTTGAGTATTTTACTCACCTAACAATGGAGTGTGACTTACAACACTCAGCAACCTCTGCTGCGCAAAGTTCAGCATGGATCTCGCATGCAAGCTGGTCTGCGTACGCTGCTAACTGGCGACAACAAGGGTTAAATTTTAACAATAATTAAAGGAGCATAGTTTACATGAACCAAGCAGTAAATTCAGCGACGAATACAGTGGTTATCCTAGGTGGGGGGTTAGCTGGGTCGACATTAGCACGACAAGTTAAGCTGATGTACCCAAGCTTAGAAATTAAAATTATCGAGTCCAATTCGTTTCCAGTGCCATTAGCCAAATTTAAAGTAGGTGAATCGACCGTGGATATCGCGGGTCACTACCTACGTAATGTACTAGGCTTAGAGGCGCATCTTGAGCAAGAGCAGCTGCCAAAATATGGACTACGGTTTTTCTTACCCGCTGGCGATAACAAGGATATCACGCAGCGCGTTGAGGTTGGCAATTGCAAACGACCAGCATCCAAGAGTTACCAGCTTGATCGGGGTAAGTTTGAAAACTTTATGCATGCGCTGTTATTAGAGCAAGGGGTCGATTTTATCGATTCGGCACGCGTCACCGATATCCAAATCGGCAATGCCTCTCATATTGTAACTTACAGCAAGCCAGACGGAAGCCAGCACGACATCAATGCCCATTGGGTATTGGATGCAAGCGGTGGCGCAAGACTATTGCAAAAAGCACTAAAATTGCCAGCTCGTCATACCAAGAGCCATTATTCAGCATGGTTTAGGGTAGTAGGCAAGGTTGAAGTCAACGCTTTGTCGAGCGACTCACAGTGGTTAAACCAAGTTCCTGAGGTTGCACGCCAACTCTGTACCAATCATCTGGTTGGTAAAGGCTATTGGGTGTGGATCATTCCGCTATCAGGCAATAATACCAGTATTGGTGTGGTGGTGGACCCAGAGTTGCACGATGTTGCGCAGCTAAACACTTTAGAGTCAACTCAGCAGTGGTTACAAGCGCATGAACCACAATTAGCACATTATCTACAAAAGCAAAGCTATGAGGTCATGGATTATAAGACGATGGGTAATTTCACCTATCGCTGTGACACCGTATTTAGTCCACAGCGTTGGGCATTAACAGGGATCAGTGGTTCTTTTACCGATCCTTTTTACTCACCAGGTACGGACTTTATCGCCATAGCCAATACGTTGATTTGTAAATTGATCGGCGAAGATCTCGCGGGTAATGATCTGACCGAACCGTGTAAAGCATCGGAGCAAATGTACTTTGCTGGATATGACTCGCTTATCTCCACGGTGGAAAACCAATATGGAATTTTCGCACACAACTTAGCCATGAGTTGTAAATTGTTGTGGGATGGCACGCTGGCATGGTCTGGTGCTGGAGTGATGTTCTGTAACGACAGATTCACTAATAGCAAAGTTGCTATGCAAGTGAGTGATGAGTTAATGCTCATGGGCAAACTGCATACCACCATGCAGCAGGTATTCCGGCGTTGGAGTAAGGAACTCCCTGATAGAGAATTGCGAAAAGACATCATAGTGGACCGCCGCGACAACTTTGGTCAGCGAGCGCAGCGCGCTTTGGTTACACCGCATTCGGACGAAGAGCTGGTGGCTCAGGTTAAGCAGAACTTTAATACACTCTGTAGCTTAGCAGCGGCGTTATTCAGACTAATCGAAAACAAATCAATTATAGATTCGGAGGTTGCGTTACTGGTGTCAGGTTACCAGCACGAGTCAGAAGTTGATACAGAGTTGAACGAACTACTTTTTGGTTAAAAATCTAATTTAAACAATAATTTCGGAGTATATCATGCAAGGAACCGTAACTAGCGTAGCAAAAACTCGGGTTGGAGAGCGCTTTGAAGAGTTAGTTTCAAAACACCCCATTTGGCAAAACCCGCTATTGGTAGCGTGTGCGCGAAATGAACTCAGTCTCAAGGATTATGGCTATTTCATAGCGCAACACTTTTACTATTCGCGTGGCTTCACACGCCTTCTTTCTGCATTGATGATGCAGTGTGAGGACGATAAATTTCGAGCTGAGCTATCTCATAACTTATGGGAAGAAGCTGGCGAAGAAAATATGGAAGAACGCCATTCCAACTTACTGCGCAAAATGATGAACGATGTGTTTGGCATTGCAGAACCTGACAGTACTGATTTTAAAACTTATACGGTTAGCTATTTTGATGAGTGTTTACGCTTTTTGAAAAACACCAACAGTATTGGTGCCGCAGCTTTCCTTGGCTGGGGCACGGAAGGTGTAGTGGCAAACATTTACGAGTATTGGTACGAAGGGTTGCTCAATTTGGGTGTTGCGCCAGAAGCGTTGCGTTATCTGAGCATTCACATGGAGTGTGATGATGATCACGCTGCGGTGATTGAGAATATCGCATTATCTCAATGTGGTGGTGACATTGCAGCGCATGCTGGTGAAATTGAGACGGCTATCTACAAAGCGTTAGATCTTAGAAACGAATACTTTAAAGCAATTTATCAAGATATCACTACTGCTAAGATTGAGCCTTTAGTGACAGCTATTTGTGGCAAACTACCTTATTTGAACACGGATGATGTCTCGGTATTTACCAGCTCGCTGGCGAAATCAAGCGGTGTGAAACTTTATAGCAATCAGCAACAAAATGAAGGGATCAGCTTCGAAGTAAGCCGCTTTAACATAGGTTGTGAAGTGATGGACCCAAGGTTGTTAGAAATTCCTGAGGGCTGTCGCAATGAATGTCATAAGCATGCACATGAATCACTGTTCTACGTGGTTTCAGGGCAAGGTCGAGTGCACATTGGTGACGAGCATATCGATGTGAAAGTGGGGCAACTGGTTTACGTACCGCGATGGATTGATCATTTCAGTGAAAATACTGGCTCTGGAACTTTGTCTATCTTAGCTATTACAGACTTTGGCCTGACCAAACACTTCCCAAATAATACTGATTTCAGTTATCGAAAAAAGCAACATACTCAGGTCGCGTAACCCTGAATTAGTTGTGTAACCTTCAAACCTAGATGCCTGCATGAACATGGAATTGTTATGCAGAGTCTAGGTTTTTTATGCTGTGCGTCTGCTGGAATTATTTCACACTCGGCTGCACACAGTGCTTTGATGGTTGTGTTAGGTAGTTGAGGGGCAATTTTTGGTAAACGCCGAGCCTGGCACTACTAGAGCCTAGTAGCATAAAGTGCAGACGTAGAAATTGTAAATACAGTTGAGTAAATGAACTCTTAATACGCTTTGCAATAGTAAAAGAGTTCACTGACAAATACACGGGATGATTTGTTTTTAGGTTAATTACGGCTAAGTTGGCTGGTAATCACACTAATTCAGTTTAAATCTAAATTCAGTTGATACTGCTTAAGCTAAGCCGTATTTCCTTCTCTTAACATAAAAGTTATTTCTGCTGAGCTGTAAGCCTTGATATACATCAGAAATGCTCGGGTTTAAGCCCATTGCTTCTTCAAGAATAAAGCATTCAACTTCTTCAATGGCCTCGGTAAAAGAAATATCTAAGCTTACTGCGCGTTCAAGTACAGAAATTACTTTCTTATAGCTCTCCTTTTCAGCTTTAGAAACAACAGAAGGCTTGTACATATTATTATATTGCGGGAAATAGGCGACATTGAGTTTACCATCACACATGGCCACCCAAGCATTTAAAACATTAAACAGTTGCCTGATATTGCCTTGCCAATAGCATTTCTTACACAAACTCAGTAGCTCAGTGTATTGTGCTGGACTTAATGTAATTCCCTTCTTGTTTAAAAAGGCATCAACAAACTTAGGAATGTCCTCTTTGCGTTCTCGTAGAGGTTTCATGGTCATTTCGATACCGAGTAAACGAAATCTAAGATCCAATAAAAACGAGCCGTTTTCCACTTCCGCGTCTAGGTCTCTCGTTGTGGCCGCAATCACTTGGAATTTGGAATATAAGGTTTTGGTATCGCCTAGGCGGCTATATGAGCCATCATTCAGAACTCGCAACAATTTCTGTTGCGTTTCTATGGAAAGCGTGTGGATCTCGTCAAGAAATAAAATACCACCATTTGCTTCTGCGATAAAACCTTCAGTGGTTTTATCTGCTCCGGAAAACGCCCCTTTTACATGACCAAATAACAGAGACAAAGATAATTCATTATTAAAATTTGCACAGTTTACGGACACAAATGGAACTTTTTCTCCTTGATAATATTCACGTTTGCGATGAATCAATTTGGCAAATTCTTCCTTGCCAGTTCCTGTTTCACCTTGCACTATACTGGCAAGCTCCTCATTTTTAGCTAGAATACAAGCTTTAAAATCTTCATCTCTACTTATAATGAGATCTTCGGCACCAATTCCGTTTAATATTTTTGTATGCTTCCCCATAGCCCGCTCTTTATGCTCCTCTAAACAACTCATTGTCAAAATTCATATTAATTGCATGAACTGTATAAAATAAAAATTGTGATAATCGCAATAATGAAGCTTCCATTAAGAGAGTTTGATGTATTTATGTTTAAATTGTGTTTCACTTATAATAAATAGTTAAACATATTATTAAACATTTTCATTTCATTTAACATGCATAATTCGACAAACTATGTTTGCGTAACACGCACAGATGAAGGCGCTTTAAGGTGGGTAATTTAGGAATGTGATTACCATTTATGATCTCCATGCCATTCGCGCGAAAGCGTTTAAGCATTGATGTGATTGAAGCTCCTTTCTGTTAAATCATCCCTATGAGGTGTTGTAATCATACGCGGCTACATTAGGCTAAAGGAGGGAAACCACAGTCAATGGCTGCTTAACTTTTACTTTTAGCTACGGCAAAAAATGTGAGGATTACCGACAGAGATCTTTAGCTTTTTTGACTGTCTTCAAATAGAAAAGGTAGCTGTTTGGCTCAATTAAAAATTGGCCACTTCTTGAAAAAAAGGTAGGCAGAGACCCGATGTTGTAATCAATGGGTATGCAGTGGTAATACCCTTCGTCAAAATTTAATTTTGTGTTTCTAAATACATTACTTGAGTTTATTAACTGAACCATTTATTTACCTAAAAAGTTGCACCATCTAAGCCGGTTCGACTTAGATGGTAAATGTTAACTTTCCAGATTTATAAACGTGTGACAGTATGTTTTCTACATTAACCCGTCATAGTAACAAACTCTTCCGACCCAGTGGGGTGGATGGCAACGACCGAATCAAAGTCGGCTTTGGTGGCGCCCATTTTCATGGCGACGGCGAAACCTTGGATCATTTCATCAACAGCAAAGCCGATGCCATGCAATCCGACGATTTTTTCTTCTGGGCCAACGCAGACTAACTTCATGCGCACAGGTTGGCGGTGTTGCGTTACTGCGGTGTACATGGCGGCAAAGGTTGAAGTATAGACTTTCACTGCGTCGTCGCCAAATTGCTCGCGGGCTTGTGGTTCAGTAAGGCCAATGGTGCCAATAGGCGGGTGGCTAAACACTACAGTGGGCACTAACTCGTAATCCATTTTGGCGTTTGGCATGGCTGGGTTAAATAACCGCTCTGCGAGCATGCGGCCGGCTTTTACCGCGACTGGGGTAAGCTCAATGCCACCTTCCATAATGTCGCCAAGCGCATAAATGCCAGCAACTGAGGTGTTTTGATACTCATCGACTTTGATATAACCGCGTTCAGTGACTACGACATCGGTAGCGCTCAGGTTGATTAAATCAGTGACTGGCTCGCGGCCAATCGCCCAAATCACTTGGTCAACATTGTGCGACTCGCCGTTGCTTAAATGCAGGGTTACTGAGCCATCGGCTTCTTTGCTGAGCTTTTCTGGTGTTGAATGAGGGTGAACCTTCGCACCTTCTTTAGCCATGATCTCGCTGAGGGTGTCGACAATGATAGGGTCAAAGTTACGTAGCGGCGCATGTTGGCGGACAAATAAATGGGTTTCGGTGCCAAGGCTGTGCAGTACACCTGCCAGCTCAACGGCAATATAACCTGCGCCGACTACCGCAACTCGGCGTGGTTGAGCTTCAAGGGCAAAAAAGCCGTTAGAATCAATACCAAATTCGGCACCGGGAATATCTGGAATAGAAGGACGGCCACCCACTGCAATACAAATATGGTCGGCGGTGTAGTGCTCACCATTTACTTCAATGGTTTTATTGTCCACAAAGCGCGCAAAGCCGTTTATCACGGTCACGCCATTTTTCGCTAAGTAACCATTGTAGCCTTGGTGAATACGGCCAATGTAGGCTTCGCGGCTTTCAACGAGTTTGGCCCAGTCAAAATGTTTTAGTTCTACATCAAAGCCATAATCTGGGGCATAAAGTTTAATTGCTTCAGCCACTTGTGCACCATGCCACATGACTTTTTTGGGCACGCAGCCAACGTTTACGCAAGTGCCGCCCATGTGTTTTGCTTCGATAAGTGCCACTTTGGCGCCGCGCATCGCTGCACGATTGGCTGAGGCAATACCGCCACTTCCGCCACCGATGGCGATATAATCAAAATGTTGAGCCATTATATTTCCTCAAACTGAACAGCAGATAGGCTTTAAATAAGCGAGTACATAGACCTGCTGGCAATGTAAAAAATCACAGTGTAACTTGTAATTGAGGCGTGGTGCCCCTATTTCAACTTTAATCTAACTGTTTATAAAGAAGCGAGACGCTATGAGCAACCCATTAATTGGCCTGTCCGGCTTGCCCCCTTTTTCGCAAATTAAGCCTGAGCACGTTGTTCCTGCGCTAGATGCCGCAATTGCCCATTGCCGTGCCACCATAGATAAAGTTTTACAACAAGACCACTTTACTTGGGATAACTTTGTATTACCACTGGAAGAGGCTGACGACCAAATGTCGCGGATGTGGTCGCCAGTTTCGCATTTAAATTCGGTGATGAATAACGATGAGTTACGTGCCGCCTATGAAGCCTGTTTACCAAAGCTTTCTGAATACTCAACGTTTGTTGGTCAGCACCAAGGTTTGTTCAATGCTTATCAAGCGATTAAAAATAGCCCTGAATTTGCTTCACTGACCTTAGCCCAGCAAACCAGTATTGATAATGCGCTGCGTGATTTTAAATTGTCAGGTATCGCGTTAGATGAACAAGCGCAAAAGCGCTACGGCGAAATTGTTACGCGTATGTCGGAACTGGCGACAAAGTTTAGCAATAACGTGCTCGATGCCACTCATGCTTGGCACAAACATATTACTGATGAAGCAGAGCTGGCTGGCTTGCCAGAATCTGCTTTGGCATTGGCAGCACATACTGCGCAAAGCCAAGAGTTAGAAGGCTGGGTGTTTACCTTAGACTTCCCGTCTTATTTGCCGATTATGATGTATGCCGATAATCGCCAACTGCGCGAAGAAACCTACCGTGCGTTTGTGACTCGCGCATCGGACCAAGGGCCTAATGCCGGTGAGTTTGATAACTCAGCGATTATGGATGAAGAACTGGCGCTTCGTCATGAGCTTGCGCAGCTGCTCGGCTTTGAGAGTTACGCGCACAAATCATTGGCGACCAAAATGGCCGAGTCGCCAGCGCAAGTATTTGCGTTTTTAAATGACTTGGCTGACCGCTCTAAACCACAAGCAGAGCAAGAAGTGGCAGAACTGCGTGAATTTGCTAAAGCGCAATATGGTGTGAGTGCGCTTGAAGCGTGGGATTACACTTATTTTGGCGAAAAACTTAAGCAAGCTAAGTATGCGATTTCGGACGAAGAATTACGCCCGTATTTCCCAGCAGACAGAGTATTAAAAGGCTTGTTTACCACAGTGGAGCGCCTGTTTGGTATTCAAGTAAAAGAACAGCAGGACTTCGATAGCTATCATCCTGATGTGCGCTTTTTCTCTATCTATGATGCACAAAACCAGCTGCGCGGGCAGTTCTATTTAGACTTGTATGCGCGTGCGAAAAAACGCGGTGGCGCGTGGATGGACGGCTGTATTGACCGACGTTTCCGTGCTGATGGCAGTTTACAACACCCAGTGGCGTATTTAGTGTGTAACTTTAATAAAGCCGTGGGTGGCAAACCAGCACTCTTCACCCATGATGAAGTCACCACTTTATTCCATGAGTTTGGTCATGGTATTCACCATATGTTGACGCAAGTGGACGCCGCACCCGTTGCGGGCATTAATGGCGTAGCATGGGATGCAGTAGAGCTGCCAAGCCAGTTTTTAGAAAACTGGTGTTATGACGAAGAAGCACTGCAGCTTATTTCTGGTCACTACGAAACGGGCGAGCCACTGCCAAAAGTGCTGTTAGATAAGCTCTTGGCAGCAAAAAATTATCAATCAGCGATGATGATGTGTCGCCAGCTTGAGTTTGCGCTGTTTGATTTCCACCTCCATGCCGATTACAACCCAGCTCAACCACAGTCTATTCAGGCGGTGTTAGATGCGGTGCGTGCGCGTACGACCGTTGTTACACCACCGGCGTTTAACCGCTTCCAGCATGGTTTTAGCCATATTTTTGCGGGGGGCTACAGCGCAGGTTATTACTCTTATAAGTGGGCTGAGGTGTTGTCGGCCGATGCCTTCTCGCGCTTTGAAGAAGAAGGGGTGTTTAACCCAGCAACAGGTCGCGACTTTATGCAGCATATTCTAGAAAAGGGCGGCTCTGAGTCACCTATGGTGTTGTTTGAGCGCTTCCGTGGCCGTGCGCCAACGGTGGATGCACTACTGCGTCACAGTGGTATCAGTGAAAAAAACGCCGCATGATTTAGGGTAACACCTTTATCTAGTTGCAGATAAAAGCACCGCTTGCGGTGCTTTTTCGTTAGCAAATTTCTTATCACTGACTATGCTTTGTAAAGTAATGAATAGATAGGGAAAGCTGTATGTCCAAACTGGTGCTGGCGATAGACGACGACCGCTTGGTACATCACATAATTGATGAATCACTCTCCGAATTCTGCAAACTTATCCATGCCAAAAATGGTGATGAGGGTATACGTCAGGCGCTAAAGTATCATCCTGATATTATCCTGCTGGATGTCGAAATGCCGGGGCTGACGGGGTATGAAGTCTGTGAGAAGCTAAAAAAATGCCAGCAGACTGCCGACATTCCAATTATGTTTTTGTCGTCACGGGTGAATTTAGAAGAGCGCATGCGTGGCTATAACGCAGGTGCCTCTGACTATATTATGAAGCCGTTTAATGCCGAGGAATTAAAAGCGCGGATCAAAGTGTTGTATAACTATATGCAGCTCTCCAAGCGCCTGAGTCAGGACATTAAACGCGCGCAGCTGACTGCAGAAATTGCCATGACAGATTCAGGCGACATGGGGCGCATTATGCGTTTTGTCGGCCAGTCTTATCATGCTCATGATCTGCGTACTTTAGTCAGTTATTTTTTTGAGTTTTTTCAGCCGTTTGGGTTGGAGGTCGCAGTCGCGTTTTGGTATCACAACAGTAATGTGTTTTTTGCCGCAGAGGGCGCGGTGCAGCCTATTGAGCAAGAGCTGATGGAAACCCATAAAGACGGTAATCGATTTGTTGATTTTGGCCGTCGTACCATTATCAACTATCCAAAAGTCTCTTTGCTTATCAAAAATATGCCAATTGATGATGAGACGTTGTATGGCCGCTATAAAGACTTGTTTCCGCATATTTTGGAGGCCACCAACGCCAAAATTAAAGATATGGAAGTGAGTGAAGAAGCACTTAATAAAGTTGAGCAAATTGGCATTGTCTTTGAGGAATTGTCGGAACAATTGATGGGCATAAGTGAGCACCAAGGGCAAAAGCTCCTCGCATTAGAAGCCGAGCTTGCCGTGCTAAAAGGCGAAATTGGTATAGCGCTTTCTGAGCAGCGCGTAGCTGAGTTAGAAAAGCTGTATCAGCATTTTGCGTTTTTAAACGACGAACTGTCGATTATCAAATTTAAACTGACTGAAATTACTGATGCACGCCATGAACTGATTGAAAGTCTCAATAAAGTAGCAAAACCTTGGGGTGAAGAAGACGTTCCCGCACAAACTGATATCGAATTGTTTTAAACCGCTGTGCAGTTAGTGGCAAAGCATAGTGATGCCACAACTGCGCACGGCGACTTTTAGCCAACAATTTTGTCAATTCTTTACCATGTGGCTTTGGCGATGCGCTCGCTAACGTTATACTGAGCGCAGTTTGCCAGTTGGAGCGCGCTTTGGTTATTCACACCCCATTTGCAGAAAATCGTCCTTATCTCGATTCCTTAGAACAACAATTTAAGCTTGCTGAGTGGTTTAGCCGCCATCAGGGGTTTCGTTTGGTGTACGACGAGTTGGGTTTACAGCTGTTTAAGCAGGATGAGCCTAAGCTTGGCGCAGTGCGGGTAGATTTTGTTACCGGAGCCAGTGCGCATCGCCGTAAATATGGTGGTGGGAAAGGTGAAGCCATAGCCAAAGCTGTAGGTATGAACAAAGGGGCGGTGCCAAAAGTGCTCGATGCCACCGCTGGGCTTGGACGCGATGCCTTTGTTTTGGCAGCACTTGGCTGTGAAGTACTGTTACATGAGCGCCATCCTGTAGTGGCGGCGCTGCTTTTTGATGGCTTGCAGCGTGCGTATCTTGATGTAGAAATCGGACCATGGATGCAGCAACACATGCAAATGGTGTTTGGTTCAAGCCATGATTTACTGAGCCAAAGTGAATTTACCCCAGATGTAGTGTATTTAGATCCGATGTTTCCGCATCGTGAAAAAAGCGCCTTAGTTAAAAAAGAAATGCGTGTATTTCAAAGTTTAGTGGGCGGGGATGATGATGCCGATGCGTTATTGCCGTTTGCACTGACACTCGCCAGTAAAAGAGTGGTGGTAAAGCGCCCAGATTACGCTCCATTTTTAGCGCTACAAAAACCCAGTATGCAAATTGAAACCAAGAAAAACCGCTTTGACGTCTATGTCAAAGCTGCCATGCTGTAACTGTTTTACTTGTTATTGTGAGCTTTTGAGCAATGTTCCTCTAGATGAAACATTTTCACTTAGCGGGTTTAGGCACCATTACCTGAGTCTGGTAGTAACTGTAACCTATTGCTATTTCAGCACTTTGTTAAAATTATCTAGCCGCAAATGGGGTGCGTTTTACGTCCAGAACATGCTTCAGCTTGGGTTCTGGTTAGAAGAAAGCAGCGGAATTACATCAAATTGTCATAAAAGCTTAATACTCTAGCGCCAGCTATGGAATATTGGGGTTGTGACGTATGCGTGTATCATCATTTACTCGGTTATTGGCAATATTACTCGCGATAGCGAGTATGGTGCTGGCAGCCACTTTGTTTTGGGGCAGTCAGGTACTGTCCACTCTCGATAAGCAAGACTCTGCTTATTCTTTGCTCAAAAACCAAATCTTGGTGGACTTAGCCGGTACGATAGAAGACTACCTCAGTGCTGGTGATAGCCAATACTTGAGTAAAGCGTCTGAGATCATCAAGCGTATCCAGTCAGATTCACTCGGCAAACTGCCAACGCACCTTGCCACTTTACTTAATCAGCAGCTCAGCAGCTTAGATGGCGATATTCAGGGTAAATATCGCGCCCTTGGTAAGCTTTCAGGTAATGAAATGGCGCTGTTAGATAACGCTTTACGGCAGATGTCGGGCTCTGCTTCCTCAATGGTGAATTACGCTTTGGAAGCGAAAAATCATCCATTGGCAGCGGATTACTTAAAAGCCAGTAAAGATTATTCAGCAGAAATTAGCAATCTTGCCATTTATACCTATAACCAAGTGATCCACGCTGATGAAAATACCAAGCACAGCTTACAGCGTAGTCTGGCCAATTTAATGACTTTAGCCACCGACATTGAACGGCTTGATAATCTTGGCGTGATGAAGCCACTAGATGAAGACGAAGCCTTTTTTGGTGGTGAGGCAGAAGACAAAGCGCTTGAGATTAAAGCGGAATTGATCAGCTGGCCAAAACGTTATGAGCGTGACTTAGCCAATACCTTAACCCAAACCGAGCAGCGCCGAGTAGGGATCAACTCCTTGCGTGCGGATATCAAGCAGCTTTCTAATACTTTATTAAGTGCCGAGCAGGCGCTACGTGACGAACAAGATATGCTGAAATTTAACGTATTTTTATTTTTCAGCGCGGCAATTGGCTTATTGGCGGTGTTAGCGGTTGGGGTGTATTGGGTGCAGTTGTCGCAAGTGCTTAACCCACTGCGCCAACTACGCAGTGGCTTTGCGTATTTACTTGAAAGTAATGAGCTTAAACGCATTGATAATCTCAATAGCAAAACTGAGGTGGGAGAAATTGCAAATTACTTCAACCGTTTGTTAGAGCGTCAGCAAGAAGAAAGTGAAGCGCGTGAACAGATGTTGGCTGTGGTCAACGAGTTTATGCAAGAAATGAGCGGCAACTTAACTAATATCAGTAAGCAAGCAGAGCATACTGCGATTCAGGTAGAGCAAACGCAGGGCATGCTAGAAGACATTAAAGATCTCGGTGGTCAGGTCAATGCCATCAACGGTCAAGTGGCCGAAAATGCTAAGTCCACCGTAGCGGCAATGGAGCACAGTGTGGGCTTTGCTGATGATATGCTTAAAGCCAGCTCGACGACTGAGCGCCGTGTTGAAGATGGCCAGCGGAGTTTGAATGAGCTACTTAACGGCGTTGCCGATGTTGGTAAAGTGATTGAAATGATCCGCACAATTGCGGAGCAAACCAACTTGCTGGCGCTCAATGCTGCCATTGAGTCGGCGCGCGCCGGTGAGCATGGCCGAGGATTTGCGGTAGTGGCAGATGAAGTGCGTAAACTTGCCCAGCAAACACAAAACTCGTTGTCGGATATTAATCAGCAACTGCAAATTTTAAGTGATAACTCTACTCGGGTGTCGAATGAAATCACTGCACTTGCTGCCGATGCCGAGCTGCAAACCCAGCATGCTAAAGAACTACGTACTAACTCCCAAGGGGTTGCAAAAAGTGCTGAGCATGCCAATCAAGTGGCGGGTGAGGCAACCAACTTGGCACAGCAACAAAGCGAGTTACTAGGACGTTTTAGTGAGTCGATGTTTAACATGAAGAGTCAGGTTGAAAGCTCTAACGCGCAGATCAGTAATATTCAAACGCGTTTACGTGAGCAAATTAACACCATTCGACAAAACTTAGGTTTGTAAGCTGAGGGTGTGTTGAGCTTTGCAGTTTTTTTGCAGCAGTAAGTTAGGGATTTAGGCAAAAAATAACCCCAGTTGGGGTTATTTATTCTGCAGCGAATTAAAAAGGATAAAGTCAGTAACTGACTTTATCCTTACTGGGTCAAAGCTTATGGGTTGTACTGCGCGTTCAACGTTAAGCCAGAGAAGGTCGCATAAGCGTACAAGCTAATGTAGTACTTACCTGCTGCTGGATTTGAGAACGTACAAGTTTCGCTATTGCCGTTTTTGTATGGACGGCAATCGTAGCTGCTAGTAGTTGGTTGTGAGCCAAGTTTCACATACATATCTGAATCACCGCTACCACCAGAGGTGCTTACAGTGAGTGACGACATGCCTGCTGGTACATCCAAAGTGTAGTGGATCCAATTGCCAGCCGACGCACTTAGGTTAGTTTCAGTCGCGCCGCCGCCTGTTGGTGGTGTGGTTGTGCCGCCTTCAGTCGTCGCCACTAAACTAATGCCTGCATACGCGCTGTAACCACTTAGCATTACGTGGTAAGTACCCGCAGCTGGTGAGTCAAACGTACAGCTTTCGTTGTTGCCGTTTTTGTACGGGCGACAATCATAAGTTGACGTGGTTGGTTGGCTGCCTGCACGGACGTACATGTCAGCATCACCACTGCCGCCACTCATAGTGATAGTCACTTTAGAGGCACCGGCTGCAACATCGTAAGTGTAATAGGTTTTGCTGCTTGCTGAACCAGAAAGGTTCGTTAACGGCACACCGTTTTGTAGCTCATTACCCACTGGATCTGGACCGCCAGTGTTCGCTGCCGCAACCGCCGCTGCTGCATCAACAATACCTGTACCACAGTTGCTACAAGTTGCTGGGAATGAACGAGTAGTCGATTTGAGAATTGACTCCACTTCATCTGGCGTTGCGCTTGGTTTAACTTGTTTGATAAGTGCTGCTACACCGGCCACATGCGGGGCCGCCATTGAAGTACCTTGCATATAGTGGTAGCTGTCGCTTGATGGGCTGCCAGTACCAGAGTTATGCGTTGATAAAATACCTTGTGGGTCATTGTAGAAGCTTTGCGCGCCACCCGGTGCTGCAACGTCAATGGATGTACCATAGTTTGAATAGTACGCACGGCCACCGTTACGACCAACCGATGCCACGTTGATCACGCCATTACAGTTACCTGGGTTGTAGTTATTGGCATTGTCGTTGTCGTTACCCGCTGCAATAACCACTACCGTGCCGTTTGCACGCGCTTGGTTAATCGCACTTTGCGTTGTTGCACCACATGCGCCGCTGCCACCTAAACTCATGTTGATAACATCAGCAGGGTTAGAGTTGGCAGGAATACCAGACACACTACCACCAGATGCCCAAATGATACCGTCAGCGATGTCAGACGTTAAACCACCACATTTACCAAGTACGCGTACCGGAACCACTTTTGCGTTGTAAGCAACACCAGCCACACCTTGGTTATTGTTGGTTACTGCCGCAATTGTGCCTGCAACGTGAGTACCATGCCAGCTTGAGTCTTGTGCATCATGTACGTCACCACACTCGTTTTTCGCAATTGCATCACCTGGGTCTTTCGCGTCGCTATCACGGCCACCACCATCGTTCGCCACGAAGGTGTCTGAGATCATGTCATAACCCGGTAAAATGTTAGCTGCCAGATCAGTATGTGGACGGTAACCCGTATCCAGTACGGCAACCACAACGCCTGCACCAGTAGCGGTATTCCAAGCGGTTGGTAGGTTTAAGCCACCTGTTTGCTCATAGTAATGCCATTGGTCGGTGTAGCGCGGGTCGTTTGGCGTAGCAAATGCCTTGAGCATTTGGTCGATTTCAATGTATTCAACCTGACCAGACTCCATCATGTCATCCATAAAGGCCTGCGCTTCAGCGGGAGACAATTTTTTACCTGCCTGAACGACGTGATGGCCTTGCAGTGCCATGGCGCGTACATATTTAGCGGCTGCTTTACTTTGTTTGCCCGCAAATGAGTCAACAAATTGCTTAGCTTTAACTTTGGCGTGTTCTTCAGCTTGGCCTTGGCTCATCGCGGTTGCAAAGTCGTTGCTGGCAGTTTTGTACTTAATAATAAACTGCGTGCCCAGCGTTGGCTGCGCGGCAATTTTTGCTGCAGTTTCAGCTTGTGCTGTCGCCGCTGCCAAAGTAGCTGGTGTATGCATCATTGCGGCAACTGCAATGCTTAAAGCACCGAGCTTAAACTGTTTAATTGTTGTCATAATTTTTCCCTAGATAGATTTTATGTACTTCTTTTGAGTGCAGACTCTAAAAGAAGGTTAACAAGGTAAAATTGATGTTAAATTAAACAAAATAAAGTTTTGTTATTTCTCATATCCGAATTGATATAAGTGGATGTCTATATGTCTCTAATATGACAGTGGAAAAGTTGGAACGATTTTTTACTGATTTTCAATGCAAAAAAATGTTAAATTTTGGATATTAATTTCTTTTATTGGCGAAAGTTTCAACTTTGTAGCATTTTGTAATTGTGAACGAATGTAAATAAAATTGCCGGTACACGGCTTTTTCCCGCTCTGGTATACTGCACAACCTAAAATAGTCTTTGATTGCAAAGAGCGAGAGAGCGAGTGAATTACGACGTAGTGATCATTGGTGCCGGTGCTGCCGGCTTAATGTGTGCCGCACAAGCGGGTTATCGCGGCCGCCAAGTTGCGGTTATCGATATGGGTAAAAAGGCGGGTCGTAAAATTCTCATCAGTGGTGGTGGGCGTTGCAATTTTACCAATGAAAATGCTTCACCAAAAAACTACCTCTGTCGTAATCCGCACTTTGTTAAAAGCTGCTTAAGTCGCTACACCCAGCATGACTTTATCGAGCTGGTGGACCGTCATGGTTTGGCTTACCACCATAAAACCTTAGGGCAGTTATTCTGTGATAACAGCGCGCAAGACATTGTTGATATTCTCTTAACTGAGTGTGAGTGGGCTGGTGTTGCACTGCATTTACGCCACGAAGTATTAAATGTTGAGCGAAACGAGCAAGGTTATACCGTGACGACCAACCAAGGCCAATTGCATTGCCAATCACTGGTGATTGCTTCTGGCGGCTTAACTATGCCTAAACTGGGCGCCACGCCAATTGGCTATAAAATTGCTGAGCAATTTGGCCTGCAAGTGCACCCAACCACTGCCGCGCTAGTGCCGCTAACTTTACACGACCACGACAAGCAAAGATTTGAAGGCCTCTCAGGCGTGAGTATTGATAGCTTAGTGAGCAGTGAAGATGGAACGCAATTTCGTGAGAATATCCTCTTTACTCACCGAGGGTTATCAGGCCCCGCTATTTTACAGATCTCCAGTTTTTGGCAGGCAGGCCAAGCTGTGACCATTAACTTATTGCCAGATCAGGATGTGACGGAACTACTCACCGGTTGGCGTGAGCAAAGCCCACAAAAATCGCTAAAAACTGTGCTGGCAACGTTATTGCCAAAACGCTTTATTGAGATCCTGACTGAAGAAGGGGCATTGCCAGACAAACCGCTGAATCAACTTAACCACAGCGAAATAAAGGCAATAGCGCAGACACTCACGCAATGGCAAATTAAACCCAACGGCACCGAAGGGTATCGCACGGCAGAAGTGACTTTAGGCGGCGTGGACGTTGACGAGCTTTCCAGTAAAACCTTTGAAGCCAAAAAAACGCCCGGACTCTACTTTATTGGTGAAGTCACCGACGTAACAGGTTGGTTAGGCGGCTATAATTTTCAATATGCGTGGAGCAGCGGCTGGTGCTGCGGGCAGTATTGTTGATTGATGAGGCTAATTCTAAACGGACAGCGAAAAATCCAAAGCTACAACGGCCTATTTTTGATAGTGATTTCAGCTATGTGCCAAAAGCGGTTCTTCAACGCCCGATTAACGGGTAAAAAATTGTGGGCTAACATTGAGCGAAGCTAATAGCCCACAAGTTTTTTAGCCCTGTTGAATTGTTTGTGATGTGCATTTTTAAGGTACAAGCTTTTTATAAGCAATAAATAGCCCTGAAACTGCAACTAAAAACCCCAGCCACCACTGCCAATTTTTTAAATAAAATTCAACGATAATACGTGCAAATTTTGCAGTCCAATGTCGTTTATAACGAATGCCAGGAAAAACACTTTCAAGATAATACGCTTCGCCTTTCCACCACTTCCGAATTTTTTCTATCATTGAAACTCCATGGCAAACATTGTTTAACTACTCTACCTATACACTTAACGCTTTGCTAATTTGCGCCGTTTTTCGGCGTCAAATTGAGCAACTTGTTAGATGACCTCAGGGTATTTCCCATTTTCCCAATCAAAGTTTATCAACTGATCTTGCATAAACGTACCATTCGTTGCCCAATGGTTTCGCTCACTGTATAGGTAATCCATGACGTAGCTATTCCAGAAATCCTCTATTGTAACGACCTTGTCTATTAGGGCATTAACGGCGAGACGATTAATACGTGTACTTAGCGTTTGTGAAAGATGGTAATACCAGTCTATTTTTTTAGGATCTATATCTTCGGAATTTAAATCACTAGATCCATCATGAAATATCGCACACCGATATCTATACATACCTTCGATAGCCCTAACCCACCGCTTAGAATGACTGTTTTTATACTTATCAAAAAATTTCTTCTTCTCAGGATCTGCCAAAATGCTCTTTGAATCTGCGCCTCTTGGCGCTCCAATTACAAGTGAATAGCGCCTAACCATTGCGTCTTCTTGGCATTCACCTTTGGGCATCATTGACTCTAAACTAACCCAATTGAAAGCAAATCTATGTGTAATGTGTGAGGAGTTTTGTGATTCTCTCTCCCATTCCATGCATTTATATAGCGCCTTCCCCAACTCAGGTAGCTGACCTCTCAGAGACGAGGCTAAAAACCAATCCCAGAAATTATATTCAATGTGCTTTACAATTGCAGGACCAGTTAAATTAAACCCACTTATGATCGGGCTAATCTTTCCTTTTACACAGGTAACGCCTATAGCCTTACCTGATCTTCTTTCCCATTTTATAAATCTGGCGCGAGATGGAAAATACATTTGGTTAAAACAAGCTAGCGCCATATCTGCAACTTTTAAAGCATCACCAACTATCTCATCCGAAATATCAGTAAGGGGTACTAAAATTAGTTTTGGATCATTTAGCGTTAACTTCTCAGAAGCTTCAAGCCCAAAATCCTCAAATGATTCTTTCAATGCTAAAGAAAAGTCATCTCTTTTTGCATTTTTAAAGTGCCGCTCACTTAGGATGTACATATCGGGGCCAGCACCCAATGGGATTACTGGAGCACTAATCAACCCTGTAATAGCTATCGCCATCCAGTGATCATATTTGCTTAAATCTAAAACTTCCATCGCGCCCCCTTGTCATCAAACGCCCGCCTAACAGGCGTAAAAAGCTTGGCTATAATTAGCGACGAAGGAGCGCAAGCCAAGCTTTTTACGTCCTTTGTTGAGGCGTTTGTTAGGCATTCTCAGCCTTGAGCTTTTCTATTTCCCTTAAAATAACCTCTTCTGTTAAACCATGCTGTTGCCAGATTTGTAAGTAGACACCTTCAATAAATTGGTCCCATTTATTGAATAGCTTTATCATTTCAGTTAATTCTTTAATCATTGTCATACGTCCTGACTCAGTATGAAATTGACCAATAGAATCAAAAAAATAGTCATGAGCTAACCAATTTCTTTTATCTAAGGCTTGTTTCAATTCCTCTAACACCTCGTCAGAGGTACTAAGATCTTTTTTTACCATCCCTAACAAGCGACCAAATGTTTTTTTATTTACGTCCTCAAAAAGAGCATCCCAGTCTTCTTGAGTCACTATATTTTTATCAGTGAGAGAGTATGTAAAAGCTAAATTTACCAAAGCTTTTTCTAAACATTGTGCCGTATATGAAGCCAAACCAAAAAAAGCGTAAACTTCTTTTTCATCGAGTGATTCTGGTTCTGGAACTTCTTTTGGTTTAATTTTGATATAAGTGTTGTCGCGAACCATCGTGAGTGCCTAACGCCCTGTTATTGGGTGGATTACGCTTGGCTAAAATTAGCGAAGAATGAGCGCCAGCCAAGCAGTAAGGCGTCCATTTTAAACAGCTTGTTAGGTTACGAATCTCAATCTACGCTGTGATACTGTGCTGCTTGTTCGTAACAGTTAACACATACAACTGACATTTGATTAAATTCTCTGAATTTTTCTGTCATGCCGTCCTCTTCCTCAAAAACAGCCTCACATTGATAACACCATGCTTGAAGATCATTTGGAACGCTTGAATTTTCAATGAAACCGACAGGCTCTCCCTCAGGTTTGACAAGATGACCACATAGTACGGCAGCCACTCGCTTTCCATGCTTACCGCAATCAATATACATCGGTTCTATATCTGTACTCATTAGTAACCTAACAGCGTTTTACTGAGCATTTCGTGTAAGTCCGGATATCCACAACCCTTGATTTGGATGCTCTAGCAAAATTATTTTCATATAAACAACACGTTACCAGCATCTAAGCATAGGTACAAGCAATTCTATCCACTTCAAAACCGAGCCTAGATTTAAACGAGACCTTAAGTCTCGTTAAGTCATCTTTAAAAGCGCTTTAAATTTATTCACTTACAAGAAATCTTCATTTAATCGAGCCTGTGGATAACCGGACTTAGCGAGACTTGGGTCAACCAAAATGCTGAATTGCATTTACACCTGGATATTTACACAGGCTTAAAGTTTGGATCGACTTGATCTGCTATTCGCTCATAGATGCCATAAGATAATTAGCTGATCCTAAGAATCTTGCAAACTTGCTGGTCTTAGTTGCAACGGTGCATCACACGCTATTTGCAAGCTTTGATTTTTAACTCTGCGGAGTCGGTTTTCTGCTCTATTTGGGGGATTCCCTATTCACTTCTACAGGTTCGCGGCCCTTACCTAACGAAACGCTCAAATCTCTTGGCCTAGCTCAAGTTCACTTAATTTTCGCTTCATATTATTTCAAACTCGCTTTGCCGAATTTGACTAGTAATGAGCAAACCACATGCTGATACTTTTTAATTAAAAGTAAATTATTTAACACATGAACACAAATTTAAGGGTTGAATATGTACACAATAAATAAAAAGGCTTTAGCAGTTGCTGTCGCGCTCGCTTGCTCTTTGCAAGCTCATGCGCAAAATAATGAACAGCAAAAGACTAAAGAGGAAGTATCTGAAGAGCAGCAGCATGGCTTAGAAATTATTTCGGTAACAGCAACTAAGCGTAAAACTAAGCTCATGGAAACGCCCGTTGCGATAACTGCGCTGACTGAGTCTGAGTTGAAAAAAAATGGCGTCAATAACATTAAAGATATTGCCAACCTTGTACCAAGTTTAGATATTTCAACAGCAACAGATCAATCTGCGCCCGTGATTTCTATGCGAGGTGTGCGCTCGACAAATTTAACAGAACTTGGCGACCCTGCCGTAGGTGTGCATTTGGATGGTATTTATTCGCCGCGAATGCAAGGCGCACTTGCGCTGATGTATGACATTGACCGTGTTGAAGCGCTGCGTGGGCCACAAGGGACTTTATTTGGTCGAAACTCTACAGTGGGTAGTATCAATGTTATATCAGCTAAACCTGAACTTGAAAATCTCTATGGCAAGGTAAGCGTTGAAGCGGGTAAGTACAATAGCAAAAACATTGATGGTGTTGTAAACATACCTATTAGTGAGGATTTTGCTGTTCGCTTTTCTGCAAAGGGGTTAAAACGCGACTCGTATTTGGAGGGCTACTATGACCCGAATCAATATGATACTCGCAGGCTCTCTGACGAAATACTAAATGCTCCCGTCATATCTGAGGACTCATACCAAGGTGTGGGACAAACAGTAACGCAAAGAGAAAATTGGTGGATTGATGGAGCAGGAACGGACCCTGAAGCGCAAAAAGTGCGTGCGCTTACGCCCGCAAAGAAAAGTGACTTTTATAACAACGCGGACGAATACTCATTTCGTATCAGTGCGCTTTGGGAACCATTGGATGGGAATTTTTCAAACCACACGGTTTTCCAAAAGTACGTAAACAATAGCAACAATAATCTTGATTTGGTGAACTGCGACAAGTTGAGAGCAAGACCAGATGATATGGGAGGTGATTGCTCTAGCTTCTTGCCGAGCGACAACACCTATCAAGCAGTCGTGAATGTGCCCGGCCAATTAGATTTAGATATCACTTATCTACGCAATACACTTAATTACAACTTCGATGATGAATACAGTGTTGTCTGGTTGCTGGGCTATGAAAATATGGAAAGGTCATCCGCTCAAGACAGCGAAGTTGGCCTTGACCCTTGGGATGGGGCTACTTATTTCTTAGATGGGACTGGAGCTAAATCTTTCTCCACAGAGTTACAGTTACAATCGGATGAACAGGGCGATTTTATT
This sequence comes from Pseudoalteromonas fenneropenaei, assembly GCF_042643375.1. Classification (NCBI taxonomy): domain Bacteria; kingdom Pseudomonadati; phylum Pseudomonadota; class Gammaproteobacteria; order Alteromonadales; family Pseudoalteromonadaceae; genus Pseudoalteromonas; species Pseudoalteromonas fenneropenaei. Next base: position 62,265 of record NZ_JBHRSD010000039.1, read on the forward strand.
TGGATTGTGGGTGCTAACTACTTCCATGAAAAAACGACTACCGTCGGCTATTACGATAATCCTATGGATGATAAGGCGTTCTGGGCTCAGCCTGACCGCTCTACAGATGCTTTTGCAATTTTTGGTCAAGGTACTTACAAACTCACTGATAAGTTACATCTAACGCTAGGCTATCGTTTTAGTGATGAAACAAAGCAAGATAAAGGGGGTCGAACGTATCGCTGTTCAAATGCTGATGGCTGTGCCGTTGGTTGGCTAAACCGAACAGAGTTGAACAATCTACCCGTTGATTACTATGAAGATCCTAGTATTTATGCCTCGTTCTTTGAAAATGATAACAAGGGAAGTTGGCAGCATCACGATTTTAGAGTTGGCTTAGACTATGACCTCTCTTCAGAAACTATGCTTTACACTTATTTGGCGAGTGGCTTTAAAGCCGGTGGAATTGGTGATGTTTTTGAAGTCGTCAATGATAGAACAGGCGAAGTAACTCGGTTTGAAACTAAATTTGATCCTGAAGAAGTGTTGACCTTGGAGTTGGGTGCTAAGTCGAGCTTTTTTGCCAATACCCTTAACTTAAAAGCTGCATTTTTCTATACAGATTATACCGATATGCAATATGCGTCAGTTGGCTCAATCGGTAATGTTGAGCGTTTGTCTGTGGTTGAAGACGACAATGGTTCACCTATTCTAGGTGAGGATGGCAAGCCTATTCTTGATTTTCGCAATCAACCTGTTATTGCCTATTACACACAGAATGTTCCCGCTTCAACGATTAAAGGTATTGAGCTTGAGTTTGACTGGAAACCTTATCCAAATGGTCGCGTTACAGGTTATGTAACTTGGACAGACGCAACAATTACAGAAGATTGGAACACCAAGTGGGATTACGACGCTGAGTATCTTTTCAATATCTCTTATGAAGAATCAAAAAATCCAGAAAACACATTGCTAGCAACAAACCTCAAAGGAAATAACTTAGCAATGACGCCTAAATATACGGCGAATATTAGTTACACACATACATTCGATTTAGGTGAGTATGGCTTTATCCATAGCTGGCTGAATGCAAGCTGGAAGGATAAATCTTACTCAACTATATGGAATCTAGATAAACATTTAGATGATATGAATTTTGTTGTATCAGATGAAGCAACAAAGTATATCGACGATACTCGTGATGCATTTGCTGTATTCAATGCTTCCTTTAAGTACGAGCCTCAAAGTCAAAACTGGTATGCAGAAGTATTTGTAAATAATGCGACTGATGAAGTTATTCAATATTGGAACAATACCAGTAAAGGTGTGCCTAAAGGTAGTTTTGGTATGCCGAGGTATTATGGTATTCGAGCTGGCTTTTCATTTTAACCTTTCTTATCCACTATGTGCTCCCATCGCGGTTGTAAATATGGGAGCCTACCAATTTATGGAGCGTGAACATGAAAAAAGCCATGCTAAGTTCATTGATATTGAGTGCTATTTTATTATCACCTGATTCGAGTGCAAATTACTTCAAAGATAATTTTTCTTGGGGTTATGATAATAATATTTGGACTGCTCGAGATGGCAATAACGGCACACCTTTTGGCTGTTCTTTCAAACCCAACATGCTTAATCCAAGTGAGCATGGCTTAACACTGTCGTCATCCCAAGGGGCATGCGCCGAGCTACAAAGTAATCGCTACTACGGCTATGGTAAAGTTCAAGGTAGCTTAAAGTCGGGTGATGTTGCAGGGACTGTGTCTTCGATATTCACCTATACATCCTGGTGGGATAGTCCTGGACGAGCATGGCAAGAAATTGACATAGAGCTACTGCCTTCGCTTGGTAATGTTGTCCATACCAACGTTATCTACCAACCCCAAGGAGGAAGTTATCAGAGTTGGGAGCAAGATATAGATTTAAGCCAATATGGACTCGATTATCGAGAAAATCTACTCACCATTGGTTTTGATTGGTCAAATAGTGCAATTCGTTGGTATTTATATGATGCGAATGGTCAAGAGCGGACGATTAGAATGGTTTATAAAGACAATGGCGATGGCGTGCTAGCCTACAATGAAATACCTGCGTACGCTTGGCCAGTTGATAAAACTAAAATCATGATAAATCACTGGTATGGTGATAACTCACAACAAGCAAATTATTTTCCCGGTCAATATTATGGTGCCTCATCTTGGGTTTATTATGACTTTATCGAATACATACCATATTAAATGTCTTTTTCTAGTTTCTGTTCTTAATAGGTTTTAAATGTCTAGATTTAAATTTTTCCAGTTAGCATTTTGCCCCTTTATTCTGGCTGGGCTCGTTTATAGTCAATGTTCGTTTGCCGCAGAAGAGGGCAGTGTAAAGTGGCCTTTTGTTAATACCAAACTGAAACGAGACCAAGCCATAGAGAAGCAAATTGATGCGCTGCTTGCGACGATGACAATTGAGCAAAAAGTGGCTCAAATGATCCAGCCTGAGATAGGGTACTTGAGCGTTGAGCAAATGCGAAAATATGGTTTTGGTTCATATTTAAACGGCGGTAATACCGCTCCTTATGGCAATAAACGTGCCTCTATGGAAACTTGGCTAAAGTATGCCGATGAAATGTATGAAGCTTCCGTTGATGCATCACTCGATGGTGCTGCGATACCGACTATTTGGGGAACCGATGCAATGCATGGCCATAGTAATGTCTATGGGGCAACGCTATTTCCACATAATATTGGCCTTGGCGCGGCAAGAGACACAAACCTGATAAAACGCATAGGTCAAGCAACAGCAAAAGAAGTGGCAGCAACGGGGATTGAATGGAGCTTTGCACCCACTGTGGCTGTGGTGAGGGACGACCGTTGGGGCAGGACTTATGAAAGTTATTCAGAAAACCCAGAGCTAGTTAAGGCATATGCAGGGGAAATGGTTAAGGGTATTCAAGGGGAAGTTGAACGCGACTTTTTGAAAGCGCCTAGCCGAATTGCAACTGCCAAACATTTCGTTGGAGATGGCGGCACACAGCGCGGTATTGACCGCGGCAACACCCTAGTTGACGAGCAAGGATTAAAAGACATCCATAGTCAGGGCTACTTTTCAGCAATTAATGAAGGTGTTCAGTCTGTCATGGCTTCTTTTAATAGTTGGAACGGACAGCGAGTTCATGGTGACAAGTATTTATTGACGGATGTACTTAAAAATCAAATGGGTTTCGATGGTTTTGTAGTGAGTGACTGGAATGCGCATAAATTTGTTGAAGGATGTGACCTTGAGCAATGTGCTGCGGCGATTAATGCCGGTGTTGATGTCATTATGGTTCCCGAACACTTTGAAGCTTTTTACCACAATACGGTTGAACAAGTTAAAAATGGTACCATTGCTATGGCCCGAATTGACGATGCGGTGAGGCGCTTCCTGAGGGCTAAGATTCGATGGGGGGTAATGACTAAAGGTAAACCTTCAAGTCGCCCAGAATCACAATATCCACAATGGTTAGGCGCGATTGAACATCGTAAACTCGCTCGAGAAGCGGTGCGCAAGTCTTTGGTGTTACTAAAGAATAATAATCAGCTATTGCCAATCAAGGCTAACAGTCAGATCCTCGTTGCTGGTAACGGAGCTAATAGCATTGCAAAACAAGCCGGTGGTTGGAGTGTTTCTTGGCAAGGAACTGATAACACCAATGAAGATTTTCCCAATGCAACTTCTATATTTGTCGGTTTAAAGTCGCAAGTAGAAAAAGCAGGAGGGAAAATTGAGCTCAATGAGTCTGGAAATTATGCTGTAAAGCCTGATGTTGCGATTGTGGTAATAGGTGAAGAACCCTATGCTGAATGGTTTGGCGATATTGAGTTCTTGGAGTATCAATATAAAACCAAAGCCGATTTAGCCTTACTTCAGAGGCTAAAAGCGGATGGTATTGAGGTTGTTACTGTTTTCTTAAGTGGCAGACCACTTTGGGTAAATAAAGAGCTAAATGCCTCTGACGCTTTTGTTGCTGCTTGGTTACCCGGTTCAGAAGGTGAGGGCGTTGCAGATCTATTATTGACTGATGAAAATGGCGATACTCAGTTTGATTTCACCGGTAAATTAAGCTTTTCGTGGCCCAAATATGACGCTCAATATAATTTAAACCTTGGAGATAAACATTACGACCCGTTGTTTGCCTATGGTTATGGGTTAACTTATAAAGATAAGGTTAATCTACCCGTATTGAGCGAAGCAACAACGCCAAAAAAGGCAATGAATACGGATTCTACACCTCTGTTTGTCAGGAGTCTGTCTGAAAATCTTGTCTGGATCCTGCAAGATGCAGATACCGCGCCGATGTTAAATAACGGCGCATCTGCAACCAGTGGTGACGGCGTGAGTTTGTTAATGCAATCGGTAAACCTTTCTTATCAAGAGGATGCAAGACAGTTTATTTGGCGAACGAAGGAAAAAAGCGCAACACTTAGCCTAGGCTACCAAAAGCATGAAGTACTTAGTAGCGCACATAAATCTGGTTACTTAGAACTTAAAATGCGAGTGAACATGGCCCCGAATAAAGCAACTGAACTGCGGGTTATGTGTAATAAAGATAATTGCTTACGCAACATAAAGTTCGAATCGTTTGAGACCTTGATGAGCGATAAGACATGGCATACCTTAGCTATCCCGTTGCATTGCCAAGATACATCAGCCGGATCAGTAGAGGTGGCAGAGGTGTTGAAAGTTGAGGCTAAGTCTGCCAGTTTGGCTGTTGCAGATATGACGCTTACGACCAAACCTAGTTCGAATGCCTTGGTGTTAGCGTGCAATAATTAAGGCCTTGCAAAGCAGGTGAGCTTTATCAAAGTGCATCTGCTTTATTTTGTGGATTAATAATTTGAAGAGTGATAATCCTCGTAGTCAGTTGTTTTGGCTATTTCAAATCTGTGGTTGGGTGGTGTATGCCATACTAACCGAGTTGATGATTAAAGTGCCAAGTGATGAGCCTTGGGCTATCCATATCCCACACTTGATTATTGATACTAGTTGTGGATTTTTAATTACGCTTTCCCTTCGTAAAGTGTTCACCTATTTGAGCTTTGTTGAGCTGAAACTTAAGGTTGCACTTCATATCTTAATCGTCATTTTCGCGACTTTAATTTGGACCCAAATAAAGTGGATCACCCTGCAGTGGTTTTATGGGAATTTTTGGCTGTCAATGACTTGGTTTGATTTTGGTACGTGGACGTCAGCCTCATTAACAATGCTCTCTACTTGGACCGCCTTTTATTATGGAATTAAAATTTATTTAGATAATTTAGAGCAAACTCAAAAAGTGGCTGAAGCAACTCATCTTGCGAAAGAGTCGCAATTAAAGATGTTGCGCTATCAACTGAACCCTCATTTTATGTTTAACAGCATCAATGCGATTTGTACCCTGATTTTAAAAAAAGAAAGCTTAGAAGCGGTTAAGATGCTTGAAAAGCTGTGTGATTTACTGCGGCACAGTTTATATACCGACCCATTGGAAAAAGTATCTGTCAAAGAGGAAATAGGAATTCTGAGCACCTACTTAGATATCGAAAAGTGCCGATTTGCAGATAAACTTGTTGTTGATATATCCGTTGAGAATGGATGCGACGAGTTGCTTATTCCATCAATGCTAATTCAGCCGCTGGTAGAAAACGCCTTAAAACATGGTATGCGCTCAGGCAAGGTGATGCAGGTTGCGGTAGCCGTTGAGAAAAGTAAAAGTGCTCTGAAAATAACGGTGTCTGATAGTGGCAAAGGCTTTGACAATAGCAACACGCACAAAAGAGGAATAGGTTTAGCTAATTGTGAGCAACGTTTAAAGTTGATGTATGGGAAATCGCACCGAATTGAGAAGGGTAACCTGAACGAAGGTGGCGCTTGGGTATGTATAACTTTGCCGATAAGTGGTTAAGGTAAATGATTAAGCTAAAAACAATACTGGTAGATGATGAATACAGTGCGGTGGAAGGTTTAAGTATCCGACTCGAGCAATTTCCCGAAATCGAGATTATAGGAAGTGCGTCTGGTGTTGACGATGCAATTGAGCTTCTTAATCAGAACGAAATAGATCTAATTTTTTTAGATATTGAAATGCCAACTCAGTCTGGTTTTGAATTGATAAAACATCTGCAACCGGAGAATTGTCCAGCTGTTATATTTGTGACTGCGTTTCACCAGTATGCAGTGCAAGCTTTTGAAGTGAGAGCGATAGATTATTTACTCAAGCCGGTAAAGCTTGCAAGACTCGCTGAAGCTGTTGAAAGGGTGCTAAGTAGGGCGAAGTTGACGCAAAAAAGTGAGCTTATCGCGCTTCAACAAGAGATTAGCGACCAAGATGCGCTGCACAAGCATACTGTCAATCAATCAGATTATAAATTTGACAGTGAGAACTTAGTGATCCGGGATGCTAAAAGACCAATTCAAATAATCTCTTTTAACGATATTTTATGGATTGATGCGGCGGGCGATTATATGTGTGTCCACACAGCCACTGATACTCATGTTATGCGGGCAAGACTAAAAGAACTTGAAAGCAGTACGCTGCCAGAGACGTTTTTGCGGATCCACAAATCCACCATTGTTAATTTGGCTTATGTAAGGCAGCTTGAGCCTCTGCGTAATTCTGAATATATGGCGACATTGAGTACGGGAAAAACATTAAAAGTGAGCCGTACTTACAGCAAACCCTTAAAAAATCTTATTTAAACTTATCTAAAAAGGTGCTGATGTACTCTCTTCAGTGCCTATGTCAGCAAAAGTATGCGTATAATTACGCTGTTTATTGTGGTGAAGCATCCCTGCGCTAAGTGCTACTTGGCATGAATGAGATCCTTGAGGTTCAAATATGAAAAAACTTTCTGCGGTGCAGAAAAAGCAGCAAGCACTGGTCATGGCGGTGGCTGAGGCAATAGAGGCAGAAGCAAAACTGGCATTTCCGGGCATGCTGCAATGCTGGTTTAGTATGGAGTATCATTTATTCCCAGGTTCGTTACTGATGCGTTTACAGTTTAGTGACGCGCAGTCGCTTGCGAACGCAGAGCCTGAATTAGCCAAATGGCGCAAACGCCTAAGTGGTATGATGCTAAAAAAAGGTGTGATCTTAAAAGATATGCGGCAGCATTTGGTTTTTACCCTGAGCGGCCCTGAAGATTAATCCATTTTGAAAACGTACAGACGTAAATTGCTGTATTGCTTATCAGCGGGCGCCTAGTTTAGGCACCGCACCTCTCTATTTATGCCAAGCTTAAGCTATTGCTGACCAAAGCGGTTTTTCGCATTTGCCCAAGGCGATTCAGCCTTGCTGGTAGGCGCTGGTTTGGTGTTAAACGTGGCTAAATACAACGCCTCAACTTTTTCGCGTGCCCAAGGGGTTTTGCGCAAAAACTTCAATGATGACTTGATGCTCGGATCTTTATAAAAACAGTTGAGATTAATCTGTTGATAAAGCCCTTGCCAGCCCAAGCGCGTCTGCAATTGGGTGAGGATTTTTTCCAGCGTGAGGCCGTGAAGGGGGTTGTTAGGTTGTTGTTCCATGCTTATTTACCGACTGTACGACAGGCTGACTCTGGCAAAAATAGCTTTGATTGCGCAGATTGTTTCAATAACCAGAGTTTACCACAGTTTGATGGTGGCGTATTGCGGCTTATTTTGACCAAACAAAATTTCTTGCGGTAATTTAAATCATTTCTGTGTTATTTGCGTCTTAGACAATAAATAACCGCAGCACGGTTAACTAATAACAAACAGGATGTCTTTATGTCGCTACGTGCCACCTTCCCACCCATTGCAACTTAGTTCCGTTATGGCCTCTTGGTGCTTTTGGCATTTAGGACCATAGCCAGTGGTGCCTGACATTATGATATACAACAATCCGCTGCAGCCGCGCGCTTTGGTGAACACGTTAGTCAGTAATGCAGCCAAGCTATTATAACTTTGCCGCTCATGAGAAGAGCGCTTTGGTCGTTGACAGTGCGCAGAAAGTGATGACAATCGTGGCATATCACAAATGGGTGGCATAATAGATGAGCAAGCCGTTAGCAGATTTACACTTTGAGTTACTGGAAAGCGAGCATAGCGAGGTGGCAAGCGCGCTTAGTCAGCAGTTGGTGGCGTTTAATCGCGCCCATTGGGATGTGAAAACCCGTGAGCCACTCGGTGCCACTTATAAAAATGCGCAAGGGCAGCTAATAGCTGGAGTGTCTGGTTATACATTTGGCAATTGGCTGCATATTGAGCGTTTATGGGTAGCGGATAGTTTGCGCGGGCAAGGTTTGGGCGCCAAGTTGCTGGCCAGCATTGAAGCAGCTGCTTTGCAGCGAGGATGCCAATACGCCTTGTTGGATACCTTAGAGTTTCAAGCCAAAGATTTTTACTTACGTGCGGGCTACGAAGTGCAGTGGGTGCAGCAGCATTATCCAAAAACGGGCAGTAAGTATTTTATGAGCAAAACCTTGTAACGAACCATAAGGCCGTGCAATACGGCCTTATGGTGAAGTGATTTATAGCTTCGCAACAATAGCTTGCAGTTTTTCAATCAGCTCAGCGTTACGTAGTTCACCTTTTTCTACATCAAAATTATCGTAGAAACTAGGTACTGACAGTGAGCCTTTAACATCTGCGGCAAAGAATGGTGCAGAGCCAACCGCAGAACCTAACACGCTTTGTGCTCCACCTGGACCTGGTGAAGTTGCCATTAGTACCATGGCTTTGTTTTGAAATACTTTTTGATTGATACGCGAAGCCCAATCAAAAATGTTTTTGTATGCTGCGGTGTAAGAGCCGTTGTGCTCAGCAAACGACACAAATACGGCATCAGCTTCGCCAATTTTACTAAAAAACTGCTGCGCCGCTGCTGGAATACCTGACTCAGCTTCGCGGTCTGAACTATAAATTGGCATTTCATAATCGTTTAAATCTAACACTTCAACTGTTGCATTCGGTACTAAGGTTGCAGCATAGCTAACAAGTTGTTTGTTGATTGATTGACGGCTGCTAGTGGCGGCAAAGGCTAAAACTTTCATATTGTGCTCCTGATGATGTCTACTTGGGGCGCTAAGCTATTTAAACCTTACCTACTTGAAGCCTACCGGCAACGCCAAGTAGTTTAAGGATATTTGCAGCTTTTATCGCCCGACTTGTTGGTAATAATCATATATTAGGTTTTAATAGAAATTAATAACGTAAAAGTGGATTAACTATTTCCATATGGCTATTAATCAATTGTTTGATGGGATTCCCATTTTTGTTCAGGTAGTCAAAAGCAATGGCTTTGGTGCGGCCGCAGAGGCGCTGGGACATTCTAGCTCACATGTCAGTAAAGAAGTCGGCAAGTTAGAAGAGCGGCTTGGTGTGCGGTTATTAAATCGCACCACGCGCTCCATTGCGCTGACGCCTGAAGGGGAGGCGTTTTATCGTCATTGTACGCAGTTGGTCAGTGACGCTGAAACCGCGGTGAATTTAGTCACTCAAAATGACTCGCTGCCAAAAGGGGAGTTGAAGATAAGTTGCCCTATCGGCCTTGCGCAAAGCCATTTACAGCCTGCATTGGCAGAATATTTGGCGCTTTACCCAAATGTCACCTTAGATCTGGATTTAAGCGACAAGCACATTGACTTAGTTGCCGATGGTTATGATTTGGCGGTGCGGGCAACGCCAGCGCTGGGCGGATCTAGCCTGATCTGCAAGCAACTGTTTTCCTCGCCGGCTTATGTCGTCGCATCAAAAAGTTACATTGAGCGCTATGGTCAGCCGTATCATCCCCGTGAGCTGAGCAAGCACCACTGTATTTGCTACAGCAACTTAAAACAGCCAGATCGTTGGGAATTTACCGATAAACAAGGTGAGTCGTTCACAGTTCAGGTGAGGCAAAGAGTTAAGTGTAATAATGGCCAAATGGAAATGGCAATGGTACGTGCAGGGCTTGGCATTACCCGCTTACCGGCGTTTTATATGGATGAAGCCTTTGCTAACGATGAGTTAGTGGTGTTGTTTGAGGATTTCCCTGCGGTGCCTGTCCATGTCTATGTACTTTATCCAAGTCGCAAGCACTTATCCCCTAAGGTACGGCGTTTTATCGATTTACTCAGCACCCACATGGAAGCGCGCGGTTTGTAATGGGCTGTATTGGCAGCGCTTGAAATTTTTAGCTAAGCTCTGGAATAATCGCATAAAAACAGGGAATGAAGATGGACCCTATCGTTAAAAAACTGACCGATTTTTTGGCTACCATTGCAATACCATTTGAGCTGCGCAGTATTGAGTGCGCTACGTTTTTGCCCGGCTTATGTCTTGAACACGGTAAGCTGTTAATAGACTTGGATAAACTGAAGTACCCTGGCGATATTCTCCATGAAGCGGGGCATATTGCTGTCTGTGAGCCAAAAGAGCGTCATTTACTACATGGTGATGTGTTTAAGTTTGGCACTCAGCATGGCCGTAAGCCCGGCAATATGCACGGCGAAGAAATGGCAGCAACCGCTTGGGCGGTAGCTGCGATTCAATATTTGCAATTGCCGCTGGAATTAGTCTTTCATGAGGCGGGCTATCGCGGTGCCAGCAACAACTTAATTGAGGCGTTTGCTCGTGGTGATGGTTTTGGTTTTCCGCTCTTAAATGCGTGGTTAATGACCGACGAGGAGCGCGGTTATCCGCATATGCAGCGTTGGGTGCGGGAAGTGTCTTGGGCGTAGCCCATAAAATTTAAGCAAAAATAAAGCGCGAGGTGTCTCGCGCTTTATTGCTAGAGCGGACGTTAAGCCCAGCTCAAGATCTTACTCTGCATCACGTACTATGGTCATTTCTGCCAATAAGTTTTGCGCACCGTGGACATGTTCCATAAGCCACAACATGTAACGAATATCAACGTGGATAGCGCGGGTGATCTCAGGGTTAAAATACCAATCTTTCGTGATTGATTCATAAGTTGAATCAAAGTTCAGGCCGACTAATTCACCTTTACCATTCATGACGGCTGAGCCAGAGTTACCACCTGTGGTATCGGCACTTGATAGGAAGTTTACCGGAACTGAGTTAAAGGCTTTTGGTGCTGTGGTTTCACAACCAAACAGCTTACAGCCCCATGATGGCTTAGCTGTGTGCTCTAACGTGTCGTAGAAGTAACCATAGGTTTTACCCGCTTGATAAGCCGCAATTAAATCTTCTGGCGCATTAAACGGGAATGGCCCTTTTTTCGCGATTAAGCCTTTAACTGAGGTAAATGGTGTTTTGTAAACGCCATCTACGGCTGGATAACCATCAACGCTGCCGTAAGTAATACGTAAGGTGCTGTTGGCATCTGGATAAACCGGCTTACCTTGCGCTTTGTTATAGGCGATGATGGCTTGCATATAAGCTGGACGGACTATAGACATTTCACCATCGAGTTGCTTTTCTTGCTCTTCAAGCGCCATATTGGTCTCAAACAGCGCAACCGCCAGTTGGATAAACGGATCTTGGCTTTGTTGGAACTCGGCTGGTGTTTTACCTAGCCAAGCCAATCTACCATCATTGCTTGCTAAACTCGTGCTCGTATAAAGCGGCGTGAGCGCGCTGATTAACGCTTCTTGAGTTTGCCCTGGGCTTAAGTTAAGTGCCTTATCCAACGCTGCGACGCGGGTTTCTGCAGGTTGTGCTAAATATTCGGCTAACTGCTCTGCCCATAATGTGACGTCCATCGTTGGGTGGAAACTGCGTTCCATCCGCTTCAGGCGCGCTTCAATCATTTTTAAATCACGCGCTTGATAGCCAATTTTACGCTCGGCATCCGGTTTTTGTGATTCCACTGCAAGGCGGTAGAGCGTGGTTGCCGCCGCTAACAAATCGCTTTGTTTGGCATTTTGGAAGTAGTAGTTTTGCTTCAAGAATGCGTGCTCTTTAATTAACTGAGCCGCTAGTCCGTCAACTGCACTTTGATATTGCTGATTTGCTGTATCGCTCGCTATCCAAGCCAGTAATGCTTGCTGCTGCGACACTTTAATAGCGTGAATATCTGTCACTTTAAAGCCATCTAACAAACCTTGTAGCTTCTTCATACGGTTATTTAAGCTTTTCACCCGTGACGCATATTTCACTTTGAGGTCACCATCGGTCGCACTCAAACGGTCAATGGTATTGATCATTTGCGTGTAGGTATTGACCATAGCTGGGTATTGCCAACTTGCTGCAAACTCAATTTCCGATGCTAAACGGTAGCGACTGGTGCGGCCTGGATAACCTGCCAGCAAAATACCGTCGCCTTGTTTTACGCCACTGGCATTCACTTTTAAGAAGCTTTTTGGCGTATAAGGGACGTTATCAGTTGAATATGGTGCAGGTTTGCCGTCTTTACCCACGTAACCACGCACGAACGAGTAGTCGCCCGTGTGGCGCGGGTATTCAAAATTGTCGATGTCGCCACCATAGTTGCCAATGGCTTCAGATGGCGCATACACCAAGCGCACATCTTGGATCATCAATTGTTTAATCAGGAAGTATTCCATACCGTGATGGAAGCTCACCACTGAGCAGCGATAATTGGCATCGCTTTCACAGTCTTTGATCAGTTGCTTGCGATTGTTTTCAATGGCATCAAAACGGGCCGCACCACTGAGTGCAGCATCAAGTTCACCAGAAACTTGCTTGGTGACATCGGTCACTGCTTCTGTAATATAAAGTCGTTCTTGTGGCCCAGCTGGTAACTCTTGTTCCAAAGTTTTAGCTAAAAAGCCTTTCTCTATCAGGTTATTATCTTTGCTGGAGTTATTTTGGATCATGCCATAAGCACAGTGATGGTTGGTGACCACTAAGCCTTTAGGTGAAACAAAGGACGCCGAGCAATAGCCAAGGCTGACGATCGCATTCATCGGATATTGGTTTAAGTCAGCCAGCTGACTACCAGAAATTTCAATGCCTTTGGCAGTAAGTTGAGATTGCAATTGAGCCAGTTGGTGTGGTTGCCATTGGCCTTCATCAGCCTGTGCAGTAGATGCCAATGCCGCCGCAAGAGAAAGCGCTAAAGCTTTGTATTTCATGAGTTACCTTTATTGTTTTTAGCTGCCACCAGCCGGCGGCATAAAGAGACGAAAAAGATTATCCATGGTTAGTTTGTTTTGGCAACTGAATGCGGCCAATCGAGGCGTTGTTGAGTAAACTTAGGTAGTTTGTTTAACCACGCCAAAATGGCCTTGAGAACAGCACAAAGACAGTGAAATATTCTAGCCGACCGAGCAACATAGCGGCGGATAAAATCCAAGTGCCTAAATCTGAGACTGGCGCAAAATTAGCACCCACTTGACCAAAACCTGGGCCAAGTACATTCACGCAGGCCGCTACGGCAGAAAATGCCGACCAAAAATCCAGCCCCGTCGCCATCAATAATAGGGTCAGAATCAGACTAGAGGCGGCGGCAAACGACATAAAAGCCATCACGGCATAGCGCACATCTTCGGTGACCGCGCGGCCTTGATATTTAATGGTAAGAATCGCGCGCGGATGCACCAGTTGCTTAAGATTTTTGTTGATGACTTTAGCCGTGATGATGTTGCGAATGATTTTGTTACCACCGGCCGTGGAGCCTGCACATCCGCCGAGATAGCCGGTGAAGATCAGCAAAAAACCAGCCGCAGTAGGCCAATCGGTGAAACTGGCAGCGCCAAATCCTGTGCTAGTAATAAATGAAATAACATGAAAGGTGGCGAAACTTAAGGACTCTAGAGTGTGCTCATACACTGACGTTTTTAATAAAAAATACCCAAGTAAAAGAGAGATAAATAGCACGATACTAAGAAAAACTCGTGTTTCTTCATCTTGGTAATAGCCTTTGGGGCTGCGCTGTTGCGCGACCCGAAAATGCAGACCAAAATTAATCGCACCCAGCAGCATAAACACATTACTTATCCACAGTAAGGTATGGCTTTGATAATGCCACATACTGGCATCATGAGTTGAAAAGCCACCAGTTGAAACCGTGGTAAAGGCATGGGCGATAGCATCAAATGCCGTCATGCCACCTAGGTAATAGGCTAAAGCGCAGGCTAAAGTGATGAATATATACACGCCCCATAGATAGTGCGCGGTATTGGCAACGCGGGGGGAGAGTTTTTCATCTTTCATTGGCCCTGGCGTTTCGGCTTTGAGCAACTTCATGCCACCGATATTGAGCATAGGCAAAATTGCTACGACAAAAATGACTATGCCTAAGCCCCCCATCCACTGCAGAAATTGGCGATATAGCAAAAAGGTTTTCGGCATGGTGTCGAGTCCAGATAGTACCGTTGCACCTGTGGTGGTGAGGGCACTGATGGACTCAAATACCGCATCGGTAAAGCTCACTTTGGTGACCAACATAATAGGAAAGCCGCCGAGGATGCCTGCCACTAGCCAAGTCAGGGTGGCATAAATCAAAGCATCACGAAAATTGGCTTTAGATAAGTCGATGGCGCGAAACTTATAAAATAACAGCCCACCACCGAGCAGCATAGTTAGGGCTGGGATCAAAAACGCGCCAATCACAGCGTCGATAAACACCATCATCGACAGTAGTGCAAACACTAACTGTACGACCCCCATCCAAATGATGGGCATGGCCAGCAAACGGAAGGTGAGGAGGGGATGGAGCATTAGTGCGCTAAAGTATCGGTCAGCGGTTTACAAATAAAGCGATAGCCTATACCCGGCTCAGTTTTAATGAAGCGCGGCGCATCGGCATCATCGTCGAGTTTTTTTCGCAGTTGGGTGACTAACACGCGTAAATAATGGGAGTCTTCACTGTGGATAGGCCCCCAGATCTCAGTTAATAGCTGCGTTTGCGTTAGGAGTTGATTGGGTGCTTGGGCTAAGCGGCTGAGCAGGGCATATTCTTTTTTGGTCAGAGAAAACACTTGCTCACCAATAATCACTTGCTGACTGTGGGTATCAAGGCTAATGCCATCAAACTCTAAAATCGCGGGCGTGGGTTGATAGGGAATATCACGCAGCAATACCCTAATTCGTGCGGTGAGCTCCTTCACGCCAAAGGGTTTACTTAAGTAATCGTTTGCGCCGCCTTCGAGCAGTTTGATTTTTTGTGCCTCTTCGTCACGCGCCGTTAAAATCAGCACTGGCACATTACTCGAATGTCGGATGGTGCGTAATACCTGATAGCCATCCATATCTGGCAGACCTAAATCCAACACAATCAGATTGGGTTTTTCTGCTTGAAAACGTTGTAGGCCTTGTTTGCCGTTTTCGGCTTCACAGTAAGTGAATCCTTCAGCGATTAAAGAAATACGCACAAAACTGCGGATCTTAGGTTCGTCATCGATAAAGAGGATCTTTTTATTTTGCATCTTGTGCTCCGTTTCTGGCGTGTTTGCTCAATTATTTCTCTTTAGTGCGTTCTAATGCGGGTAACATGATTTGCATAGTGCAACCCAGTTCGCTATTGAGAATGTTAATGGTGCCGGCGTGTGCTTCGATGATCCCTTTGGCCACATTCAAACCTATACCTGAACCCCCTTCGCCAGCATCGCCATGTCGGGTAGTATAAAATAGCTCAAACACTTTGTGCTGCCGTTCTTTGCTAATCCCAGGGCCCAAATCTATGATGTTAATCATAGTATTTTTGTTGTCACTGAATGCTTCAATGGTCACTTTACTGTCTTTGGGGGAGTACTTTAACGCATTGTCGACTAAGTTATAGATAGCTTGTTCTAGCAAGGATTCTTGTATTGTCACCGCACGTAACGGGCCTTTTTTACATAAAGCAATGCGCTTGGTTGCAAATCGCTCGGCAACTTTTTGTAACGTCGGCCAAATCGATTGCACACTGGGCGTGAGGTGAATTTGTTGTTGGTTTAACTTCGTTGCTTGCAGTAAGTTTTCCACATAGTGGTGTAATCGGTGAGCTTCATCTAAGGCGTCATCGATAAGCTCAGCTTGTTCACCTGCGGCAATTTTGTCTTTGTATTCTTTAAACGTCGACAGCGAACCAATAATGGTGGCAAGCGGAGTGCGTAAGTCATGCGACACCGACAACAAAATATTGGAACGCAGTTCTGCTTGTTTCAACGCTTCGCTCTGCTGCCGATAGTGGTCAGCAAACGCACTGGTGGTGAGTGCTATCACGAGGAAGATCAAAGTGTTGATTATGTCTTCAAGATCCGTCATATGCAGTGAATAGAGCGGTTCGGTAGCAAAGTAGTTAAACACCAGTGCGCAACTGATACTCGCGACTACAGATGCAACCCGATTTGCCATAAACGCCACTATCACCACCGCCATTTGCAGTAGCAGTAACATGGTGGTTTTGGGTAAGAACCAGGCTTCCAATGCAATTGCGATAATAGAAAACACCGCAACTATGGCGGCGGAAGTCGCATGGTTTGGCTCTTTTTGCTGCAGATTAAAGAGAGTGCTAAACATGGTGAGTGATGGTTATCTCAGTCTGTTTGAATGATAAAGATAATACCGATAACCACACCATAGTGCCGTTAAATTTTCGCTAAAAGCCTGACTGGGCCTTGAGTAGAGATGTAAGTGATATAAAAACTTCCAGCTAACTAACGCCTGTTTGTGGGCTTTGAATACTAACCATCAACATTGGCCCCCAATCCTAGTTGAACCCTTCGGTAGCGCAAAAAAAACGGCAACACGTCCTAGCTCGCGCAGTGCTTAACGATTTGGTCTATTGCTTTGTCGCTACTCAATTTTGTGTTGGCAACATAAATTGATATTGAGGTGCACTAACTACTGGCATGGCGGTTTAAAAAACGTTGCCAGTGTGCTTTGGGATTAATATTGCGTAGTGGCTCTAACACCGCTTTTAATTCTAATGCCGTCGGTTGTATAGCTTGGGCTTCTTCTTTGAGGCCCATTAAATAAAAATACGCGGCTTTATTATTGGCTTGTACGGCATGAATGCGCAATTGCTGTTCAAAGTTTAGGCGCAAACTACTTACCGCAGTTTTCATCCCTTGCTGGTCTACATTGGGCAGGCCACATTTTTGTAAATAGCCTAAACGCTCACCTTCACCACTAAACCAGATACGGACTTTTTCGCTATACCTATTACTTTTTGCGGGTAAATCAAACATCAGCCGTGAATGATGATGCTCGGCAAGGTATTCGAGATATTGTTCTAAACCTGCTTGCCATAGAGCGCTGTGAATGGGGATAAAACGCGGTTGAATTTTTTCATTGGTGGTAAATTCAAAACCTTCAACGCCGTCTTTGGTGACGAGGTCATCCACACTGAGATGGCCGATTTCATCGCTATAGGCACCAAAATAGTAGGCAAATAAAGGCAACCAAAAATGCCAGTGTTTAGGTTGCTCATGTTTTTGCTTCTCGTCGCCATAAATGTAACCGTGGAACAAAGTATGTAGCTCCATCGGGGAAAACGCTCGGCGACCTAAATGAGAATTCATGTAAATGAGAACCTAGCACACTGAAAATTCGGTAATTAGTGTAGCGAGTTTCGGCATCGCAAGAAAGCAAATCACCACAAAAGGGCAAAACTAAGTGGGACACTGGCGTCGAGTCAGACCCCACTTGATCAAGTTGAGGTTAGAAACAACTCGCTTTGATAATTTGCGTGATGATCTCTTGAGACGGTTTGATCTTTTCCATCGCAAGATATTCATCGGGTTGGTGGGCTTGATTAATTGAGCCAGGCCCCATGACTATGGTTTCACAGCCCAACTGCTGAATAAACGGCGCTTCTGTACAGTAGTTGACTGCGATTGCGGCTTCGCCAGAGATTTTTTCAGCCAGTTGTACTAAGGCACTGTCGGTTGAGCCAGTAAAGGCCGGAATAGGCTCGTGAAGGTCAATGACTTCGACCGCATTAGGGTATTGTTCATTAATTGGTGCCACGGCATCCAGTAGCAACATTTGCAGCTCTTTAATACTTAACCCCGGTAATGGGCGCATATCAATATGGAGTTCACAGCAGCCGCAGATACGGTTGGCATTGTCGCCACCATGGATATGACCAAGGTTTAGGGTCGGGTACGGAATGGCAAAATGTGCAATTGAATATTTATTCTTTAAACTATCACGTAACTGTAACAGATTTGCCACCACTTGATGCATCACCTCAATGGCGTTTAAACCACGGCCAGGATCTGAACTGTGACCAGAGCGCCCAATAACACGAATTGCCGTCGACATATGACCTTTGTGGGTGAACACCGGCACCATATCGGTAGGTTCACCAATAATACAACGGGCAGGTTTTAAATCAGCATGTTTAGCAATTTCCATGGCGCCCGCCATGGTGGTTTCTTCATCGGCAGTGGCGAGGATAAGGAGCGGTTGTTTTTGCTCTAACCCGTCTAGCGTTTTAATGGCTTCCAAAACAAACGCAAAAAAACCTTTCATATCGATACTGCCAAGGCCAAATAATTTGTTGTCATGTTCAGTCAGTTTGAATGGATCACGACTCCAACGACTATCGTCGAATGGCACCGTGTCGGTGTGGCCCGCTAACATTAAGCCTCCCGCACCTTCGCCACGTTTGGCCAGCAAGTTAAATTTACCCGGCGCGCTAACCAGTTCGGTGATTTCAACCTGAAATCCTAAGGCTTCACACCAACTGGCTAATAATTCAATTACAGGGCGGTTGCTTAGGTTTAATGCCGGGTCCATTGCACTTACCGATGGGCTGGCGATAAGTTGTTGGTACATAGATAAAAAGTTTGGTGTCGACATAAAAATCTCAAAATATTTGGGGTGGCATATTGCATCACACTGTAAATCTGTTTAGCATGAATATCAATTCACTTTTTCAGCATAAATAGTCCTTTTCTCGGTGGTGGTAACGCCATTTCTGACCACTTCGAGGAAGATCCTGAATTTAGTGCTAATTTTTAGTGGTAAATGTAGCAAGTTCAAAACGTGAGTAAAGTACAAAGATGATGAATGTGGCGATTATCGGTGCCAGCGGTTATAGCGGTGCTGAGTTAGCAAGTTTAGTAGCAAAACACCCGCACTTGACCATAGTGGGCTTGTTTGTGTCAGAAGGCAGTCAAGATCAGGGCAAATTATTAAGTTCGCTCTATCCTGAGCATGCTTCGTTACTCGATTTGCCATTGCAACCACTTAGTGACGCCGCCTATAAGCACATCGCCGCAAATGCGGATTATGTGTGTTTATGTACGGATCATCATGTCAGTGTTGAGCTCGCGCCTAAGTTTCTCGATATGGGCAAGAAGGTGTTTGACTTGTCTGGTGGCTATCGTTTGCATGCAGCAAGTGACTACGACACTTATTACGGCTTCTCTCACCCTTATCCAGATTGGCTTGATAAAGCCCAGTATGGTTTAGCAGAGTGGTATAGCGACGATATCAGCCAAGCGGAATTAATCGCGGTGGCTGGCTGTTACCCAACCGCGGCACTAAATGCCTTAAAACCGTTGCAAAATGCAGGGCTGCTCAGTGACCAGCCCGTTATTATTAATGCAGTTTCTGGCGTGACTGGTGCAGGTCGTAAAGCGGCTATCAATACTCATTTTTGTGAGGTGTCGTTAGCTCCTTATGGGTTGTTTAATCACCGTCATACCCCAGAGATCAGCCAGTATTTAGGGCATCCCGTGCTTTTTACCCCGCACTTAGGTAATTTTGCGCGTGGCATTTTAGAAACCATTTATGTCACCTTAAAGCCGGGTGTAACCCCTGAACAAGTCGATGCCGCCTACCAAGTGCTGGCAAATGCGCCACTTATCCGCCTTAAAGGCAAAGTGATGCCATCGATTAAAGGCGTGGTTAATCAGCCTTACGTTGATATCGGTTGGCAACAGCAAGGCAATCAGCTGATTGTCGTGGCGGCCATTGATAATTTGTTAAAAGGTGCAGCTGGTCAGGCGTTACAGTGTATGAATTTAGTGAGCCACTGGCCGGGCGAGCTGGGCTTGAAAGGGGTATAAGCATGAGTACAAAACCAGTTTGGGTAATTAAATTAGGTGGTGCGGTGCTTAACAGCGAAGAGGCGCCAAAAGCGTTATTCGCGGTGATGAAAGCACAAACACAATTTGATTTTGTGGTCGTCCACGGCGGCGGTGCTTTGGTTGACAGTTGGCTGCAAGATGCGGGCTTTGCTACCGCTAAACACCAAGGTTTACGTATCAGCCCGCGAGAGCAAATGCCTTATATCGTTGGCGCGTTGGCGGGTTGTGCCAATAAGCAATTGATGTCTTCTGCCATTACAGCGGGTTTTAAACCCGTTGGTGCCAGCCTCTATGAAGCCGGGGTGATGGTTAAACAAAAACTCAAAGTGCTTGGCCAAGTGGGCGAATGCGAAGGCGCAGAGCCGGGTTTAATCCCAACCTATTTAGCTGCAGGTTATTTACCTGTGGTGAGTTCTATTGGCTTAGGTGACGATGGCGCGTTGTATAACGTGAATGCGGATGAAGCAGCCGCCGCGATTGCCAGCGCACTCCAAGCCGAAATTATTTTTATGACCGACGTTGAAGCGGTATTGGATGCCAATAAGCAGCCACTACATGAACTCAATGCCGAGCAAATTGCCAAATTGATCGCAGATGGTGTAATTGTGGGAGGGATGGAAGTCAAAGTGAAGACCAGTCTTCATGCTGCCCAACAATTACGACGTGGAGTGTACATTTCCAGCTGGCAAAAGCCAGACAATCTCACGGCATTACTGGCAGGTGAGCACGTTGGTACCAAAGTTACTCCATAAGCTCAGCCATTGCAGCTAAGCGAATCACGTTAGGCGGAAAAGATATGCAGCACTTTATACATGGTCTCGAATTTAATCGGGAAAAACTTCAAGCGTTATTGGATTTAGCGATCCGCATCAAAAATAACCCGGCAGACTACAACACGGCATTAGCAGGTAAATCTATCGTTACCTTATTTGAAAAGCCAAGTTTACGTACCCGCGTGTCATTTGATATCGGTATCAATAAGCTTGGTGGCCATGCGGTGTATCTTGACCAACAAAACGGTGCGATGGGCTCACGCGAGTCAGTGAAAGATTTTGCACTCAACATTTCTACTTGGGCGGATGCCATTGTTGCGCGGGTCATGCGTCACGACACCCTGACTACGATGGCGGAACATGCCAGTGTACCTGTGGTAAATAGCCTCTGCGATTTGTACCACCCTTGCCAAGCGCTAGCCGATTTTATGACGCTGCAAGAAGTCTATGGTGATGTCAGTGAGTTAAAACTCGCCTATTTAGGTGAAGGTAATAATGTGGCGCACTCTTTGATGCTGTTAGCCGCGACTATGGGCACTGACTTTGTGGCGGTGTGTCCGCGTGGTCACTCACCAGATGCGCAAATCCTCAAACAAGCTGAGCAAATTGCGGCAGTGAATGGGGCATCTGTGCTGATCAGTGACAGAATTGAAGCGGCAGTGGGGGCTAATGTGCTCTATGCTGATACTTGGGTGTCGATGGGCGATAAAACCCCGCTCAACGAAGTGGTGCATACCTATATGCCGTACCAAATTAATCAGGCGTTAGTGGAAAAGACCGGCGCGACGTCGGTATTACATTGTCAGCCTGCACACCGTGAATATGAGATCACCTCTGAGGTGATGGACGGTGTTCATTCAAAAATTATGCAGCAAGCGGAAAACCGGATGCACGCGCAAAATGCGTTACTGGTTACCTTGCTAAACCCAAGTTTTATGTAAGGAATTAAAATGCGCGATATCAAAAAAGTAGTACTGGCTTATTCTGGCGGACTAGACACTTCTGCCATTGTACCTTGGTTAAAAGACAACTATGGCTGCGAAGTGATCTGCTTTGTCGCTGACGTAGGCCAAGGTGATGCTGAACTTGAAGGGGTTGAAGCCAAAGCCCTTGCGTCTGGCGCATCAGAATGCCATATCGTTGATTTAAAAGACGAGTTTGTTGCGGATTATATTTACCCTACGCTTAAAACCGGTGCGATTTATGAAGGTACGTACCTGCTAGGTACGTCAATGGCGCGTCCGATTATTGCCAAAGCGCAAGTAGAAATTGCCCGTAAAGTTGGCGCAGATGCGCTAGCCCATGGTTGTACTGGTAAAGGTAATGACCAAGTGCGTTTTGAGTCTTGTTTTGCGGCCTTAGCTCCCGATTTAAAAGTGATTGCGCCATGGCGTGAGTGGGATTTAACCAGCCGTGAATCGCTGCTTAACTACTTAGCTGAGCGTAATATTCCGTGCGCCGCGTCACTGACTAAAATTTATAGCCGCGATGCTAATGCCTGGCATATTTCAACCGAAGGCGGTGAGTTAGAAAGCCCGTGGAATGAGCCAAGTGAACAAGTTTGGACGTTAACCGCATCCCCTGAGCAAGCACCGGACAAAGCTGAATATGTATCGGTGACGGTGGAAAAAGGCGCGATCGTTGCAGTAAACGGCGAGTCTTACAGCCCATATCAATGTTTGGTGAAACTCAATGAAATTGCCGCGCCACATGGTGTAGGTCGCGTGGATATCGTTGAAAACCGTTTAGTTGGGATGAAATCGCGTGGCTGTTATGAAACCCCAGGCGGCACTGTGATGGTTGCAGCACTGCAAGCAATTGACGAGCTAGTGCTAGATAAAACCAGCCGCAAGTGGAAAGAAGTGCTAGGCGGCGAGTTCGCGCATTTGGTTTACGACGGCCGTTGGTTTACGCCACTTAAAGATTCAGTACTTGGTGGTGCTCTGGCGCTGTCAGAATACGCATCGGGTGAAGTGGTATTAAAGCTTTACAAAGGCCAAGTAACAGCGGTGCAGAAAAAGTCACCTAACAGCTTGTACAGCGAAAGTTTTGCGACCTTCGGTGAAGATGATGTTTATAACCAAGCACATGCTGAAGGTTTTATCCGCTTGTATTCACTTTCTAGCCGTATCGCGGCATTGCATAAAGCCAAGTCGTGATTTGGTGAGGATTAAGTGACGCTGGTCACTTAATCCTTGCATTGGGTGTGCTACTTTAAATACCAACCAACTTAATTACTTGAGCTGGGTAAGTAGCACCACAGTTGGCAATGCGGTTGGTAGTCAATTCTTGTCGTCGTAGCTTAGTTTATTTAGATGACATCAGCATATTTTCAGTACAGAGGAGAGCCTGCGATGGCACTTTGGGGTGGACGTTTTTCTTCAGGACCGGATTCTGCGTTTAAACAGTTTAATGATTCCTTGCCGTTTGATTATCAATTGGCTGAGCAAGATATTATTGGCTCGATTGCATGGGCAACGGCGATTGCTAAAGTGGGCATTTTGAGTCAAGACGAGCTAACGCGTTTAACCGCAGCGTTGGAGCAATTATTGACCGAAGTACAAGCTGATCCAGAAGCCATTGCAAGCGCTGGCCATGAAGATATTCACTCCTATGTTGAAGCTAAGCTGATTGAAAAAGTCGGTGACCTTGGTAAAAAACTTCATACCGGACGTAGCCGCAACGACCAAGTGGCAACCGATTTTCGGTTGTGGAGTCGCTCAACCGCTGAAACTGTGCTGGCTGCATTACAAAGTTTGTCGCAGGCATTTATAGCACTAGCCGAACGTGAGCTGGGTACCATTTTGCCTGGTTACACCCATTTGCAACGTGCTCAACCTGTGCTTTTTAGCCACTGGTGTATGGCGTATGTCGAGATGCTTGACCGTGACATCAGTCGCTTACAAGATGCCATTACACGCTTAAATCAATGTCCACTTGGCAGTGGTGCATTGGCGGGCACCGCTTATGCTATCGACCGAAACGCGCTGGCTGCCCAGCTTGGCTTTGCGGGTGCAACCCGTAACAGCTTAGATGCCGTTTCAGACCGTGACTTTGTGCTGGAGCTATTAAGCACAGCCTCCATTGCAATGCTGCATTTATCGCGTTTGGCCGAAGACATGATCTTTTACAATAGCGGTGAAGCGGGCTTTATTGAACTGGCTGATGCCGTGACTTCAGGCTCATCTCTAATGCCACAAAAGAAAAACCCCGATGCGTTGGAGCTTATTCGCGGGAAAACCGGACGGGTGTTTGGGGCTTTTAGCGCTATGGCAATGACCATCAAAGCGCTGCCACTAGCCTATAACAAAGATATTCAGGAAGATAAAGAAGGCCTATTCGATGCCATGACCACGTGGCTGGCGTGTATTCATATGGCTGAGGCCTGCATTAAAGGGGTTAAAGTCAAAGATGAGCGCACTTTAGCCGCGGCGAAAGGCGGTCACGCTAACGCCACTGAGCTGGCTGACTATTTAGTGAAAAAGGGCATTCCGTTTCGTGAAGGGCACCATATCGTTGGTCAGCTTGTACAGTTAGCTATTGGTAAAGGTGTCAATTTGGAGAATTTATCGCTGACAGAGTTGCAAGCGGTAAGCCCTGTCATTGCTGATGACGTATATCCTGTATTAGAAATAGACGCTTGTATTGCCGCGCGGCAAGCGCTAGGCGGCACCTCTTTGCCTCAAGTTCAAAATGCCATCAATGCGGCAAAGGCGAGGCTTGGCTAAACTCCCTATGTAACTTGAGTTCGTTGTTTGGGCGCCAGATTGTTGGCGCCTTTTCTTTGCAATTATTCGTCATTCATGCTCTGACGCCTTTGATAGAGACTAAAAATAATACACTTCTCGAATTTCATCTTAATTATTAGTTGTTTGGTCTCTGTTTTTGAACGTTTTCGATTGTTGGCACATGGTTTGCTTTTCTTTGTTCACTTAAACGTAAACCTTGAAATTCAAGGTGTTAAGAAACTCAAATAAGAATTTGCAACTAATAAGGAATACACTCATGTTTAATAAGATGAAAAAATTAGCAAACGCAGCGCGCACTTCACAATTTGCTGGTCAATCAGCGCAATTCTCTGGTAAGGTGATAGAATCACAACAATTAGTTGCAGTTGCTGGCGGATACTCTAAACACGTGATCCTGCCTCCTAAAAAAGAGCAATAACAGAGACAGTGTTTTTAAATGAAATTCTCGGGTTAACGTTTAGTGCTTTGACCGTATGGGGCTTTATGATGGCCCTAGTTATAAACGTTGTACTCCACGTTACAACCAGTCAGAATTTACTTGCGAACATCATTGCCTCCGCTGTGATGTTCGTTTCTTACTTCTTCAGTGATGACCTTTCTAATTTTGCCTTAGATACCGACTTTTATCTGGTTTGGCTCGGCTTTGATATTACCACTATGCTTGCTGTGCTCTTTGCTGTAAGGGTGTTTCAGCAGCCAATCACGCTTGCAGTAAAATATCTTTGTGTCGGCTTAATGACTAACGGGTGTTTGTGTTTGGCCATGTATGCGGATATTGGCCTACGGCAAAACACCGAACCTTGGTTATTGTGGGACATTTATTCTATCGGTGGTACTTTTATCGACTTTGCGATGATTGCGGTGCTGATTTTAAACCGCGATTTCTTAGGTATTTTTAAACTGAAAAAACGTATTTGGCGTACTTCTTAACTTTGCTTCCTCTGTATAAGTAAAGCGCTGTTCTGCCCCTTTCTAACCGTTTCTGTATATAAAAGCGTGACATAAACCGATAACATGTCTAAGCGTGTATTTGGGCATCTTTCGGTGCGCAATTTTACTATTTCACGGATTTTACCAGCGTAAGGCACGTACGCTGTTCAATACTACAGAATAGAAGGAGCTAGTGATGAGAGTAACAGAGGTTGCTGGTGTCGTTGTTTTATTGACTACCAGTTCGGTTTTAGCAACACAACTACAAGAGCGTGTGATTGATAACGCGAACCCATTTGAACAAGCAGTACAGTCAAATCCCATGGTTGCGCCTAAAGGCTTGGTAAGCTATTCGTTTCAGCAACATAACAACCCTATCGTGACGTTAGACACGGACCAAGACTATCGTTACGAAGCGCTACAAACGAAAATGTTTGGCAGAGCATTTACAGAGTTAAATAGAGTAGCCGACTTACCAGCGCAAATAAAAACCATGCTTGCTTTGCAAACGCAGAAAAAAGCGGAGTTTATTGCGCGCCAACTGAAATTTAACAACATCCCGAATGACGTTGCAGAGCGCAGGTATAGAAAAATGACCGCTGCTGAGCTAACCACATGGGGCGAGGTGTTACCTGATGCCAAAGTCATCACAAGTTACGGTGCAGGTACTTATATCCAGCAGCAGGGCTGGGATACCGCCGTTAATATTTTAGATGATAAGCACTTAGGGAATCTGATCATAGAGCGGTGGCACTACAAAGCATCGGATGGAGGTGTACTGTTAGATTCAGATACGGTGAACATTACTATCAAGGATAATCCCGGTATTTTTATTGTAAGAAATGCGGGTGAGCGCGTTGAAAGCGTATTGTCTTGGGTTGATGAGGCATCCTCATTTACGGTGAGATCTGATGTAGATTTGGGTGAGGGTGAGTTAAAGGCTAAATTAATAACATTAGCTGAGTTTATAACAACGAAGAACCTGCCCAACGCAAATTAATGTAGGCAAAAATGCCATTTTAGGGAGTGTGAGAGGGAGTCAAACCGCGCAGCGGCGATTTGACTCTAACCCTGTACTATTCTTCCTGATAGGCTTCGCCTGTTTGCATCCATTGTGGTGCTGGCATGCCTTTGAGGTGGTGGTTGTAGTATTCCAGCATGCGAATGGAGAAATCGACCTGATTAGGGAACTTCTTCAAATGATGTGGTTCATCTTCATATTCGAGGAATATCACGTCTTTACCAGCGCGTCTTAGCGCCAAATAGTATTGGATCCCTTCTTGATAAGGCACCGCATCGTCTTTGTTGCCGAACATCATCAGAATTGGCGTGTTCACCTTGTCAGCAAAAAATACCGGTGAGTTTTCAATATACAGTTCAGGGGCTTCAAACAACGACTTACCAATGCGGCTTTGACCCGTTTCATATTGGAATTGACGAGCAAGGCCTGAACCTAAACGAATACCACTGTAAGCTGAGGTCATATTCGACACTGGCGCACCAGAAATCACTGCTTTAAACATATCGGTTTGCGTGATCATAAAAGCACTTTGATAGCCGGACCAAGAATGTCCTTGCAAAGCGATGTTGTCAGGATCAGCAACGCCAATATCAATCAGCTTTTGCGCCGCATTGATCATGGTTTGCGTTGATGACTTACCCGGATGGCCGATTTCAAAGCGGATATCTGGCATAAACAGCGCATAGCCGTTTGAAGTCAGCATTGGGAAGTTAGGTCTGTGGTTTAACTCCATCGCTGGGAAGTGGTACATCCTTTGGGTCATATAACGATAGAAGTAAATCACCACAGGGACTTTATCACCCGTTTGGTAGCCAGCAGGCTTGATTAACACCCCTTGCAAGTCCTCGCCGTTGTAACCTTTATACTGTACCAGTTCAGGTTTTTCGCCCCAAGCAAACTGGCTCGTTTGTGGATTGAGATTGGTAATTTGCGCCGTTTTTGCAAAGCTGCTATCGGTCACTTGAATATCTGGAAAGAGGTGATAGTGCTGTTTAGTGAACAATAAGGTATCGCTGTGTTTGGCTTTTTTCAGCACATCAAACTTAGCAGCACCTGCGAGTACGGTTTTCACTTCACCGGTATTGAGCGCAAGCGTGGCGACATGGGTTTGCTTATTCTCTAAGTTGTGTGCACTGAGGAATAAGGTTTCATCCTTCGCAAAGCCAACTTGGTCTTTATCCAGCTGCTGCACGCGATATTGGGTTTGCGTTTCGCGGCCTTGGGTCAAGCGAGTCGCTTTACCAGATTTAACATCAAATGCCCAAATATCATATTTGCTGTATACCAATACGGCGCTGCCGTCGGCCATCCAACCAGCAAAGCCGTAACCTGGTTGTGGGCTTGGGTAATCGTGTTGATCATCGGCAAAGATGGCTTGGCGGATCGCTTTGGTTAGAGGCTTAAGTTTTTGCTTTGATAAGTCTTTTAACCACACTTCACCGTCGGCAAAATAGCTCGCATAGTTACCAGTCGGTGACAAACTTGGGCGGAACGGACTGTATTTAACGATAAGCTGCTGTTTACCTGTGTGGCTGTCGAGGCTGTAGTAATCGCTATAAAAACCGTTATAGGTTATTTCGTGTAAATATGGGCGGTCGTTTTCTGCCAGCAAAAAGCGAGCTTCTTTATTGAGTTCAACGCTAGGCAATTGTGGTGAGGTCAACTGTACTACTTTGGTGCCGTTTAGGTGATAAACCGCTTGGTACTGTAAATTTTTATTCCGTTCTTGCCATTGGTCAATTTCGCGCGGCTTGATTTCAGGGTCTTGATGATGCCAAACTTTTAAGCCTTTTTGCGCCCGAATGGTATCAAAGTCACGTAGGCTTTGGTCATCTTTGTATTTATATTCTGGGGCTTTAGCCGCCAATTGTGGCGCGTTACCAAAGTAAAGCCGTTCGCCTTGTTCTGACCAGCTTAATTTGGCTGTTTTGGCAGTAAACCAACCGGGTTGATTGGCGATGTTTTCTAGCTTATTGCTATCCGCATGCCATAGGGTGAGATGATAGTTGCGGCGGCGGGCATCATCATTAACATAGTTGCCTTGCGTAAAGGCGACCAGCGCTTGGGTCGGGTGCCAAGCGATTTGCGCCACGGTAATGCCGGGTTCAGTGATCAACATGCTTTGTTGTGAAGTGCTAAAATCGTGAAATAGCACTTGGTTGCTCGCGCCATCTTCAGAGCCTTGTTGCCACAATAAGCCCTTGTCAGATAAGCCGTAGCTATTCACGTTATCAAAGCGGGTCTGGGCGTTAGTAGTAAGGTCAACCAACACTAAGGTCAGTAAACTGTCTTTTTTATCAGCTTTAAGTGCTTTACTTACTTCTTCGTTTTTGGCGTCGGATTTTGCTTCCGATTTGTCTTTTTTCGCTTCTTTATCTTCACGATACGCAAGCCATTTACCATCATCAGACAATTGATAATCTTTTACTTCGTCAAATTGCACTAAGGCGCCATCTTGCGTATTGACGAGTACTAAGTTGTTTTTGAGCTTTTTCTTCTCGTCTTTACTAGCGCTTTCGCTACTTAACAAGCTTGGCACTTGGGTAAAGGCTACCCAAGTCGCACTTTTATTGATTTGCGCTTTGGTGCCACGTTCAACTTTGGCGATTAGGCTTTGCGCGCCGACACGATACACTTGGCCTTCAGCATCACCGCGATAGGGTGTGGCAGACAATGCCATGATTTGACCATTATCAGACAGCTCAGTGCCTTTAGCGGTGCGAAAATCAAATACATCAGTAAAGGTCAGAGGGGTTTGCGCGGTAGCAGCGTCGCTCGCCAAGCAAAGGCCTAACAGTAAGGCTACCGATATTGGGGTTTTCTGCAGTGTCATAAATAATCTTCTGATGATCCAAAAGGTTTTTAATAGCACGATTATTTCAGCGGATAAACCCAGATGCGTTGTGAATCACCAAAACGAGTTCAATTACGTGAAGTAGGTAAGGGCGTGTTGACCTTTGCAGTTTGTTTTTGCAGCAGTAAGTTAGGTATTTAGGCAAGGCTGGGGCTGCCCCGAAGCGGCGGCGTAGCATAGTGGACTATGTGAGCCAGCCGATAACGCTGAATAAATACCTAACTTGCGCTGCCTGAAGGGTTCAACCAAAGGCTTCCACTACTTTGTCATTCGCAATTTACATAGACTACTATGCTACATTGCTCATTTCGCGTATTGAAAGCCTTTGATTTGAGCAAAAATCATACCTTAAAGGTCAGCACGCCCTAACCCAAAGCCAGCAGAAAAAGAGTAGTATTAGTAACTTTTTGTGTATTTTATGTATTTTTCTCGTGGTTTATTAGTGTTTTTAAGTAAGTAATATCTAGACGTGGTGCGGTTAATCGCCTTCTATCTTTATGTTTTCAATCAGCTCTATTAAGCAGCTAAATGCTAGTTAGTGGTGTTATTTGCAATAATGGCCTGTTGAGTGGTGTTTCTCGGTTAATTAATTGTAACTTTATTGTGCTTGTTTGCACTTAATTGGCAGGTTATACCTAGCCTGTCACTAATTTGGTGGCAAACATATTTTAAGGACGAACAATGAAAAAACTAGCGAAGAAACTCATCACTTTGGCGGCCATCTCGCTTGGTGCATTATCAGTAAGTGCGGTTGCAGCGACTGGTGATGACGGTGTACTAAAGTATTCCCACAATTATGTGTATTTAAAGTGTGAATCAAGCGCTTGTGGCGGCAGTGTCACGCGTTGGTTTCCGATGAAAGTGTACTACAAATTCAAAGCAGATATTCCACCACACAGTGAAGTGCGTTTGTACTGGAACAAAAATGAGCCAGCTGACGTTGCAGCAGGAACTCGTACCGCGTATACCCTAGGTGACTTTTGTCCCGATGGCTCTAGAATGCAGGCAAAATGGTTCTTAGACTCACGTTTTGTGCCGACCAGTGCAATTGCAACTGACTGTGATGGACAAGAACATACCTATTCTGTCCATGAGTTTAGTTTTTAATGATTAGAAAAATCACCAACAAACAGGCCAGCAATAAGCTGGCCTGTTTTTAAGTTTAATTTTTGCTTTACAGCCAAATTTTTTGCAGTTCTTGCCATTGGCTTTCAAAGGCTTGGCTTGGGCTGGCTTTAAAATCGCTGCGTACAAACTGATTCATTTTGCCTTCCACCACAGCTAAGAATAGATTGGCGAGCGCCGCTTCATCGCTACCAAAGGCCTTGCCCTCACGCAGTTTTCGCTCACGTAATACTTGTTTAAATTGGGTTTCTAACTTATTGAATAAACCTTGTACGCGTTCACGTAGGCGCTCTTGCTCACCTTGCAGGGCGTCACCTGTCAAAATGCGCGTAATGCCGGGGTTACGCTCAGCGAAAGTCAGCAACAGCATCATAATGTTATAAACACGGCCTTGGGTGTCTTTTTCATTTTCCAAAATGATATTGATGCGCGACAGCAAAGTGTCCTCGATAAACTCTATGAGTCCTTCGAACATTCTGGCTTTACTTGGAAAATGGCGATACAACGCCGCTTCTGACACACCGACTTCAGTGGCGAGTTTGGCGGTAGTGATACGTTGTCCTGGACTGGTTTCTAACATTTGCGCAAGGCATTGCAGAATCTGCTCTTTGCGATTACTGCGCTTAGTCGCTGGCATGAAGCTTCCCTTATATTTTTATTATGATCATGAACGCGATTGCCACACCTTGGGTGTCTTACGCACTCACTTGCAGGTGGCAATATCGCTTCATGTTAATGTTTTATTCAGTTTCTTTCCAGCATTTTAAAAGGTCGTTATGACAACTTAGTGGCAACTGATTTCATGACAGTAAGCGCTAACTCGGGCTTGCTGCAAGGGGGGAGCTCAAGGCTTTCATTGCCCCAAAATAGGGTTAATGCATTGTGGTCAGAGTTAAAGCCTAAGCCTTCGCGTGAAACGTCATTGGCGCAGATCATATCGAGTTTTTTGTTGGTTAGTTTACCTTTGGCATAGTTCGCCACATCTTGGGTTTCTGCGGCAAAACCAACAGTATAGGGGCGCTTGGTGGAGAGCGCTGCGACCTCAGCGATAATGTCAGGGTTTTTCACCAGCGTTAGGGTGAGTTCATCGCCTTGTTTTTTGATTTTCTGCTCGGCAACTGCCGCAGCGCGATAATCTGCGACCGCTGCGCAGCCGATAAAAACGTCGGAATGGGGTGCTAAAGTGAGCGCCGCATCACGCATTTCTAACGCGCTTTCAACTTTGACCACGCGAGCACCAGCTGGCGGCGTTAACGTCACAGGGCCACTGATCAAATTGACCGTGGCACCCAATTTGAGCGCTGCTTCTGCTAAAGCAAAACCCATTTTGCCGGAGCTGTGGTTACTAATAAAGCGCACAGGGTCTAAAGGCTCGCGAGTAGGACCAGCGGTAATTGTGACGGTTTTGCCGGCAAGTAAAGGCGGCTCTGGTTGCAAAGCTTGATTACACAATGCCAGTAGTTCTAGCGGCTCTAACATACGTCCGGCGCCGACATCACCGCAAGCTTGTTCACCCACCCCAGGCCCCCAAATTAACACGCCACGGGTTTTTAATAGGGCTAAATTGTGCAAAGTGGCAGGATGCTTGTACATTTGTTGGTTCATTGCGGGGGCAATAGCCACTGTGGCTGGCGTCGCGAGTAATAAGGTGGTGAGCAAATCATCGGCAAGCCCAGCACTCATTTTGGCTATGGTATTGGCAGTTGCGGGTGCAACTAATACCAAATCAGCCCATTTGGCTAATTCAATATGGCCCATCGCGGCTTCGGCACTGGGGTCAAGCAATGAATCAGCTACCATTTCGCCAGAAACGGCTTGCATGGTCAGCGGAGTAATAAAATGTTGAGCAGACTCAGTCATCACCACTTTGACCTGATGGCCTTGTTCTTTTAAGCGGCGAACCAATTCAGCACATTTATAAGCAGCGATACCGCCACTTATGCCTAAGAGGATTTTTTTATTTGCTTGACTCATGTTGCACTCAGCTTGCATTGGGCTTGATGTTATAAGCTGTAACCTTACCACAAACTTGTCTATGTGTTGATATACCCTTTGGGGGTCTTGCCTTTACAGTGGTAACTCTGCAATTACCCACTACACTGTTCAAACGTAGTAGGGAAATGTTACTGCGATTGACGTCACAAGGATTGATAAGGAGCCAGCATGCAATTGACTGCCATGCCAAAAGCCGCGCGGCCGCGCGAAAAATTACTACAATTCGGACCTGATGCGCTAAGTGATGCGGAATTACTGGCGATTTTCTTGCGCACCGGTATTCAAGGAATGAACGCCATAGAACTGGCGGAATCTTTGCTCAACCATAGCCAAAATTTGCAAAATCTGTTCAATGCCAGCTTACAGGAGTTTGCGAGTTTTAAAGGTATGGGGGAAGCCAAATATGTGCAACTTCAGGCAGTATTAGAACTCAGTAAACGCTATTTAAAAGAACAATGCTTGCGTGAAACGGTATTTCAAAGCCCAGCAGCGGTACGGGACTATCTCACCATCAAGCTACGTGGATTGGGTCATGAGGTGTTTATGGTGCTGTATTTAGACAACCAAAATCGCCTGATTAAGGATGAAATATTGTTTACCGGCACCATTAACGCCGCGTCTGTGTATCCGCGCGAGGTCGTCAAAGCGGCACTTAAAATGAATGCTGCGGCGCTGATCTTGGCACATAACCATCCTAGTGGCGTGGCAGAACCAAGCCAAGCCGACAAACTCATCACCAATAAATTGCAACAAGCGCTGGCGTTAGTGGATATTCAAATTTTAGATCATTTAGTGGTGGCGGGGCCTTGCTGTGTTTCCTTTGCGGAGCGCGGTTTATTATAATGCGCTGAATTGGGCACAGTGAATGGGCTGTTTAGTGACGATAAGCTTGGATGAAAAAACAGCATTGACGCATTGCAGCAGTGAATTTTGGGGATTTATAGCAGGTCTACTAGAGCTTGGTAAAAATAGTTTAATTTAAATGCAGTTTTTGCTTTCGTTTCGGGCTTTGGATCATTATAATTGGCCGCTATCAAATTTACCATGAGCTGATTACATAGGGTCAGATCCTTGATCTCTACCTGTAGATGCTGTATAAAGAGCGCCCTTCGATTAATCCCGGGGCACGAAACGGCCACAAGGGACAATTAAGCTCGAGCGAAGTTATTGGAGATACATAGACATGTCTAAAGTCTGTCAAGTTACAGGTAAGCGCCCTGTGGTTGGTAACAACCGTTCACACGCGCGCAACGCGACTAAGCGTCGTTTCCTACCTAACCTACAAACTCACCGTTTTTGGGTTGAAAGCGAGAAGCGCTTTGTTACTCTACGCACTACTACTAAAGGTATGCGTATTATCGATAAAAAAGGCATCGACGCGGTATTAGTTGAAATCCGTGCTCGTGGCGAAAAGGTATAAGGAGCTGAGTCATGCGTGATAAGATCCGTTTAGTTTCTACTGCTGGTACTGGTTACTTCTACACTACCGACAAAAACAAGCGTAACATGCCTGAAAAGATGGAGATCAAAAAATACGATCCTAAAGTTCGTAAGCACGTGATCTTCAAAGAAGCAAAAATCAAGTAATTTGCTTCCATGTTCGCAAAAAGCCCGGTTTAGCCGGGTTTTTTTATGCCTGAAAAACCGCTATTCGTTTTGGTCTTGATGTGAGTGCAAAAGTATCAAATGGGGGGGAGGTGTTTTATGCCAATCTAGATTAATCCGCCAAATTAGATAACTTAATTAAGTCGATAGGGATTGTTTTAGACAATTCCAAATTGCATCGCTTTGGCGATGGCTTGTGCTCGGTTGACTACGTTAAGTTTCACAAAAATATTGGCGAGATGAAATTTCACTGTGCGTTCTGAAATACCTAAAATAATCGCAATGTCGCCGTTGCTTTTACCCTCCTTAGTCCATTGTAATGTTTCTAACTCTCGCGCTGACAGCTTTGGAAGCTCAAGCTTGTTGCGTTGGTTACTTCCCTCTCGGGTAAACAACTCATGAAAATGAGGGGCAATATACCCAAACAATTGATTGGTTTCTTTATCTGTGGGTTGATGGGTAGCAAGTGATAATAAAGTTGAACCAAAGTGGTTATTGACCACGATAGATATACCCTGATGACCTACATATTTGAGTGATAGTTGCTGAAAGTCACGACTAAAGTTTTTACTTAGTTGGCGGTTTGCAAATGCACTTTGCCAATCAACCAGCTGATTTGCTTGCCCTAAAGCTTGTAGCACTGGGTCTTGAGTATAAAACTGACGTTGAAAGTAAATTTCCTGCCAAGCCTTATCTAAATTATAGGAAAACAATTGCTGCGCAGAGCGCAATTGAAACTGATGCTGAAAGTCGATAGCTATCACAGCTGACTTAAATGGAATGAGTCTATCTAATTTGTCTAATAGTGTTTGAACAGAACCTTCGTCGTTTGCCGATTTAACACAGCTGTCTACCAGCTCCAAGGTTTGGAGTAACTTGTCCTTATTAAGCACTATCTATCCCTAATTAACCTATTTTCTCAATACCATTGTAAGATAATAAGGGACAAAGACAACTGGAGAATTGTATATAAATACAGCATGTTCTCAGGCAACAAATGCAGAGTCTGCACTGGGGCACGAATGAATGAGCTAAAGCAAATGTTCGGTACGCCCATACTAACCTGAACAAGTGTACAGGTTGCTATTTTTGCCAATTGTTTATTATGGCGTTAAGACATCACAGAGCTGAAAGGAACTTAAATGGATAGCGCAAAATTAATGAGAGCAATTCGGATCCACGAATACGGCGGCCAACATACTTTGGTTGAAGAGCAAGTGACACTCCCATTTGTGGATGCAGATGATGTGTTAATTGCAGTGCAAAATACCAGTGTCAATCCAGTGTCAATCCAGTGGATTGGAAAGTGCGAGAAGGTTGGTTAGCCGCAGAAGGGTTGCATCAACTCCCCCTGATTTTAGGTTGGGATGTGGCAGGTGTGGTAAAGCAAGTGGGTGCAAATGTCACTGCATTTCGTGAAGGTGATGAAGTTTACGCATTCGCTGATCTTTCCAAAGATGGTGCCTATGCGCAGTATATCAGCGTCAATTCGCAGCTGGTGGCAAAAAAGCCCCTGACACTATCATTTGCAGAAGCGGCTGCCGTGCCATTGACTGCATTGACGGCGTGGCAAGCTATTAACCAACTTGTAGATATTCAGCCTGGTCAGTCAATTTTAATTCATGGTGCCAGTGGCGGCGTAGGTAGTTTTGCCGTGCAATTTGCCAAACTTAAAGGGGCTATTGTGGCCGCTGTTGCATCGAGCAAAAACCATGACTATGTGCGCTCACTGGGCGCGACAACAGTGGCTGATTACAATGTCCCGAGTTACCTCAAAGTACTAGGTCAGTTCGATTATGTGTTTGATATTGTCGATAATGACATTGCTGGCATCTACGATACCGTAAAGCCAACGGGAAAATACATTACCACATTAAAAAAACACTCTATTCCAGCATGTTACGACTTTGCTCACGAACGCGTATTAGTGATGCCAAATGGTCAGCAGTTAACGGAAATAGGAGAACTGATTGATAATGGCAAAATTAGCATACCTAGTATTGCCGAGCTGCCGTTTAGTGACGTGGCCAAAGCGCATGCCTTGTCAGAGACAGAGCACGTACGTGGCAAAATTGTTATCAGTATTTGAGTTTTACTTGAGATAGTCGCAATAAAGCACTTGCAGCTTGTCAGTACTGCCAGCTTCTTACAAGCTGGCGTTGCTTTAGATAGCATAGTGGTGGTGATCATTTTTTGGCAATTTTATGACATGATAAAACAGCCGCAAGCAAGTGATGGGTTGGAAGGGAGTGCTGGCATCAGAGCCATGCAACAAGGAGTAATATCATGAAATATATTGTTATGTTGATAGCATGTGGGATTTTATGGGGCTCGCAGTACGTGGTGAATGCCATTGCACTGGAGTCTCTATCCGCAATTTGGATTGCTGCACTGCGCTCTTCGATTGGTGCAATTGTGCTGATTTTTGCCTGTTTGGCACTGGGTTTGAAGCGTGAGAAAGGCCATTGGCCGCTGCTGTTTGTAATTGGTTTATTAGAGGCCACTTTACCGTTTTTATTGGTCGCGTGGGGCCAGCAAACTACCGCCGCCAGCCATGCAGCCGTGATCACAGGGATGAATCCACTTCTGACCATTTTACTGGCGCCGTTCTTTTTAGTGAATGCTCGGCTCGACGCCAAAGCGGTACTCTGTGGTATTGTCGGCTTTATTAGCTTGTTGTATTTGTTCTATCCACAGTTACAAGTACAAGAAGTCACTGAGTTCTACGGTGCAAGCGCGATATTTATCGCCGCGCTGAGTTTTGCATTAAGTTTGATTTTAGTGAAAAGATTACAGCACTTACATCCTATTGTGGTGGCGCGTGATGTGATTGTGCTGTCGGCCCTACAGTTGTTACCGATTGCATTGTTCACCAGTGATTTATCGCTTGCGGACATGTCGGCGCGCTCAGCCTACGCTAGTTTATATCTTGGGGTATTCTGTGGCGGCGTGGTTTATATCCTGTTTATGCAGCTGATTATGAGCAAAGGCCCTGAGTTTGCTTCTTTTAGCAATTATTTAGTCCCAACGGTGGGGGTTATCCTGTCATTCCTAGTGCAAGGGGATGAAGTGACGAGTCGCACCTTTATCAGCCTAGCTGGAATTATTGGTGCGATCTTTTTGTTCCAATACTGGAGCAACAAAAGTAAAAGTCCTACAAACGAGTTAGTGCAAAACACCTAATTCACACATAACCTTACAGCAAGGCGATGTTATAGAGCTAAGTCGCCTTGCTGTATCATTCTTAACCGCTCTTTCAGAACTTTTCCAGCCAATAGCCAAAACCCCCATCAACAATATCTGCCTATTTACTGTCACTGTTTTAATGGGTACAAAAGATTGACAAAAAGCAAGTTTACAAAATAAAATTAATAGTTAACAATTTGCTATTGTTGTTATTTTAGATTAAATATTGTGGTAAGTGAGTAGGGAAATCAACATGGGGAGTTGGTGAGGCGCGATGCAAACACCCGAGGAGTATGAGGTTACCAAACGTGTTGCCGCCTTAATGAAAGGCTTAAAGAAACAGCGCGGCTACACCAAAAAAGACATTAGCAGACTACTCGATATAGGGCTCACGACTTTAGATGACTATCTTAACGGCGTCAGCTCTTTTCGTTTAGGAACATTGCTAAAATTTGCACAACTTTGTAGAGTAAGTCTGAGTGATATATTAAATGACTCAGAAAACCTAACTAAACTATATGAGAAAAAGGCAAATGATGAAGCCGATGATAAAAGCTCAATTGAAATTGAAAAATAAAGTATTAAAAAAGACTTTCTGCCAGAATATAGTCGGCTCCGGTGGTTGGAAAGATGATGGACCTCGAATTTCGAGTGAAGAGCAGCCTATACCAGTCTATGCTCCAAATGAAAAGCCAGTTGAGGTGCCTTAATGAGGGCAACATATCTCGTAATGGGTTCTGTTGCTTCGGCTCTTTTACTTGTTCAGCTCATTTCTGAATGGCAGAGCGCCCAAACTGTATTCTGCATATTGTTAGTTGGACTTGCGTTTTTTTCTCGAAGCGACAGCAATGGGCAATTCTTAATTATTGCATTTTTAACTGCATTTTTAGTTGAAAAGATTGTTTTTTACCCTGTCGAATTGTTTATATTCCCTCTAAATATCAACTTCATTGGTAATTCAGTGGCATTTATTGTGCAGTTTTCTGTTGATGTGCTTTTGATTTATTTAGTTAAGAATCGTATGAAGCTTTCACTTGTCTTAACAAAAGGAAAAAGCCCTTGTATTTTAGAGAAAAACTACGCTGAAGGACCGCTTTATGGTTTGCTAATTTGCTATGCGTCAATAGATATGCTGGCCTTTATCGAAAATATAATTCGTAATCTAGATAGACTGGGTGTTGATGAAAGTTTTGCGAAGCAATTTTGGGACTTGACTTTTTTCTATGACAACTTTGAATATATGAAAGGCGTTTTAATGGCGCTGACCATTGTTGTACTTTACATGGGGGTTGTAGTTAGAAAACGACATAATCAAACTCCCAAATTGAGCTAAAGTAATCGAAACATTAAAAGCCGGTTTTATCCGGCTTTTTTGTATATGGATATAGATTTACATGGCCTATTAAAATGCAAACACCAGAAGAATATGAAATCACCGAGCGTGTCGCTGCGCTAATAAAAAGTCTAAAAAAGCAGCGGGGCTACACCAAAAGGGATATCAGCGAAAAGCTTGGGATTGGCTTAACCACCCTAGATGATTACTTAAATGGCGTCAGCTCATTTAAGCTAGGAACATTGCTAAAATTTGCGCAGCTTTGTAAGGTTGAACTAGGTGACATTCTTGATAATACTGAGAAGGTTAGAAAGCTGTATGTAGATAGCAAAAAGGATGATAAGTCATTAGGTAAAAATATCGGTGACTTGTTTATGTTTGTTATGTTTGTTCAAGTCATGCTCTCTCCTCCAACGTTAAATTTGATTTTTTTGCTTGTAACTTTATTTTTGCTTTTTTACGCTCGTCGCGATTTTAGTAGTTTTTTTCTGGTTGTAAATTTCTTCTTTATATATTTGTTTGCATATGTGGAGTTTGGTTTTTTATATAGGCTTTTTAAATCTGGCTATAGCGGGTTTATGCAGAATTTAATTATGTTCTCTTTTCATATTTCTAATGATGTTCTTTTGATACTTTTACTGAAAAACAGAATGGCTATATCTCTATACCTTACCAAAGGTAAAGTGGCTTCTGTTTTAGATGGTAATCATATTGATGGTCCTTTATATGGGCTTTTGTTATGTTTTTTATTTATTGATGTCAGTGCCTTTATAGAAAATATGATTCGAAACTTGGAGAGGGTAGGCATCAATGAAAGTTTTGCTATGCAGTTTTGGGAATGGACATTTTTTTATGACTATTTTGAATACATGAAAGTGACGATTATGTTTTTAATAATTTTAGCTCTCTATATCGGCATTGTGATTCGCAAACCAACAGCTAAACCAGCCCTTACTGTTTAGCCTTACTTAGCACTTTTATAGTGAAATAACGCACATGATTGAGCATAAAAAAACCGAGGCGAGCCTCGGTTTTTTTTATTCTTCTACTAGCAACAAAATTGCGAATTAAGCAAATGCGTCTTGTAGTGGTGGTACTACTTGCTTTTTACGGCTGAGTACGCCGTCAAGCCACGCTTTACCGGCTTCTGCTTTGACGCCGTAAGCTTTTTCGATGATGCTGGTGTCATCCGATACCATCAATAGCTCAGAGCCTTCTTTCATAATGTCAGTTAGTAGCAATAATACTGAATGGCGGTTGCCTTCTACTTTTAGCTTAGCGATATCAGCTTCTAAATCGGCTTTGATGTCATCAAATACAGAGAGGTCAATCACTTCTAATTGGCCGATACCTACTAGGTTGCCGTTCATATTGAAGTCTTTAAAGTCACGCATTACTAGGTCACGTGCTGGTGTACCTTGTACGGCAGATTTCACTTTGAACATGTCCATGCCCAATTCTTTAAAATCAGCCACGCCTGCGATTTCAGCTAGAGCTTCAACACATTTGATGTCAGCAGTAGTACAAGTTGGTGATTTGAAAATCACTGTGTCGCTTAGAATTGCACACATCATGATACCTGCGATATTGGCAGGGATCTCAACACCGTAGAAGTCATACATCATTTTGATGATAGTGTTGCTACAACCAACTGGACGGATCCAACACTCAAGCGGTGTTGAAGTGGTTAAATCGCCGAGTTTGTGGTGGTCAACTACGCCCACAACGGTAGCTTGGTCAATGTCATCAGGTGCTTGAGTTTTTTCAGTGTGGTCAACAATATACACTTGCTCGCCAGCATAGCTGAGTTTTAGCTCAGGGGCGTCAAAACCAAAGCGGTCAAGGATGAACTGAGTTTCAGGCGAAATTTCACCTAAACGCGTTGGGATAGCTTCTTCACCGATTTGGTTTTTTAAATAAGACAGTGCGATTGCACCACAAATTGAATCTGAATCTGGGATTTTGTGACCCACTACATACATTGCCATGGACGGACTCCTTAAATTTTGCTGGTTATTTTAGCAAAATAATGCACTAAAGAAATCCTCGCGGCGGAGTTTTGTGCTTATCTTACGTGAGGAATTTAGATACACTCACTTACACCCTTACTACTTGCCGCCTAACTGCAATTTCAAGTCGTGTGGGTATAGCTAGCTAAGGAGCGTGTCATGTTAAGTCGTGCGGGTTGGAACAATGTAGTGATCTTCTCTATGTTGTTGATGATTTTTTTCTTAAATGGCTTTCACCATAAGTTTTTTGCTGAAAAGTCAGAACATCACAAACAATTATTGCTGCCAGCGCAAAGCTTTGTGTTAGCACTGGCATACCCGGGCAGTAAAGTAGAGCGCATTGGCACGTCGTGGCGTAGTGAAGGGGAGTGGCAAGCGAGCCCTCAGCAAATAGAAACCTTGTTGGCTGATTGGCTGCAAACTGAATTAATGACGCAAGATAAACCAAGCGAGTTACCTGCTGCACTTTCGGCGGCGCAATTTTGGCTAGCAGGGCAGGAGTTGCCTTGGGTGATACAAGTGTTTAAGCATGAGCAGCAATATTATTTGTTCGATGCCCAGCGTCAGTTGTGGTTTAGCGCCGAAGCCAGTACAGTGCAAGGTTTGTTTATTCCTATCTCCCTAGAGTGAGTCACTATGCCTGAATTACCAGAAGTAGAAGTTAGCCGACTTGGGATAACACCGCATATCGCATCCGAGACGGTTACTGATGTACGCATTTATAATCCCAATTTACGTTGGCCGGTGCCAGAAGAAGTAAAAGCACTGATTGGTCAACGCATTAGCCAAGTGACACGGCGAGCCAAATATTTACTGCTCGAAAGCAGCGTTGGTAGTGCCATTTTACATTTGGGCATGTCGGGCAATTTACGCATAGTGCCGATAGATGAACCACTTAAAAAACATGATCATATTGAGATATGTTTTAACAATGGCAAAGCGCTGCGGCTAAACGACCCGCGTCGTTTTGGTGCCTGTTTATGGCAACGTCCGGGTGCACAACATGCGGTGTTTGCAAAGCTTGGCCCCGAGCCTTTAACCGATGCTTTTACGGCCAAACATTTGTTTGATGTATCGCGTGGCAAGCGGGTAGCGATAAAGCAATTTATTATGGATAACCATGTGGTGGTGGGCGTTGGCAACATTTACGCCAACGAATCTTTGTTTAAAGCCGGTATTCACCCAGAATGCGAAGCAGGTAAAGTGTCTTTGGCACGTTATCAGCGCTTAACCCCAATTATTAAAGACACCTTAGCCGCCGCCATTTTACAAGGCGGTACCACGCTCAAAGATTTTGCCCAAAGCGATGGCAAACCTGGTTATTTTGCTCAAGAGTTATTGGTATATGGCCGCAAAGGTTTACCCTGTGTGACGTGTTTTACTGAGCTTAGTGAAATTCGTTTGGGTCAACGTAGCACGGTATTTTGTCGCCGTTGTCAGCGTAAGTGAACTTAGCTGTTGTCTAAAATTCGTTAGCCAACAAAGCTATATACTTCTTTTCGGACTTGCCAGTCGGGGCAGTGGTTACTGCTTTTATGGCAAGGCAGCTGGGCTAAGTGTTGTTGATGTTGTTGCACATCCAGCGAGAGCAACAATAAAGAGACACTTGGCGCACCATTTAACACCTCTAAACATAAAATCGCGTGGCAAGCTTTACGCAATTGCGGATGCTGATATTGCTGCATTTGTTTCGCACTGTTGGCAAAGCGGCTCATTAACCCCGCGGCAAATGGCAATTCGGCATCGGTGAGTGGATAGCCGAGTAATGTAGTCGCAATATCGCCATGTTGCTGCGCCTGAAACTGGCAATGGGCAATGCTAACCTCGTTCGCATAGACTGGAATATAGCGCCCGCCTTGACTTAACAGTAATTGCAACGCGTGGTAATTAAAAATGCTGTATGGCTGATTAGTCAGCGGGTTTAAGGTGGTTGAAAGCGCCCGCAGTATGGTGGCAAGCCCGGCTTGGGCACTAAATAGCAAAGCTTGCGCTGCCTCTGATAACAGCTCAGTGGTATTTTGATGTTGTACAATTAACACTGTACCGGTGGCATTAAACAAGCAGTGGCAAGCGGGAACTACAGGGCTTTTTGCCACCGTTTTGCTTTGACCAAAATGGAAAAAATCCAACCAGCTCATTGCGCTTCCTTTGCGTGGCAAACTTGCTGGTGCGAGTTTGCCAACTTCTTTTAGCTGGCGATAGTAAAGGTTTGGGCGGTTTGGGTGATGACTTTGCCGCTCTTATCCAGT
Source organism: Pseudoalteromonas fenneropenaei (assembly GCF_042643375.1). Classification (NCBI taxonomy): domain Bacteria; kingdom Pseudomonadati; phylum Pseudomonadota; class Gammaproteobacteria; order Alteromonadales; family Pseudoalteromonadaceae; genus Pseudoalteromonas; species Pseudoalteromonas fenneropenaei. Next base: position 104,977 of record NZ_JBHRSD010000039.1, read on the forward strand.
ACCTCAATCGCTGAAGGCGCACTCACTGTACCGCGGACCGTAAATTCAATCGCATCTGCAGTCCAGTTACTGCTGGCGGTAACAGTGCCTTCACCTGATACAAACTGCAATTTACCGCCATCACTTTGCAAGAATTGACCTTGTAGTTTATACGTGACGCTGGTTGCAAGGGCGGAGCCTGAGTCCACCACTTGGTTATTGCTGGTGTCGATGACATCGTAAATGACAGGGGTTTGGGTGAGTAAACCGCTGAGCCAATTGACCAATTGCAGATAATCCGGATCTGAATTAACGGAATCGAGATCGCTGGCGTAGTTTTTGATAAAGGTGGGCGTCACAAACATATAAGTATCTTTGTGGAGTGTCCACTTAGTGCTTACTGAGGATTCGCTAAAACAGGGGCCAAGCTTGAGCTGCTGTTTGTTTTGTTCGCAATCGGCATAAACCACAATGGCGCTGACACTGGGCATACCAAACAGGTATTCGCAGACAAACACAATATTCCCGACTTTGCTGTTACTGCTACTTTTTGAGCCGGAGATATTTAACCCTTCTTTACCAATCGACGACACCATCGCAGAGGCAAAGCTCATTTCCCCTGTGCCAGTTGCCAAACCTAACAGTGACTCAATAAGTTCTTTGGAGAAATCGGCGCCAAAACTGCTCGTTTGATAACTGACATCTTCCTCAGTGACATGGACAAATAAGCCTGAGCCGCTAATGATATTTTGCAGTGCTTGATAGTTATATAAGGAATACGGCTTGTTGGTATCGGGATTAATTGTGGTCGTAATGGCGCGCGACATACCCGCAAAAAATACCGCGACTTCGGCAAATACTTGTTGCACCGACTCAGACAGAGGGGTACTGGCATCCACAGTGCTGGACATCATGATATTGCCGGTTTCATTGAAGATATAATATTTGGTTGCTTCAACATTATTGGGGTTTTTAACCGCGGGTTTAAGCGGTACGGTTTGATCTTGCGTGGCCATGTACTTTCCTTATTTTGCTAACAACTTACCGCGATTTATTGAGTAAACAGCGAATAGAACTAAGAGCTTAGCAAAGAATTATTAACGCACAAGTTACAATCTCCCGGGTGGAATATTTCATTTAACGCGGTTTTTGTATGGCTAAGAGTGTGGCACTTGGTTCGAATGCGCGGGCACTTCATTAAATAAGGTTGCCGTTACCGCGGGCAACCTCAGTGATAGCAGCAGTATTAGCAACCATCAAAAGTTGGGCAGCGATAAAGTGGGCAATTGGTTAAACACGATATACATGTCATTGCCGGATTAGTATAAGTTCCGCCCGCAACATCAGCGGTTTGTTGCTTATTGAGGTTGTTGTTGCTGAGGTTTTTCAGTTGCTGTTTTTTTATTTTGTTTAGTTTCATGATTTATGCTCCTTATTTGTTATTGGCAAGACTAACTTTGCATATCTTTAAAATTTTGTAAAATGAGTAAAGTTAAAGTGTTGCAAATGCGCCTATGCCGTCGGCTGTACCTCGTCCTGAAAACACAGTGCAGTAAGAATTTGTGTCATTTGTGCAATGCGCTTGGTAAAACTGGATTTTAACGCTCGTTCATGAATCGTATGGTCGCCATCACCATAAGGACCAAAACCATCTAAAGTGGCCACCCCTGCGCCTGCAACGATATTGGCATCCGATACGCCACCGCGTTTTTCGGTCAATAGGGGCTCTTCAAGTATGCTATTTAGCTCTTGTAGTAAGGCACTTTGTGCTTTGCTCGGTTCCATAGTTGGGCGCTGCAAGCCGCCGCTTAAGGTGATTTTCACGCCGGTGATTTCAAGCGCCATACAAATATCTTCAATACTTTGCAGTAAGCGGCTTTGCTCAATATCTGAGGTAAAACGTGCCTCGACAATGAGGCTGGCTTTTGGTGAAATGGTATTTGCGCCAATGCCACCTTGCATTTTACCGACGTTAACTGTGCTGCCTTTACTCAGCTCGGTTAAGTTACTCAGCTCTATCAGTAAATTAGCTGCTGCATAGTTGGCATCAATACCATCGCTATAATGATTGCCAGCGTGCGCCGCTTTACCTTCGATATTAATTTCAAAGGTTGCGATACCTTTACGGCCAATCACCACTTCATGGTTTTTCCCTGCTGCTTCAAATACAAAGCAGGCATCATAATTTTTAGCTATGTGGGCCGTGAGGTGTTTGCTGTCATCACTGCCGATCTCTTCATCACTGACCAAGAAAAAATCGATATTATAGATTTGCCCAAATTGGCTTTTCAGTTGGCGTAGCGCCTGTAGCGCGACAAAGTTACCGCCTTTCATATCGCACACCCCTGGGCCATACACCCATTCTTCGTCCATACGAAAGTCCGTAAAAGTATCGGGTGGGAATACCGTATCTAGGTGGCCCAATAATAAGATTTTGCGCCCTTCATTGCGTGGTGAACGAAATAGTAAATGGTCACCGATATGATCGCGCTGATAACGCGTCAGGCTCATGCCGAGCGGCTGTAGCAACTCAATCATTAGCTCGCCATGTTTATCGACACCAGCTTTGTTTTTGCTGTACGAGTTACAGGCCACTAAGGTGGCCAATTCAGAAAAGTTGAGAGTATCCATATTGCTTCCCTTTCAAACATTGCGCCCATCCTCGCGATGCAGAGTTGCAATTCAGTGAAGCTTTTATGAACAGTTTTTGTGAGCGGGAATTGTTCAAAAAGTTGTCACACAGCAGTTTGTAAAATAGCCAGTAGCAAATTATGACCCCAGCTTGGTTTAGATCAGAAGGTTGAGTCTGAAATGGTTAGGGTTACACGTTTAGCACTTGGCACAGCGCCGAAAGTGCAAGGAACCAAGGAGATTTAGATGACTTACCCCAATGGCAACCCACAAGTTGGGATCTGGATGTATCAAAATAGTGGTGGTACTGCGATTGAAGCCAAGCTGGTCGCGGCGTTGGCAGAGCGTGGTATAACTGCGGTTACCGGTCTTAACTTACGTGACGCCAGAGCACTTGGTGGCCGTATTGTCTGTAACGGTGTCGAGATGGAAAACCTCGCCGCGTTTTTAAGCTATAACGCGGGTGAACAAAGCCAGTTTCAAGTGTATTTATACCAAGTGCTGAGCCAGTCCATTCCAACCATTAACGACTTTAACGCCTTTGCGTTAGCTGAAGATAAATTCCGTACCTCACATTGGTTAACTCAGCACGGTATGCAAACGGCGGATTATCGTCTTTGTCACAAACATGATATGGCTGGGCTGCGTGAGGCCTTACATGAGTTTGGTGGAAAGTTAGTGTACAAACCAACGGATGGTTGGGGCGGCGTTGGTATAGTGAAAATCGACAGTGAGCAAGCACTGAATATGCTGACCCCGTTTTTAACTCGCACTGATTTACGTTACTTCTATGTTGAGCGTTTTATTAATTACGACAATACCGATTACCGTATTGATGTGGTCGATGGTCAAGTAGTCGGTTGTTATGGCCGCAAAGCCCCAAAGGATGATTGGAAAACCAATATTACCAGTGGTGGCACTGTGTTTGTGCGTGAACTTAACGACGAAGTGGCCGAGCTCGCGATTAAAGCTACACAACTGCTCGGTTTGGATATTGCGGGTGTAGATATTATTTATGACCGCGAACATGAGCGTTATGTGGTGTTAGAAGTGAATACCATTCCCGCCTTCGCCACTCCAGAGCAAGAAGCCTTGGGCATTAATTTCAATGCTAAAAAAATCGACGCTATGGTGGGTTTGATTGAAAAGCGCGTGCGTAATCAGTTAGCCAAACTTAACACTAAGGTGGCCTAACGGATGAAAACCTCACTTCCTAAAATCGGCCTGTTATATTTGGACTATGTGCTGCGCTTTTTTGATAAATCTAATTTCAAAGGCTGGCCAGATAAAATTGAAACCGTCACTTACCATTGGGGCAATGATAAAGCGCGCTTTATTACTGAGGTAAAAAGTAAGCAAATCGACGTGTTGATTGGCAACATTCCCGCTACCGCGTATGAAACCTTCCGCGATATCGCCAGAGCTTTGCCGAACGTGCGCTTTTTGCCATCGCTAGATAGTCAGTTTTCCAATAAATCAAAAGAAAACGTCACCCATTTTTGCCGCAAATATCATTTACCAACACCGCACACGGAGATTTTTTATATTCCAGATAACGCGGAGCAATATTTGCGTAAAACGACCTATCCAAAAATCATTAAACGTTCTTATGGCCCTTCTAACTACGGTGGCTACTTTGTGCATAAAGTTGATAGCCAAGCCGAAGCCATGCAGCTGCTACGCGATAAAAAATATTATCCGGTGTATGTGCAAGATTTTATACCCATGGAAGCGGATATCCGGGTGATGTTGGTTGGCCATAAGCCAGTGTGTGCGTTTTGGCGCCGCCCGCCAGAAGGGGAGTGGCTCACCAACACCAGCCAAGGTGGCTCGATGGATTATCAAGCTGTGCCTAAATCAGTGCTGGCGCTCGCCACTCGTGCCTCTCGGGCGGCCAATGCGGAATATTGGGCCTGTGATATTGCGCTGGGTAAAGACGGTAAATTGCGCATTTTAGAGTGTGCTACTGCGTTTGCGGCTTTCCCTTATATTCGTGATTGGATTGGACAATATCTCATGTGGTTATTGTCCGATGGGCGATTCCGTAAGCCAAATATTCCACTCTACAATTGGGAAGAGCTGGGCAAAATAGATTCGCGGATGCTGCGTACCATGCGCCATATTGGGTTTTCTCGTTATACCCCAAGCCAAGATTGTGGCGAGCAATTTGGCGAGCAGTTTAGCGACATGGACGAGCAGCAATTTCCTTTACTGGGTAACGACCCTCATGCTGGCGAAGAATGGCCCAGTGAAGTGTGGAACTATCAAGACAACTTCGTACTAAAAGCCAAAACCGTTGCGGCCAAAGTTGTGTTGCCTGTGGCTGGCAGCGACGAGCAAGGGCAACCCTTGGCGAACTTTGCTGGTGCTGAGTTTGATGCAGCGGCACTGCGCTCGCTACTTAGCGAAGTAAAAGGGGTGGGCGAGAAAATGCTCGACGAAATGTTTGAGTTATTTGGCGTCGCTGGAATTGTTGAAGCACTGAATCACGACCCTTATCGCTTATGCGAAGTGCGCAATCTAAAAGAGAAAAAACTCGAGAAAATCGTCCAACATTGGCGTGCTCATTTTACTCCGGCTTAATGTCCAGAGGTGGTGGGCATTTGCCCACCGCTTGGCATGGCCCCTGCGAACCCAACAGGAACTCAGGCTATGAAAATTCAATATACTTCCTATCAGGAAACCATCGCCTTTTTACAACGTGTGATGAGTGCTCATCCGCATTTAATTCGCTTGCAAAGTATCGGCGATACATGGGAAGGGCGGCCGATTATGCTGGTGACCATCTCGTTAGATGTGACCTATGCCGACGATAAACCGGCGCTACTCTATACTGGCTCGATTCATGCCAGAGAGTGGATAGGTAACGAGCTGGCGATTAAGTTTATCCAATATGTGGTCGACAACTATCGCTTTAACCCTAAGCTGCAAAGCGCACTGACTCGCAATACTTTGTATATGGTGCCGTGTTTAAACCCCGATGGTTTTGAGTATTCGCGCAATCACTTTTCGTTTTGGCGTAAAAACCGTCGCAACAATGGCGATGGCACGTTTGGTGTGGATTTAAACCGTAATTTCGATGCTAAGTTTATGCGCAATCAAAATACCGCCTCGAATACTTATGGTGGCCCGCACGCCTTTTCTGAGCCAGAAACCTGCGCCATTCGCGATTTTGTTGAGCGTCACAGCAATATTCGGATTGCGCTGGATTATCACTCGCAAGGTAATGTATTTTTCCCCGCGCATAAGTTTAATCACGAAGTGGAAATAGAAGGCACAGATCTCAACGTGCTGTGTGCCAACATGAACTATGAGATCAAAAAAGTCACTGGTCGTCAGTATGGTATCCATCGTGGTAAACCTCCCGCACAGCTGATTCAAGGCAGTGGCCGAGAGTATTATTATCGTAAAGGCATTATTGCCACAGTAGTGGAAGTCGGCACTCGCAATATTCCTGACTATATGAAAAATATGGCTGAAAGCATTGCTGAGAACATTCCCGCTATTCAATATGCACTGAGCGAAGCGATTAACTACTCGCAGCTAGCACCGAAACGCCCTGAAGCCTTTACCATTAAACAAGTGAATCACGACAGTGTCGAGCTGGAGTGGCAGTTTGCCAGTCGTGATGATATTTATTTTGAAGTGTATCGCAGTGAGCACAATAAAAGCCCTTGTGGTGAAGAAAGCTTAGTAGCAATCACCAAGTCGCTGTCCTTTACCGACAAGCAACTGAAAAGCGGTCACTTTTATTTTTATAACCTACGTGCGGTAGATAAAGTCACTAAGATCAAATCGCCTTTTAGCCCTGAACTGCGGTTAAAAACTCGCCTTGCACGCCATGAATGTGCACGGACATTATTCCCGACCCGTGACAATATTGGCTATTTATCAAAGCTTAATCAAAGCAAAAACCGTGAGCATTTTGGCTATAACTCGATGTTTATTGGTATCGATAAACAGCGTGGAGTGAGCATTGGGGTGGTGCAGTTTGACCTTTCCACGATTCAAGAAGGGGCGAGCATTCATAGTGCGCAGTTTTTTCTTTATCCGATGAATCGGGTGGCGGCAAAAATAGAAAAATATGGTGAATGGTCGGTGTCGATTTTAGATGCGCAAAGCATCACCGATATCTATGATTTTGAGCAAGTGAATAGCGCCAAAGCGCTACACACCTTAGGTCACACCATTGAATCAGACAAAATGACCCAAGGGATCTGGCTGAAATGGCCATTTAACGGGGTGGAGCGCAGTTTGCTCACTGAGCTTATTGCGAGTAAAAAATTGCTACTGCGCATTCAAGGACCAAAAACGCTACCGCTTGGCAACGATTCGCAAATTATGCAGTTTGATATTGGCTATGGGCCATTCGGCTGTGGTTTGCACTACCGACCCAACTTAGAATTGGTTTATCAGCTGGAGGAACAAAGCGTCAAATTACGACCCAGTGCCTGCAACACCATCTACAAAGATAAAGTGGTGCCAGATAAGCTGGCGTCCGGCTTTGATGACCAAGGCGAGATTGTCTATGGGCAAATGGCGTTTGCGCTGAACATTGACCTTAATGCCGAAAAAACCGTGTTTACCGGCGCGCGCTTAACGGTACGCAGCAGTAATGCCATAGCCTCAGCCAAAGATGTGCGCTTTACCATTGAGCTGGTGGAGCTGAAAGATGTGGATTTTGCCCATGTGAAGCAGCGGCAAAAAATCGAATATATAGGTTATGAAGTCAGTAACGAGCAGCTCAAAGAGCGCGCGGTGCATCACTTTAACTTTGATAGCTTTAGCTTGCTAGAGTTAGAGCGTTTGTTTCAGGCCAAACGACCGTTTTATTTTATTATCCGTGCCACTGCCGAGTCCAAAGCTACCGATGCTTTAGTGCAGTGGACCAGCTGCCAAGATGAAAAGCCTGCCGAGCTTACCATTCGCTATATTCAGCGGCGTAAAACTGCCTTGCCTAAACCTACCAACTTACAAGCGCAAACCGACAATGGGGTGGTGAAACTGACTTGGAGCAACCCTGAGCATGAAGACTTTGTCGGTAGCTTTGTGGTGAGAAACCGTTTTCATGCACCGCGTTCACCCTTTGATGGTGTGAAACTCTATGGCGGCAAAGACGGATACACCTTAGATAATTTTGGTAACCCTGTGCTCGGTAAATACTACGCCGTATTTAGCTATGACGATGTGCCCAACTACTCAGAGCCTTTGGTATTGCATTACCAAGGCAAAGAGGAGTTGTTAGATGAGTAGGGTGTAGTTGAAGTTTAAATTGACACAAAGCGTTCCTTTGGCACCTTGATTGATGGCAAAGGAACTCTGCTGTAGATATTAAAGCTGAAACGGTGCGACGCCGACGGCTTCCATGGTGTAGCCGGTTTGCGCCAATTCCCCTTTCCACGTTTCGACTTTTAAAGTGCCAGTCACGCTGATGGCATCATAGAGGCTTTCAATAGGCACACCGCCTTTGATTTTAACATGGACGATTTGGTTTGGTGGTGGCGGCGGCACATGAATACAGGCTCCAAAGTAAGGTACGAGTAAAAACTCGGTGATGATTTCGCTGTCGCCTTCAAGCGGTACTACAAACCCAGGTAGTGTAACCATTTTGCCGTTGAGTTCGGGCACTATCGGTGCGTCTAAATCGGGTTGCACCCAATTTTGCTCAGCGCCTTCATGGGATGCAGCTGCTTGGTTGCTGATCTGTATGTGGCCTTTAGGAATTAAGTCTTCCCAGAATAGCTCTTTGGGTGGTTCGGCCAAACTGCTGGTGGCAACAAATAGCAGTAGTGCGGTGAGAATATGCTTCATGATGTACGACCTTTTAAAGTTTAATGCTCATGCCATCGGCAAGAGAATAAAAATAGGCTTTTAACGCCGGCACTAAGCCCATCAATGTGCCCGCTGTGATGATGAGGGCAATCAGCCCCATTTCATTGTGGCTAAGTAAAGTAAGGCTGAGATTAACGCCAAATTGGCTTTGCATAAAGCCTTCTGTGCTAGCAACTAAGAGATAAAATAGCCCCACTCCAAGTGCACAACCTAAACTGGTGATAAGCGCTGCCTCAGCAGTAAGCAACAGCACAATATGCCAAGGGCGTGCGCCCACTGAGCGTAAAATGGCAAGTTCGCGACGGCGCTGCGCCAGTGACGCCAGCATAGTGGTAAGCATGCCAAGTAGGCTGACAATCACCACAATAGCAGAAAACAACATGAGCAATTTTTCAACCATACTTAACATGGTCCACAAATCACGTAAGGTGACGGTGGGCATAATGGCGAGTAAGGCTTCATGTTTATATTGATTAATATTGCGCCGTACTTGCAAGGTATAAAGTGGTGATTCAAAGCCTAATAAAAACGCCGTGATTTGAGTCGGCTCGCCAATTAAGTCCGGCGTTTCGTTATGTTGGTGGTCGTCTTCGTGATGTTCATGTTCATGCGGTGTTGACGAGGCCTCGTTATGTAAGTCGGCAATGGCCCGCAGTGGAATGTGTAGCGTTTTATCTACTGGGGTACCAGTTGGCTTTAATATTCCGACCACAGTAAGTGGATGGGCATCATGATGATGAAAACTGGTTTTCCCCATACCATGGGAAACCACAATTTTATCACCGAGCTGATACCCTAATGTTGCCGCGACTTCGCTGCCAAGCACGACTTGGTCGGCCTGTTGGAACGGGCCACCTTGCGCAAAACTAAGCAGTTGTTTTTTACCATAGCGATAATGCTGAAAATAACTGCTGTCGCTACCAAGCACCGCAAAGCCTTTGTGGCTATCCCCTAAACTGAGCGGAATTGCCCATGCCACGCCTCGTTGTGAGGTGATATCGAGATAGCTTTGCCAAGATACGCCGTTATTGGTGTAGCCGATACGAAAGACAGAGGCGAGTAACAGCTGAATATCGCCAGTACGCGCGCCAACAATTAAATCTGTGCCAGATAAGGTATTGCTAAAGCTTTGTTTGGCCTCCACCCGCACCCGTTCAATACTGAGCAATAGCATACAGCTGATGGCAATGGTCAAAAGTGTCACTAAGACGCTCGACTTGCGGTTAAAAGTGCTTTTCAGCGCTAAGGTAACAAGCTTCATTGCGCTTCCTTATTGTTGTTTATAGGCTCACTGCTGGCTGCTTGATTAAGCGCAAGTAAACTCACGCTGTTATCAAACAGCGGGGCAAGGCTGCGGTCATGGCTAACAAACAAGATGGTTGCATCATAACGTTTGGCTTGTGAGAACAACAAATTAATAAAGGCTTCGCGGCTGTCGCTATCAAGGGCAGAAGTGGGTTCGTCGGCAATGATCAGTTCCGGCTCGCCTATCAGCGCACGTGCAGCCGCTACCCGCTGCTGCTGACCAATACTCAGCTCGGCGACAGAACGCGTCCAAGTGCTGGCATCTAGGCCAAGTTCAGTCAGCAAACGCTGTGCTTCTGCTTGGCAACTGCCGCTAGTGGCTTTAGCCTTGCGGCTGCGCAAAGTAGAAAAGCTGCAACCGAGTAAGACGTTTTCCAGCGGATTTAAGTACGGCAACAAATTAAAATTCTGGAAAATCGTGCCAATATGGTCAGCCCGGAAGTGGTCGCGTTTGGCTGCAGTGAGCGTGTTTAATTGACGCCCTAACATAGTGATAGAACCTTGTTGCAAGCCGTGAATACCCGCCAGTAAGCCAAGCAGGGTTGATTTGCCACTGCCACTTGGGCCGTACAAAAACAGCTTTTCGCCCTTGGCGAGCTGAAAAGACTCAATCACTAAAGTGGGCGAGGGCTGTGACGGCCACTGAAAATGTAGATTACTCGCGGTTAGCATAACGATTCCAAAACACGAAATTGCCCCATGCTACCTGAGAACGGTAGAGGGCAACAGTACCCTGCGGTTAACGCCAAAAATTTGCGTTTTAGGTGCGCTTATCAGTACGCCAAGCGGGCAAACAATTGTGATTTTACCCTCGCTCGACTATTATACACGCCTCTAACCCCCTCATTATTTTGTGCCCTTTAGCAAGGCACAGCCATTTCTGGAGATACAATGAGTAGCTACAAAGTTTTAGACGTCAACGACGACCTGCCAATTCGCACCAAAGGTGCAGTACACAGCGGTAAAGTACGTTCAGTTTATTGGTTGACCGATGCTGACAGTGCCCGCTTAATCGCTGAAAAAGGCTACAAAGTACCTGAAGGTACTGAGCTGGCTATTATGGTGATCTCAGACCGTATTTCCGCGTTTGATTGTATCTGGCAAGGCGAAAATGGCCTCAATGGCGTACCGGGTAAAGGTATCGCACTGAACAGTGTGGCCGCGCACTGGTTTAAATTATTTGATGCAGCTGGCCTTGCTGGCAATCACATTGTAGATATTCCACACCCTTATGTGTGGATTGTGCGTAAAGCCAGCACGGTGCGAGTGGAAGCGATTGCGCGCCAATATATTACTGGCAGCATGTGGCGTGACTACAACAAGGGTGTACGTAACTTCTGTGGTATTGATTTACCAGAAGGCTTAACCGCCAATCAGAAATTGGCCGAGTTACTCATCACGCCATCGACCAAAGGGATCATTACCGGTGTGGCAGAGGTGCCTGCACAGGACGATGTAAACATCACGCGTCAAAATATCCTCAATAACTTAACGGCGTTTAATTTTAAATCTGCCGCTGATGTCGATAAATATGAGCAACTGTTGACTGCAGGTTTTAATGTGATTGCTGCGGAGCTGGCGAAACTAGACCAAATCTTTGTTGATACCAAGTTTGAGTTTGGTTACGTTGAAGATGTCGATGGAACTGAAAAACTGATTTATATCGACGAAGTGGGTACTCCTGATTCATCACGGATTTGGGATGGTGCAGCCTTCCGTGACGGCAAAATTGTTGAGAACTCGAAAGAAGGCTTCCGCCAATTGCTCATCAATACCGTGCCTGACAGCGACGTATTGTTAAATAAAGACCGTATGCCGGAGCGTGAAGCATTGGCTACAGGGTATAAACTACCAGAAGCTGTGATGCTTGCTGTATCAGAGACTTATGTGGGCATTGCCAGCAAGATTGTCGGCCATACACTGACTATCCCAGCCGATCCTCGTAGTGAAGTCATCGCTATTCTAGATCAGCAATACGGCTTAATTGACTAATTAGGCAACAAAATCAGTGGGGGAGCGCGGTTTTTTTGCGCTTTTCCCGCATCCCTCTTGCAATTGTTCGGCAAACCTCTTTTACTTAGTACATTGCACTTCAAACAAAAATAGAGCCTAGTATGCGAATGCAGTTGAGCAGGTGGCGCGACTGGGTGTGCGGTATTGCCCTGAGTGTTGCGACCACTTCTTATGCACACACATTATATGTGACTGATGCGCAAGGCGCCCCACTCGCTGGTGTGGTCGTCGAGTTAGTTGGTGATACCACCCCTGCGCCAGCCGTGAATGCGATTATGGATCAAGTAAACCAGCAGTTCCAACCCCATGTGTTGGTGATCACCGCAGGTCAGGCGGTGAGTTTTCCTAATAGTGATGATATTCGTCATCATGTTTATTCATTTTCTAAAACCAAACCCTTTGAACTGCGTTTATATCACGGTACGCCGGGCGCGCCTTTGACCTTTCCAACCGCTGGGGTTGTGGTGCTTGGCTGTAATATCCATGATTCTATGGTGGGTTATATTTATGTCGCGGCATCTAGTGCAACTTATGTGAGTAATGAGCGTGGTGAAATTAGCTTACCGAGTCTCACTGACACTCAGCAGCTGCGACTTTGGCATCCTCAACAACAAATCGGCGCAGAAGAAGTGTGGACAACCCAATGGCAGCAAATAAAACAACAACAGCCGTTACGCATTGCGACGGTGGCTCCAGCGCCACGTCAGTCGTTTGCGGACAAATTTAAGGGAAATCATGCTCACTAGTTTAAAGCATCGTATCATTGCGCTTTGTATCGGCCTAGTGATACTGACAGCAACAGCCAGCTTAACGGGATTTTGGTGGTCAACTAATCAGTTTAACGAGCGTAAGACTCAAGACGCCATCAATACCGCGCAAAACGTGTATAAGCAGTACCTACAAGCCAAAGAACGTTTGCTGCTGACTGCTGCTAATGTTTTAACTGCGGATTTTGGCTTTAAACAAGCGATTGCAACGCGCGATGCTGACACCATTGCCAGTGCACTCTTTAACCATAGCCAACGTATTGATGCTGAGCTGATGCTGCTACTTGATACGCAAGGCAATTTAATCTCGTCTAATCAGCAAAATATCACCCTGCCGGAGGATACGCCAGCGCTGATGCGTGAGTTGCAGTCGCATAATAATGAATCAACGTTTTTGGTGATAGATAAGGTTTTGTATCAAGCCATTATCCTCCCCGTGAAAGCGCCACGTACCATTGCCTACACTTTGGTGGGCTTTGCCATTACCCCAAAAGTTACCCAAGAACTGCGTGATTTAACCAGCATGGAAGTGAGCATTCTTGCTAAAGTTGACCACTTAACCGTGACCAGTTTGCCAGTGGCAAGCGCAGCCAACAATACTGATTTTGATGTACTCGCCTATATGGACAGCCAATCTGTCCACCGTTTGCTAACGGATGCTCCAGCCTATGCGAATGCAGAATTAGAGCTGCCAGCGCTGCAGGATAACCCAATCAGTGTGGTGTTAAGTGCTGATCTGCGTAACGATTATGCGGAGTTTGATCAGCTGGTTTTGACCATTTTAGGCTTGTCGCTCGCAACGGTTTTAATTGGCTTACTGGCCAGTGGCTTCTTGGCGCGTAATTTGACTCGCCCGCTGCAACAGCTGACCAAAATGGCTAAAGCGTTTGCCCAAGGTAATTATGCTGCCACCATGGCAGAGAAAAAACCAAGCTCAGAAATATGCGCGTTAGTGGACGCCTTCCATGAAATGGGCTCGGATATTCAGTCGCGTGAAGCGCAAATTCGCTTTGCAGCCAGCCACGATAGCCTAACTGGGTTTTTAAACCGCAGCGCTATTTTGGAGACGTTGTCACAGCGTTTACAAAAGCAGCCCAATCAGTTTTTATTGGCTTTAGATATTAAAGGCTTACGCCACATCAACGATAAGTTGGGGCCGCAAATTGGCGACCAATGCATTCAAATGGTAGCCGCTCGGATGCAAGTGATGGCCGAGGGGTTGAATGCGAGTTTTGCTCGCCTAGGCGGCGATGAATTCTTACTCTTGCTAGAAAGTCGTGACGAGTGGCCCGTGGCTCGTTGTGTGGCCGAGTTACAGCGTCATCTTGAGGCGCAGTATGCGGTGCAAGGGTTGGAAATTAACTTACGGTTTAGTTTAGGTGTCGTGGTGGCGCCTGAGCAAGGTGACAATGCCGATGATTTATTACGCCGAGCTTTAATTGCGCTCGACAATGCGGCAGGGGAAGGTGGTCAAGTTTACTATTATCGCCAAGGCGAAGACGAAGAACATCTTGCTCGTTTGCAGTTAATTGATGAGTTGAAGCAAGCGCTGAGCGCCAATGATGGGCAATTATTTATGGCCTACCAGCCTAAGCTCAACATGCGGACACAAGCCATTGATAAAGTTGAGTCCTTGATCCGCTGGCGACGCAATAGCGGCGAATGGGTATCGCCAGAATTGTTTATTGATTTGGCCGAACAATCGGGCTTGATTGTAGAGCTGACACAATGGGTTATCGCGACTGTGGTGGCGCAAATTGCGCAATGGCAAAGCCAAGGGATCACCATGAAAGCGGCCATTAATGTCTCTGCGCAGGATATAGTCGATGAAGCCTTTTTACCCTACTTGCAGCAAATTTTACTGACTTATAAAGTCCCCGCTAAGCTTGTGACTATCGAGCTTACTGAGCGCGACATGATCGAAAACGAAGCCAAAGGTATTGCCGCACTGAAAAGCTTAAAAGAGCTGGGTGTGGTGGTGTCGTTGGATGACTACGGGGTCGGGCAAACCTCTTTAGGACGTTTAAAAATGCTTCCTATTGATGAGCTTAAGCTAGATAAAGTGTTTATCTTAAAGCTCGACGAGTCGCATGAAGATCAATGTATTGTGCAATCAACAATTAGCCTTGGTCATCAGTTAGGTTTTAGCGTGGTTGCCGAAGGGGTCGAAACTAAAGCTACTTTAACGCTGCTGCGTGATATGGGTTGCGACTACGCGCAGGGTTATTATCTCAGTCGGCCGCTACCTGCATTAGAGTTTGGTAAGTGGCTAGGGGAGTATCATGAAGCAGGTTAGTCTCGCGTTATTACTCTGCAGCTGTAGTGGTTATGCAGCCAGTGGCAAAATCCTTGCCACGCCGGGTGTTGCTCAAGTTGAAGGCAGTGGTGGCGGGGGGTTAGTACCTTGGGCGCAATTAGCGGGTTACGCCAGTGAAGACGAGTGGAGCGTCAGTGGCTTTTGTAGTCGCGCAGATGTACGCGACTATCGCTTAGATGTGTGTGGGGTACAAACCAACATTCTTGACCGACTTGAACTCAGTGTTGCTGAGCAACAATTTGCCGTGCCTGCGCTTAACACCGACATTGAACAGTTGGTGTTTGGCGCTAAATTACGGCTGTTTGGCGATATAGTGTATAGCCCTTATCCGCAAGTCAGTGTTGGCTGGCAACACAAACAGCTCCATGATGGCAGTGTTGCAAAATTACTTGGCGCAGAGCGCACCGCTGGGAACGATATATATATTGCGGCCAGTAAATTACATTTGGGCGCAATTGGCGGTTACAACTGGTTTTGGAATGCCACGCTGCGCCACTCTGAAGCGAACCAACTGGGGCTATTAGGTTATGGTGGCGCTAAGTCGCAAAGCAATTGGCTAAAAGAGGCCAGTACCGCAGTTTTCATCACGCCGCACTGGGCAGTTGGTATGGAGTTTCGCGAAAAACCAGACAACCTAGGTTTGGCAGAATCACATTGGCGGGATGTGTTTGTCGCTTGGTTTCCAAATAAAGCGTTTAGTATTACCGCAGCCTATTTAGACCTTGGCAGCATAGCCGGGGCAGATAAGCAAACGGGTTGGTATATCTCACTGATGGGGAGCTTCTGATGAAAGCGGTATTGTTTGCTACGCTGTTATTGGTCAGTGGGTGCCAAACTGCAAGCCCCAGTTTATACCAACAAATCGGTGCCGAGGCTGGTGCCGAACGTTTAGTCGATGCTTTTATTAACCAGATAGGCAATGACGCGCAGATCCTACCATTCTTTGCTAATGCCAGTGTAGCGCACTTTCGCGCTGGTTTCTTAACGCATATGTGTGATGTGTTAGATGGTCCTTGTGAATATCGCGGCGACTCTATGGTGCAGATCCATACTGGAATGGCAATAAAAGAAGCGGATTTTAATCGCGTGGTTGAGCTGTTGATTGCGGCGATGGATGAAGTGGGCATTTCCGTGCCCGTGCAAAATCAAATCCTTGCACGCTTGGCACCGCTGCGCGGTGAAATCATTAAAATTTAGCCAGTTGTAGCTGCGCAGCCGTAATAATCTCGGCTGGTGTTATGGCTTCTATTAATTTTGCATCATCCAAACTGGTGCCATTAGCCACTAAAGCGCTGAAATTCGGCGCTTTTGGAGCTACCACACTCCAAGGTGAAGTCCCCAGACCAACAATGGCAACGCAAGGCGTGTTGCAAGCAGCGGCGATATGCATAGGGCCTGAATCTATACTGATTAGCAATTGTAAGTTACCAACGACGTCAACTAATTCATGTAGTGCGGTTGTTCCAGCAAGGTTACGTACGTTGGGTAGTCCGAGTTTAGTTACAATTGCTTGATTATCTGCCGCTTCACTATTGTCACCTAACAATACAACTTCAGTATTTTTTTGCTCAGCCAGAGCGGCCACAACTTGCTCAGCAAGATGTGTTGGATAATGTCGAAATCCTTTGTTGGTGCCACCAAAGTAACAGCCAATGGTGGTTTTTGCTGCATCAACTAGAGGGCTAGTTTTAGCTTGTAACTGAGGTAAAGCAAATTCAGTAAATGGTGCACCGTGACTCTCATTGACCAGACGGCAATAGCGCTGAATGTAATGGTGATTCTGATTTAGTTTAAGTGCATGGCTTAATAGCGGTGTACGCCCGTTTTGAGCATAACCCACTATGGTTTTAATCCCAGCCAACTTACAGAGCAGAGCTTCACTTAAAGAGCCGCGAAACAATAATGCCAAGCTATAATGCGTGTTGCGCAACAACGCTGCTTTGTGCCATGTCGACGCGCGTTTATCACTATAGCGTTGGTCTACCACAAGGTTAACACCCAGCTCAGGTTGGGCTAAAAGCAGTTGCTCCAAGTAAGGGCGTACCAGTAAGTCTATCCGAGAGTCAGGATAGAGTTTTTTAAGTAACGCAATGGCTGGTAAGGTATTGATCACGTCACCAATAAATTTGGGCAGAACCACTAATATAGGTCCTTGCTCATTACTGGGTTGGATAGCTTTGCTTCGCATACACAGATAGATTAGAGTGAGTTTATCGTTCGATTATACCTGAGCCTTTTCAGGGGTCTACGCTTGGAGCCAAAATGGGTTTTTTGAAGACATGTGAATGGCTAAGTGCACACTTAGCGGATGTGGTGGTTTTAGATGCAGGCTTAGTGAAGCCGGGAGTCACCACGCCATACCAGCCTGAAGCCATTATTGCAGGGGCTAAGCGGTTTGATATCAGTGGCGCATTTAATGCATTTGACAGCACTTTACCCAATACCATGTGTGGTGCTGCGCAGTTTCAAGCGGAAGCGCGACAGTTAGGTATTTGTCAGCAAGATACTATCGTGGTGTACGATGACTTAGGCTTGTTTAGTGCGGCACGTGCGTGGTGGATGTTTAAAGCGATGGGGTTTGAGCAAGTTTATGTATTGGATGGCGGCTTACCTAGGTGGTTAGAGCTCGAGCTGCCGACCACGACTGAATACGCCCAAGTTGCGACTTTAGGTGATTTTGTTGCTCATCCACAAGCCGGTTATTTTATTGATAAAACCGCAGTATTAGCGGCAATTGACGACCCTAATACTTTGCTACTGGATGCGCGTGGTGCTAAACGCTTTAGCGGCGAAGAGCAAGAACCAAGAGTGGGGATGCGCAGTGGTCATGTGCCAAACAGTAAAAGCTTACCTTATGGCCAGATATTAGGCGCCGATGGGTTAGTGAAATCTCCCGAGCAACTGCACGCTTTATTCAGCGCACTGGGTGTCGCTAAGCAAAACTTGCAATTCAGTTGTGGCTCTGGCGTAACGGCATGTGTATTGGCATTTGCTGCGCAGCTTAGCGGATTTAGCCAACCTATGAGTGTATATGATGGATCTTGGGCGCAGTGGGGTGGTGATGCGAGTTTACCGGTTGCAACGGGGGCGCATTAAGTTTGGCGCTCTTTGCGCCAAGGACAATGACGACAACCATTGCCGCAGCAGGCACCGCGACGTAAATGATACCAACGACTAAACACCATAAAGCCTTGCTCGATATCGTAATCTAGCCCCTCAATCAAAGCCTGCTGTTTATAGGGCGCGGCCAAAGTGATTTGCTCTTGCAGTGTTAATTCGCTGCTGGCAATGTAAGCGCGGATAGCTTGCAATAAACAGGTTCGGCATAAGCATCCGGTGGCGTTATCCAAAGGCAAAATGGCTGGCAGCGAAAAACACCAGCAGTCTGTAGGCTGGCATTGTAAAATGGCGTCACAGCGCCGACAGGTTAAGCTGGGCATAATTGGTTTTAATTTAACAAAAAGGGTTTCCGGTGCAGTCTACCACAAGCCTACAAACGGCGATAATGAGCGTTGCCCATTGGCAAACAAATTACCTCGCAGCCATGCAAGTGTTGAGTGCCAACACTGAAACTGACTATGTGCCTTATGTTATTGATAAAAGTTTGGTTTGCTCTGTGCTGCAACGGACTTTAGAGGGTCACATTGACTTTGACGAGCTAGAGCTGTGGGCGAATATTATTGAAGCGCGGCCAGAGTTCGATTGTAGTCAAATTGACGGGGTCATTTACGCTTTAGCGAATGCTGAGCAAATGGGTGAGTTATCAAATGATAAACTCACCCAGCTGCTGACTTTGCTGACACCAAGCTAAGCGCTTACTTATGGTAGCCTAAACAAGCTTCTACTTCGTTTTTTGAACCTAAAATTACCGCTACACGTTGGTGAATTTCTTTTGGCTCAATGTCCAGAATACGTTCCGTACCCGTATGGGCAAGGCCGCCAGCTTGTTCAATTAGCATTGCCATGGGGTTTGCTTCATAAAGTAAGCGCAGTTTGTATGGCTTGTTGGGATCTTTAGTATCTTCAGGATAAGTAAACAAGCCACCACGCGAGAGTACACGGTGCACGTCACCAACCATAGCGGCAATCCAACGCATATTAAAGTTTTTACCACGCGGGCCTGCATCACCGGCAAGCAAATCGGCCACATAGTTTTGCATCGCTGGCGTCCAAAAACGTTGATTTGAGGCGTTGATAGCAAACTCTTTGGTGTCCGCTGGAATGCTGGCAAATTCGTGGGTCAGCAAGAAGCTACCATGGGTTTTATCCAAGGTGAAAATACGCGTGCCTTTACCTGTGGTCAATGCCAACATAGTCGATGGGCCATACAATACATAGCCTGCTGCGACTTGTTTATGGCCCGGCTGTAAGAAAATAGCTGGGTCGTTGGCGTCGGCGTCTTTATCGACCGTCATAATTGAGAAAATGGTGCCAACCAGCGAGTTAATGTCGATATTTGACGAACCATCAAGCGGGTCAAAAGCCACAATGTAAGTGGCGTTTGGGTTACCAGCCACCGTGCTGTCTTCTTCTTCGGAAGCTATTGCTTTAACGTAACCGCTTTCGAGCAGGATGTCTTTTAATAGCTGATTAGACAATACATCGAGTTTTTTCTGAGTTTCGCCTTGAATGTTCTCATCCAAAGTGGAGCCAAGTACGCCAGATAATGCCCCTTGACCAACACGGAAAGAAATTTCTTTACAAGCCGCTAAAATGGTACGAATAAGCGACACCAGCTCGCGAGAGCAGCCGTCTTCAACTAACACCGGTGGGAGTCTACGCATAGTTTATGATCCTGATAACGTTGTGTTTATCGCCGAAAATGTGAGAGAAGCGACAAACCGCGCTGATTTTTCGTCTAAATAGCTGTATTTTGTATACCATCTCCATATACTGGAACAAAATTTCTACTTAAACCTGACATAACAAAGATAAGTTTATGCAAAAAATAACAGTGATAAAACACATGGTCTCAGCTTTGTTGCTGACTATGATAACCCAAGCGCACGCCGCGATTAAGTCAATTGACGAATATACCGAAACATTTAATCGTTTTCCCGGTTTCTATAGCTTTTATGTAGACCCAGCAACAGCAAAAATCTACCTAGATATTGATAAATTGGATAAGCCGTTTTTAATGCAGCACAGTTTGCCGTACGGTGTTGGCTCAAATGACATTGGCCTTGACCGTGGGCAATTAGGTGGCACCTATGTAGTGCAATTTGAGCGCACTGGCGACAAAGTGATGTTACGCGCGCTCAATACTTATTATCGCGCCACAGCCGCTAACCCTGCTGAGCAGCAAAGTGTACGCGAAGCGTTTGCTTCAAGCGTATTACAAGGTTTTAGCGTAGTGGCAGAAGATAACGACAGTGTGTTGGTCGATTACACCCCCTATTTGTTGTCGGATGTCCACGGCGTTAGCCGCAGTATTGAAGCGACTAAGCAAGGCAGCTTTAGTTTAGATGCCAGCCGCAGTGCCGTTTACTTACCGCGTTCAAAAGCGTTTGTAAAAAATACTGAACTTGAAGCGATGTTGACGTTTAAAGGCAACAATCCTGGTGAGTATCTTAAGCAAGTCAGTGCCGACCCGTATGCGTTTACGGTGCACCAGCATCACTCTTTAATTGAACTGCCAGATGACAAGTACACGCCGCGTGTGTTCCACCCACAAAGTGGTTATTGGAGCATCGAATACAAAGACTATTCAGCGCCACTGGGTGAGTCTATGTATGTGCGTTACATTCCGCGTCACCGTCTAGCGAAAAAAGACCCATCGGCTGCGGTGAGTGAAGCAGTTGAACCGATTGTTTATTATTTAGACCCTGGTGTGCCAGAGCCGGTGCGTACCGCCTTATTAGATGGTGCCCGCTGGTGGGATCAAGCTTTTGCCGCGGCAGGCTATAAAAATGCCTTCCAAGTAAAGATGCTTCCTGAAACCGCTGACCCTATGGATGTGCGCTACAACGTTATTCAATGGGTACACCGTGCGACACGCGGCTGGTCTTATGGCGCCTCGGTTATCGATCCGCGTACCGGTGAAATCATCAAAGGTCACGTGACGTTGGGCTCACTGCGAGTACGTCAGGATATTTTGATCGCAGAGTCATTGGCTGCACCGTTTAAACAAGGCGATGAAGTCAACCAAACTTTGCATGCCATGGCACTGGATAGAATTCGTCAGCTCAGCGCCCATGAGATAGGCCATACTTTGGGGATTGCACACAACTTTTCGGCATCTGTGGCGGAGCGTGCCTCTGTGATGGATTATCCGCATCCACTGCTGAGTATCGATGAGGCGGGCAAATTAGATGTCAGCCAAGGTTATGCGCACGATATTGGGGTGTGGGATAAACAGGTCATTAAATATGGTTATGGCGACTTTAGTCAAACTGACGAAAAAGCGGCACTGGCTGCGGTACTAAAAGAAAATCGCGCATTGGGGCTTGAATTCATTTCCGATGCCGACGCTCGTGCAGCAGGTGGTGCGCATCCAACTGCACACCTTTGGGACAATGGTCAAGATCCTGCTGCTGAGCTGCAAAGAGTGCTGGAACTGCGACAAAAAGCGTTGGCGCAATTTGGTATTGAGAATCTTAGAACCGGTGAGGCGTTATCGCAACTGGAAGAGCGCCTAGTACCACTGTATTTATTCCACCGTTATCAGTTAGAAGCGGCGGTAAAACTCATCGGTGGTGTGGATTACGACTACGAAGTGCGTGGTGATGAAACCATCAAAGGTGCACAAGTGGTAAATCGCGAGCTTCAACTCAGTGCATTAAAAGCATTACTTGGTACGCTAACGCCATCACAATTGGCTTTACCTGAGTCGATTTTGGCTTTGATCCCACCTAAAGCTTACGGTGAGTATAAAACCCGTGAAAGCGTAACAGGACGCACTGGGCTTACTTTTGATGCCATGGCGCTACCCGAAGTCGCAGCACAGCAAACTTTAAACTTGCTATTAAACCCAGAGCGTTTAAACCGCCTTGCCCAACAAAAGGCGCGTGATGCGAAAAACTTAGGCTTAGATACTGTGCTACTGCGCACTTATCAGCACATTTTCGACAGTGAAAGCCAAAGTGGCTTAGCGCTCGCTATCCAACAGCGCGTGCAGTTGTTAGCAGCGAAGCAATTTGCCGATTTAAGTATCAGTGACAAAGTGGCACCAGAAGCACAAGCGCAGTTACATCGCTTTTTACGACAATTGGCGGTAATGCCTGAGGGCGCCTCGTTATTTGAAAGTAATAAAGCCGATAAAGCGGCGTTTAGAGTGTATCTGGCTGAACAAGTGCGGGCGTTCTTAAATGAGGGTAAGTGGCCAAGTGGCTTTAAGGCGTTGCCTTTACCACCGGGTTCACCTATTTAACTCTACATCTGATTATGCCTGAGTCTAGCTCTTAGTACTCAGGCATCTTTCACTATGCGGTTACGCCCAGTCTGTTTCGCTTCATAAAGATTTAGGTCGGCTTGTTTGAGCAGTTTGTCAATGCTGACTTGGCTTGCCTGAGTCAGTCCCACCGACAAGGTAAAATGCACCGCATCAGGCGAGAAGGATTGGCTTTGTTTATCCACCATAGTCAAAAACTGCTCTAGCATTTCACTGGCTTGGGTGTAACTACTGTGGGTAAAGTAAATAGCAAATTCCTCACCACCTAATCGCGCCACCAAATCATTGGGAAAATGTTTGAGTAAACGTTTGGCTAGCGCTTTTAGCACCGCATCGCCAGTGTCATGACCATATTGATCATTGATACGTTTAAAATGATCTATGTCCATCATCGCCAAATGGCAAGATTTTCCAGCCGACTCCTGTTGACGTAACTCCTTGCGCGCAACCTCAAAGAAGTAACGGCGATTGGGTAAATCCGTTAGGTAATCGGTATTCGCTTGGCGGCGAATGGTGGCAATATTTTCCAACATATCCACGTTTTGGCTGAGTCGGCAGTAAAATTCTTCATTGTTAAAAGGTTTACGAATGTAGTCATTGGCGCCGCTTTTGATAAAACGGGCAGAAAGATATGCTTGATCTGAGCTTGATACACCAATAATCGCAATGTCGTCATCGCTGTACTTCCGGCGAACCTCGACGCACAGCTCTTCGCCTGACATTCTTGGCATGATGTTGTCGGCAATAATCACACTGATCTCTGGGTGTTGCTCAAGCACTTCTAATGCTTCGAGACCGTCTTTGGCTTCAAGTACAGTGTATTTTTGGCGCATCAACAAATCACAAATGTGATGACGCGTTTGCATGGAATCATCAACAACCAAGATGGTTCTTTTGCTATTGCGTGGCAGTCGCATTAGTTGTTTGCGCAAGTAGTGGTAAGCTTGTTTGCTTTCTTTGGTGATGTAATCAATTACTGGATAACGTTCAACGATTTCGCGGGTTTTATTGTCGATGTTACCCGTCATGACTATAGTAGGCACATCGGCTTTGACAGTGACACCTATTGCTTCACCTTGTGGTGCATCAGGCAAGACAAAATCGACTATCGCACAAAAGTAGCGATGCTCAGCCAAAAAGCGGCTAGTTTCTGCCAGTGTGGTTGCGACATCAGCCTCGTAACCCATTGATACTGCAATATGTTTTTGAACTTTGGCTATAGTTGGGGTATCTTCAACTATAAGAATTCGATTTGCCACACAAGATCTGCTTTATTTTCAATGATGAGACTATTATTAATCGTGATGTGTAGAAAAAGCAATGTCGGGATGTCAAGAGAGTGTTAAGAAACAGCTGGCGCAGGATTGAACAGTTAATCCATACGCCAAATGCCTTCCCCACATATGACCAGATTACTTGCTGCGTATCTATCGCACCAAGTGATCTGGGTATAACTAACGCAGCAGCTGACGCTGCTGCGTCAAGTCTATGGGGTGTAGATTAGAAATCGTCGTCGCTGCTAGATGCAGCTGGAACGTTTTCTGCTACCAAGCGAGAACGGCCAAACAAGGTATGGAATTTGGCTTTGCTGGTGGTCAGCTTTAAATATTTAACCCAAGCGCGTTCAACAACGTTGCTTGGTTCAAGGCCATTTTGCATCACATTGACAAATTGTGTTTGAAAACTATTTTGTGGCTCTAGGGTTTTGTTGTATAAACCCTTCAAAACTACGCCGTGGTTTTCAAGCACTTCGGATTCCGCTAAGGTAAAGTGGCCGCTACGTGCGAAACCACGTGGAAAATTTGCATCGTCATAGAATGCTTTTGGGCTTGCAAAAGCACTACGTAATTCAGACAAATTGTTGTTCATGACTGATTCCTCTGATCTTCCAGCTGCGCAGGAGTATGGATCACGTTGTCGATTTTTTTAAACAAGATATTTTTATCGAAAGGATAAATTTGTGGATATAGATTTATTGAAAACTTTTGTGGAAGTGGTGCGAACCCGACATTTTGGTCGGGCGGCGGAGAATTTGTACATTACGCAGTCTGCCGTGAGTTTTCGTATTCGCCAACTGGAACAAAGTTTAGGCGTAAATCTGTTTATTCGTCAGCGCAACAATATTCAGCTTACCGCGCCCGGTGAGCGTTTGCTGCCGCACGCCAAAATGATCCTAACCGGTATGCAGCGCGCTAAAGTCGATGTGGCGCTGGCAAACAACATGCATAAACAGTTGTCTTTGGCGGGGACGCCCAATATTTGGGATGCGTTTTTACAATTTGGCATTAATAACATTGTTTCGGCGATGCCTGAAGTATCGCTCATGGCGGAAGTAAAAGCGCAGCAAGAGAGTACGCGGTTACTATTGGAGCGCACCTTAGACTTGGCGGTATTATTTGATCCACCAAAAGTGGATGAGTTGGTAGTACAGCCCATTTGCGACTTGGCTATCATTGCGGTGAGCACTTTTGATGGTATGGACCGCGAACGTTTCTTTGAAAAGCAATATGTCTATGTGGATTGGGGGACTGCGTTTTCGCTTTGGCATGCCAAACAATTTACCGGCAATACTCCACCATTTTTCCGTACCAGCACAGGCCGTATCGCACTTGATTTGATCTTACAGTGCGGCGGCAATGCCTTTGTGCCAGAAATTTTGGCTAAAGAGCACATTTTTAATGGGTTATTGCATCATGTAGATGCCGTGCCTTCTACTTCAAGAGAAGTGTTTGTGGCCTACCACCGCGAGAACGACCAAAAAGAGCAAATTGAGAGAATGGTCAGCTTGCTGATGCAACTTAATCAAGGTCATGACAAATTTGAGAATTAATTATGGCACTTTTGTGCCATTGTGAAATTCTATAACAAATTGATTTGTATTGGTTAAAATTGAAATTTGACGATTTCCTTACCAGCTGATGACAGAATTTTTGCAGCAAAATGCAAGATGTAATATTTCTGTCATTAAGCCCTGTCAGAATCTTTCCCCATTACGAACTACCGTGTTGCGATATTGAGGAATAAACATGAATTTAGTTAAATCTGCGCTATGTGTTGCTGTATTAGCTGGTGTGTCTTTTACAGCGGCAGCTGAGGTTGATGTCTATGGTAAAGCTAACGTAACTGTGCAATCAGTTGATGAAGGTGAAGGCACATTCTCTGAGATCAAAAGCAATGCTTCACGTTTTGGTCTAAAAGGTAGCGAGAAATTAGAAAGCGGTTTAGAAGTTATCTACAAAGTTGAATTTCAAGTAGACCTTGCTGACGACGAAGACGACAACATCAAAGCCCGTAACCAATATGTTGGTCTAAAAGGCGGTTTTGGTGAGGTGGTCATCGGTCGTAACGATACGGCGCTTAAACAATCACAAGGCAAACTTGATCTATTTAATGACCTTGAAGGCGATATCAAGCGTTTATTCAAAGGTGAAAACCGTTTAGGTGACACGGTATCTTACAAATCTATGGATTTGAACGGTTTCCGTGTGCTAGCTACTTACATCGCAAAAGATCAAGAAGCGGGTAAATCTGGTCTATCAGGCGCTATCACTTATGGTGATGCAGAGCTTAAAAATAGCCAAGTATACTTGTCATTAGCGGCTGACAGCGAAGTGAAAGGCTACGACGCAGTACGTTTTGGTGCGCAAACTAAATTAGCTGATTTCACGGTAGGCGCAATGTATCAAACTCAAGAGAAAGTCGATGGCAGCGCAGAAGCGGACGGCTACTTGCTTAATGCAACCTATAAAATGGGCGCTAATACGTTCAAAGCTCAGTATCAAGTCATTGATTTTGATGCGGGTAACAAAATTGATGGTTTATCTGTTGGGGTTGACCACAAGTTAAGCAAAAACGCCAAAGTGTTTGCTTTCTACTCGACATTTGATGCTGACAACCAAGCTGAGTCAAACTACTTGGCACTTGGCATGGAATACAAGTTCTAAATCGCCCTGATTTAGCCCAAAAGCCCCGCGAAGCGGGGCTTTTTTATGTGTGAATGTTGGCAAATATCACGTAGCGAGTATAACGCAGCTAAGCCATCGCGAACTTACTACGCTCGCCCATCCAACGTTGGATAAGCGGCGTGACAATGGCTGGGTGTTGTTGTAGTAAGGTTTTTGCCAATGCCCGTACCTGCGACAGCATAGCTTTATCGCGATTCAGATCGGCAATCTTAAATTCGGCTAAACCCGTTTGCTTTGTGCCGAGCACTTCGCCCGGGCCGCGAATTTCCAGATCTCGTTCTGCAATCACAAAGCCATCGTTACTATCACGTAGCACCGCCAAGCGTTGTTGCGCGGTATAAGACAGCGGTGCGTGATAAAGTAATAAACAATGAGAAGCGACGGCACCTCGACCGACTCGACCACGCAGCTGATGTAGCTGTGCAAGGCCTAAACGCTCGGGGTTTTCAATAATAATAAGACTGGCATTGGGGACATCGACACCCACTTCGATCACTGTGGTTGCGACCAAGACCTGACTGGCACCCTCTTTAAATGCAGCCATGATCTGTTGTTTTTCCGCCGCTTTCATACGGCCATGCACCAAGGCAATATTCAGTTCTGGCAATTGCTCGGCCAACTCTACCGCGGCATCTTCGGCTGCTTGGTATTGCAATGCTTCGGACTCTTCAACCAAAGTACATACCCAGTAAACTTGGCGATGTTGCTGCGTACAGGCTTGTCGAACGCGCTCAATCACCTCGCTGCGGCGAGTATCTGGCACTGCGACTGTGGTAATGGGCGTGCGTCCCGGTGGCAGCTCATCGATAATTGATGTTTCTAAGTCCGCATAGGCAGTCATAGCCAAGGTGCGTGGGATGGGGGTGGCGGTCATCACCAGTTGGTGTGGGTAACAGTCGCCGTAGCGGCCTTTTTCGCGTAGCGACAACCTTTGGTGCACACCAAAGCGGTGTTGCTCATCAATAATAATCAGCGCCAGATTGTTGAATTCAACCTGCTCCTGAAAGAGTGCATGGGTGCCCACTATCATTTGTGCTGCGCCAGATTGAATACGCTCGAGCACAGTTTGGCGCTCTTTGCCTTTGGTTTTACCGCCAAGCCAAGCGACCTCAATGCCAAGCGCGTTAAACCACGCGCTAAAGCTGTTGTTGTGTTGCTCTGCAAGAATTTCGGTGGGCGCCATTAAAGCCACCTGAAAACCAGCGCTAATCGCACACAGTGCTGAGAGCGCGGCGACTAAGGTTTTACCTGAGCCGACATCACCTTGCACTAATCTGAGCATGGGATAGGGCGCTGCTAAGTCTGCTTTGATTTCGCTAACTACACGCTGTTGTGCTTGAGTGGGTGAAAACGGCAGTGCCGCCAAAAATTGCTGCTCGAGCAATGAGCTGGTTGGTAACGCAACCGCTTTTACTGCCTGCGCCGCTGCGCGCAGCTGCAGTAAACTTAAGTTTTGCGCCAGTAATTCTTCAAATGCTAAACGTTGCTGCGCTGGATGTTGACCAAGTTCTAAATCTGCTAAGTTCACATCGCTGGGGGGCGCATGCAGCAATTGCACCGCTTGGGTTAAGGTAAGGGCGGTGGGGCGAAACTGTACTGGCAGATACTCATCCAGCTGGTATTTGTCCAAAAGTGCCAATGCTTGCAGGGCAATGGCACGCAGGCTCAATTGTTTGAGTCCTTCGGTGGTGGGGTAGACTGGCGTTAACGTCGCTTCCTCGCCAAGTGCATCACTGTAACTGTCACGAATGCTGTATTCGGGATGGGCCATTTCAAGGCCAACGTTACCGCGGCGCACTTCACCAAAACAGCGCATGATTTTACCGGGCACCATGGCGTTTTTTTGCGCCGCAGTAAAGTTAAAAAAGCGCAGCGTCATGCGCCCTGAGCCATCATTGATGCGGCAAAGCAACATCCGGCGTTTGCCAAAGGTGACCTCACTGTGTTCGATTTCGCCTTCAACCGCGACGTGGCTGTGCGGCATTAACGTAGCAATCGCATGAGTGGCTGCACGGTCTTCATAGCGCAGCGGCAAGTGAAACAGCATATCCTGAACACTGTGTATCCCAAGCTTACTCAAGCGTTCGGCGACTTTAGGGCCAACACCTTTAAGTTCGGTTATGGGATAGCGCGCTAAGGACAGATTACTCATGCTGATTCCATGCAGTTTATTGTGAGAACTTAAGAATATGCCAAAATTGCTCGTCTGCGACAATCTCGCCATTGTCATCTAGCGGTGGATAAGGCAAATTTTTCTCTTTGCAGCGTTTGGCTATGATGGGATGGCAGCCTTCAAATAGCAGGGCGTGTTTCACCTCTGCGTCAAGCATAGGTTCGCGCTCATACAGCCCCGCTAGCGTACGTTGACGCTGCGCTTCATACAAAATCAACGCTGTTGCAACCGAAACATTCAGTGATTGCACCATGCCTTCCATCGGCACCACGATATGGTGGTCGGCCAAGGCCAATGCGCGGTCTGAAATACCGAGTTTTTCCTGACCAACGATAATGGCGGTCGGTTTAGTATAATCAATAGCACGAAAATCAACGGCTTTGTCGCTCAGATTGGTAGCAAGGATCTGCGTCCCCGGATGGGCTGCACGCATACTAGCAACGGCATCTTCAATGCTGGGGTGCATATGGGTGGCAACCCAGTTTTTACTGCCACCAGAGGTGTTATTGGTCACACGGCGACGCTCATGCGGCCAAACCGCGTGAATATCGTGGCAGCCAACCGCATCCGCAGTGCGGATAATGGCTGAGAGGTTATGGTGTTTATGGACTTCTTCTAGACATACCGTCAGGTCGGTTTGGCGACGGTCTAACACGCGCTTTACGCGATGATAGCGATTTGGCTCCATACTATTCGGCTCTGTTGGTCAAAATGTCGCGCATTATACCTGCAAATCGCCGCAAAGTTTAGTTTACACCGCCAATTTACCACCTGCTTAAAATTAACTTCTTTAAGATCAAAATGTTATTTTTAGTTAGGGCATCACAGTGCGCTGGATTGGCGCTTGCAGCGAAATAAGCGTCTCGGTCGATTGAATGGCTTCAACGGCTTGAATTTTGTTGATCAGCACATCTTGTAAATGTTCGATGGAACGCGCCATAACTTTGATAAAAATGCTGTAATTACCTGTGGTGTAATAGGCTTCGACGACTTCTTCAAACTCAGTCAGCTGTTTAATGGTTTCGGGATAATCACGAGCATGGCGTAAGTTTACGCCAATAAAGCAACATACGTCATAGCCGAGCTTTTTGCTGTCGATTTGCACTTTGGTGCCAGTAATGATGCCGGCTTGCTTCATTTTTTCTACCCGCACATGAATAGTCCCTGCACTCACGGCAAAACGTTTGGCGAGTTCGGCATAAGGTGTACGGGCGTTTTCCATCAAAGCGTTGAGGATGTCACGGTCGAGATTATCGATCTGATAAATTTCCTGCATGATTTTTGGCTTCAATTAATGATTTCTTAATTTTAAGTTTAATATTTTATTGATTCTTATGTAAAGGTGGTTTTTGTCTGTGATGTTATTGAATTAATGTTGAGTTTTGTTGATTATGGTTTCCAGACAGCAAGTATTGTATTGGGAATGAGGTCCTAAATCATGAAAACACAATTTATCACCACACAAAAACAGATTAGCTATGTAAAACAAAAGTTTAGTGAAGCATTGGCAGACAAACTCAACCTTGTTGAAGTCCAAGCACCGATTTTGGCGCAAGTAGGGGATGGTATTCAGGACAACCTTAGCGGTACTGAACAAGCCGTGCAGGTGAAAGTCAAAACCCTCCCTGAAGCGCAATTTGAAGTGGTGCATTCATTGGCAAAGTGGAAGCGCAAGACCTTAGGTGATTACGGTTTTGAAGTGGGTGAGGGGCTATATACTCATATGAAAGCGTTACGCCCAGATGAAGAACGCTTGTCACCAGTGCATTCTGTTTATGTGGATCAGTGGGATTGGGAAAAAGTCATTTGTTCTCGTTCTGAACGCAACCTTGCAACCTTGCAGACCACGGTACGACAAATTTATGCTGCGCTACGCGAAACCGAACAAGCGGTCAGCAGTGCGTTTGGCCTAACGCCATTCCTGCCGCAAGAGATCACTTTTGTGCACAGCGAAGCGCTGCGAGAAATGTATCCAGATTTATCACCAAAAGCGCGCGAGCGAGCGGTATGTGGTAAGTATGGTGCGGTATTTTTAATTGGCATCGGCGCTGAGTTAAGCGACGGGCAAAAGCACGATGTGCGCGCCCCTGACTATGATGATTGGTCGACGCAAAACGATGATCATTATTATGGTTTAAACGGTGATATCTTAGTGTGGAACCCCGTCCTTGAAGATGCTTTCGAACTTTCTTCAATGGGGATCCGAGTTTGCCCTGATGCGCTCAAGCGTCAATTGACCATAACCCGAGATGAAGCGCGCTTACAACAAGCTTGGCATCAGCAACTATTGGCTGGTGAATTACCGCAAACCATTGGCGGAGGCATTGGGCAATCAAGATTAGCCATGTTGTTATTACAGAAAGACCATATCGGCCAAGTGCAAGTGGGCGTGTGGGCACCTGTAGTCAAAGCCTCGGTCGCGTCACTGCTATAATTTGATCCCAGCTTACTTGGCGTTGCAGTCAAGTGGTTAGTCAGCGCATTCCCATGAGCCTAGATTGTGAGGTGATTGGGGATGAACGTAGCGATTTCGCTACCAAGTTAAGAGAGAAAATTCCCTGGCGCTCAGGTTGTTGCAAGGCACTTCCTGAGCGTTTTCATTTGCATCACGCAGTTTTAAAGACGATTTCGATTTTACTTTCTTCGAGTTGCACGCTGCAGGGTGGGTAACTGCGAGTAGTCTTCAGCTGTTTATCAAAAATGCGTACTTCAACCCCCGGGTGGAGCGTTACAGTGGCGGATAACTTAGCATTATCAACCAGTTCGTGCAGGGTATTGTCGAGTTCAGTGAGCTTGTGTTCAAGTTGTTCTGCTTGCTGACAATAGTGCAATTGGGTTGCGCCGATTTTTTCTAATAAGAGTTTTTTCTTCGCCGCATCTTTCACTTGGTCGGCTTTTTCAATCGCTTGTTGTAACGCGTCAAGCTGCTCGTCCGTTTTTGCTAACTCTTTGAGGCAATGGTCGGTTTGCTCAGTGAGTTTTTTGCCCTCCGCCGCGAGGGTGATAGACATTTTGGTGCCAGACTCAACGCCAATTTCTCCGGCGATAAGCATCTGTGCGTCGAGTACATGACCACCAATTAATTTGCCTTTGGGGTTATCCGTTTGGCCAATCTGAATAAGCTTGGTGGCTTTTAAATCGCAGTGGTTACTTTGCCTATCAATAAAAATGTTAGTGCCTTCAATATAGGCGTATTGGCCATGGGTAAGGTGCACGTCGCCTTTGGCACTAACACGACAGGATAAACTGTGGTCGCCCTCAATATGGCTCATGTGGCCAATGGCCGCTTGGCGAATTTCAATATCGCCACCTGCAATCAGCTCGCCTGATTCAACACTGCCCATCACCGTAATATCGCCTTTGGCTTTAATACGCATGCCAGGTTCAACGTTGTGGGTGACGATAACGCTGCCGCTGAAATCAACATGGCCACTTTTTACCGTGACATCCGCAATGGTGAACACGTCATCAACGCGCATACCATTGGCGATATCTGACGGGCAACCTGCGATGGTGGCAATTAACTCAAGCGGGTTATGGGGGGAGATCTGGGTACCTTCACCTGCCATTAATTGAAAGGTTGCGCCGGGTTTGGCGGCAATCGAATCACCAGTCACCGTGTAGCCTTCTTTGCCCGGCGTGGCGGGGCGCTGGGTGACTAACACTGTGCCTGGCGCAACACTGGCAAGTGCGCCAAAATCACGCATATCAACCGTGCCGTCTTCGCGTAACTTAGGGGTTTTTAAACGTTCTTTGAGTGTTTGCACATGTGGCATCAGTTTAGCCGGCAAACCGTCTTGTGGGGCGCGGCCTCTGGCTACCACACCTTCGAAGCTTGAACCTGGAGTGCTACTAAATTGGTGTTTAAGGAGGTCTTCTAGAAAGGCTTGCTTATAGCCTCGGGTCACACCTGCTTTAACGATTTCTCGCTTGGCATCATCAAGACTAATCACCTTGCCACCTTTGGCGGTGACTAAAGTGGCGATGGCTTCCATTTTGTCGGCAGACAAAGCAACTGAAAATTGCGCATCGACCTTTTTCGCCACAACCAACATTGGCTCTTTGCTGTCGCTTTTAAAGAAGGCGTTGATGGTATCATGGTTAATTTCACACTCGGCATAGGGCGACTTTTCCAGCGCTTCGATAATAAAAGCGGGACTCGGGGGGGGAGTTTCCGAGACATTAATGAGAATATTGCCGTTATGTGCCAGTTTAAACACCTGATGCCATCCTTAATCTAGCATGCGAACCTGTCAGCTACAGATTGCTAAAATAATGCCAACTCGTCAAGTCGTTCATAATAAAAACAAAGCTCGCATTTGCGAGCTTTGTTCGAGGATTTTTAGTTGGTTGACGGCAGTTCCATAATGCCATCGATTTCAATCTGTGAACCTTTCGGCAATTCTTTGACGCCAATCGCGGCGCGAGCTGGGTAAGGTGTGCGGAAATATTGGCTCATAATCTCGTTAACGATGGCGAAATTACTGAGATCCGTTAAGAAAATATTGACCTTTACCATATCTTGTAGCTGACCACCTGCAGCTTCACAGACTGCGCTGAGGTTCTTAAACACTTGATGAGTTTGCTCAGCAAAATCGTCAGAAACCATAGTCATAGTGGCTGGCACTAGCGGAATTTGGCCTGATAGATAAACCGCAGTACCTACTTTAACTGCTTGACTGTAAGTGCCGATAGCAGCTGGCGCTTGATCGGTCGAAATAATTGCTTTGTTCATAGCTGTCCTTTATTTTTTTCTATATACGCGTTGTACATCTGGCATCACGCGAATACGACGCATGATATTAGCCACATGAATGCGATCTTTGACGGTAACACCGAGATCAATGACGTATAAGTTACTTTCTTTTTCATCAGTGGCGATTTCGACAATATTGGCCGAAGTACTGGCCACCACATTGGTGAGTTTAGCCAAGGCACCTTGGTGGTTAATGATCTCCACCCGGATATTGGCAATATATTCTTTCTCTTTGGTATCTTCCCACTTTACCACAAAGTACTTGGCACGTTCATTCTGCCAGCCTTTGATATTCTTACAGCCTTCGCGGTGCACAGTTAAGCCTTTACCTTGGCTCATGTAAGCGATGATCTCATCACCCGGTACTGGACGGCAACATTTAGCATAAGTGACCAACATGCCTTCTGTGCCGATAATGGCAGCTTTGGCTTTTTTCGCGAGGGTTTCCAACTCGTCCGAATCTTTTTGCAACAAACGCTTAGCGACCAGTAAGCTCATGATGTTACCCGAACCTATCTCGACCAATAATTCCAACATGGTTTTAAGATTATGCTCTTCTAACACGCGAGCAAGGCTTTCGTCTGGTACTTGTTCCAGTTTGGTTTCACCTAAAGCGGAATCCAGTAAACGACGGCCTAGCTGCAACGCTTCTTCTTGGCGCTGACTCTTCAAATAGTTACGCACGCCAAGACGGGCTTTACCGGTCACGATAAAGTTGAGCCAAGTGGCATTGGGATGTGCGCCAGAACTGGTAATGATCTCAATCGTTTGGCCAGTGTCTAAACGTTTACTCAGTGGGTAAGGGCGGCGGTCAACTCGGGCGCCAACGCAGGTATTGCCCACATCGGTATGTACCGCGTAGGCAAAATCCACTGCGGTCGCGCCCATAGGTAATTCAACAATGCGGCCATCTGGGGTAAAGACGTAAATCTCTTCAGGGAAGAGTTCGGTTTTAACGTTTTCGACAAATTCAAACGACGAACCGGCGCTTTGCTGCAATTCCAGTAAGCTTTGCATCCATTGGCGCGCCCGTTGCTGGGCGGTGTGGCCTGCGCTGTCGCCGGCTTTTTTGTACATCCAGTGGGCTGCAACCCCTTTATCCGCCATGTGATCCATATCGTGAGTGCGGATCTGAATTTCAACTGGGATACCGTGAGGACCGACTAACGAAGTATGCAGCGATTGATAACCGTTAGTTTTTGGCACTGCAATATAGTCTTTAAAGCGCGTTTCAATCGGCTTATAAAGGTTATGCACCACACCAAGCACGCGATAGCAGGTATCTAGGTTCTCAACATTGATACGAAACGCATAAATGTCCATCACTTCATTAAACTGCAGCTCTTTATTAAGCATTTTTTTGTAAATGCTATAGAGGTGTTTTTCGCGGCCTTTAACTGAAGCTTTAATGCCACTTTCAGATAAACGCGCTTCGATTTCGCCTTGAATGTTATTGATAATTTCTTTGCGGTTACCACGAGCTTTAGCCACTTCTGAGCGTAGCGCGCGGTGCCGCATGGGATATAACGCCTGAAAGCCTAAGTCTTCAAGTTCGTTTTTAATATCATGAATACCCAAACGGTTGGCAATAGGTGCAAAAATTTCGAGCGTTTCACGGGCAATGCGGCGGCGTTTGTCTGGCCGCAGTGCGCCTAAAGTGCGCATATTATGGGTACGGTCGGCAAGCTTGATCAGAATAACGCGGATATCCTGCGTCATCGCCATAATCATTTTGCGATAGTTTTCAGCCTGAAATTCTTTTTGATCTTTAAAGCTGAGTTTATCGAGCTTACTTACCCCAGCGACTAATTCTGCCACTGTGGTGCCAAAAATTTCAGCTAAGTCTTGCTTGTTAAATTCAGTGTCTTCAATCACGTCATGCATCAGTGCTGCCATCAGCGTTTCATGATCAAGGCGCATACTGGCAAGAATGTGCGTGACTTCAACCGGATGAGTAATATAAGGCTCACCACTGGAACGTGTTTGGCCCTCGTGCGCTTCGCGCGCCACGACGTACGCCTTCTGTACTAGTTCGACGTCTTCAGGGGAAAGGTATTCGGAAATCTTTTTCTTTAGACCTTCAAATAGATACATTCACACTCCAATGTTCCAAAAAGGTTAACTGCTTGCTTAAGAATATACGATGATTTAAGGGGGTTGCCAACGGCGAAAGAGGTTAGACGCAGAAATAAAAAAGCCAACCCCGGAGGGTTGGCCACGAATTCTCGTGTGCTTAGCGCTTTCCACCAACGATGGCAGCCACCGCAGCAAGCTCAGCGGCTTCTTGGTGTTGCTGTTCTTCGCGATCGATACGATCTAAAGACGAAGAGTTAACTAGGCCTTTTTCAATTTCACGTAAAGCAATAACCGTTGGTTTATCGTTTTCTGGATCAACCATAGGATCTTTACCACCTACAGAGATTTGACGCGCACGACGTGCTGCGACCAGAATTAAGTCAAAACGGTTACCAATCTTATCTACTGCATCTTCTACAGTTACGCGAGCCATCTATGCACTCCAAAATTATTCACTCGGAAAGGGGGTAGTGTACTGCATGGTGCTGCTTTCGCCAAGCACCATGGTTAAATTTTGCCTGCTGTTATTCGGCTAATAATTCAGCAATCAACGCGGCATGGCGCTGTGCTTGGCGGTTTTGTCGCAAACGCGCTGCAAGAACAATGCTTTCTAGCTGAGCCAAGGTGGTATTAAAGTCATCATTAACCAACACATAATCAAATTCGTTGTAATGTGAAGACTCAGATGTTGCCTGTGCCATGCGCCCTGCAATCACTTCTTGCGAATCTTGCCCCCGGCTATTCAGGCGGCGCTCAAGTTCATCACGCGAGGGGGGCAGAATAAAAATGGTTTCAACATCAGGCACCAACTCACGTACTTGGCGCGCGCCTTGCCAGTCGATATCTAAAAATACGTCGATACCCGCAGCAAGTTGTGACTCAATCGCTTGTTTTGAGGTGCCATAGTAATTTTCAAATACTTGTGCCCATTCAAAAAAGTCACCTTTATCAATCAAGGCTTTAAATTCATCAACAGTTACAAAATGGTAGTGCACGCCATTGCTTTCACCCGGACGAGGTTGTCTGGTGGTGTGCGACACCGACACTTGCACATCGCTGTGTTTTTCAAGTAATGCTTTGATCAAGCTGGATTTACCTGCGCCAGAAGGAGCCGATAAAATAAACAAATTACCGCGTGTGGTGGTTGCCATCATGTTTCTCTAAAAGCCTTGCTATTTTAAAGTGGCGCATTGTATCGCAAATGTCCAATTAGGCTCAATTGCGCAGTGCAAGAATAACCGTAAAGAATAATGGCTAGGAATTTTGTTGCAGCGAAATTGCTCATAAAAAGCAATTTCTCGCTCTAAATCCGCAATTGCTACTGAGCCGGACATCCTGGGCTTTAGTTCCGAGACGCGCGCCTTAAGTGGATGGTAATAATCTAACCACGCTTGTTTACTTAGGGTGAAATGGTCAATCAGCGTAAACCCAGCCATTGATGGCAACGAAGTAGCTTGTGCTAATGAGCACACGATAACGTTCGTCAGTAAGGGGTTCATCGAATAGTGCTCAATATTCCGAGTTTGTTTATTGAGTAGTAGTCCCTATAAAAATCAATTGACTCTCGAATGGGAGCCGTTCAAAAATACTTGCCCATAAAACTGCCTGCCACTTGCCTGTGGCTTTTACTAAATCTTAGTGGTTAGCAATAGAAAAACAGTGCCGTTTTTATGCTGCTGTTAGGGTAAAAACATAGCAGTTTTGAAAGGCTATATCGAGTAATTTTTCAACACCTCATCCGTTAATGGATGCAATAGTATCCACTTTTTGTTTTATTTCGCTATAATGGATATAACTGTGTCCATTTTGTCTTTGCTGATGAATTTTACCTTACTTGATGATACCGATGTAAGCCAAGCCTATGCGGCTTATTTGCGTGAGTTACGAAAGCAGGCAAAGCTGTCACGCGCTGCTCTGGCAGAGCGGAGCTGCGTACCTGCGGCCACAATTAAGAAGTTTGAGTTGACTGGGCAAATTTCATTTCGCCAATTGCTGTTGCTTTGGCAGACACTTGATTCGCTAGAGAGGCTCTATCAACTCACACAACCTAACAAAGAGCGCGCCACTATGCCCACTAGCATTGATGAGGTGCTAAAAGATGAGTTTTAAACCCATTCAAAAACTCACTGTAACTCGTACGTTAAGCTCAGGTGAGCAGATAGCTGTTGGGATCTTAGCCCAGAATCGGCAAGGCGTTTTTTTTCAGTATGCAGACACCTATTTGCAGCAGTTTGGCAATTTATCACCTTTTACCTTGCAAGCGAATGTGCAAGTCCAAGCCGCACCTAAAGCACCGCATCAAGGTGTACATGGCGTATTTGCAGATTGTTTGCCTGATGGCTGGGGCATGTTGTTACAAGATCGTATTTTCCGGCAAAAGGGCATCTTGCCTAATCAATTAACGGCGATGGATAGGCTGGCCTTTGTTGGTGATAAAGGCATGGGAGCATTGTCTTTTTCTCCGGTGTCTGAGTTTTCAGCCGCGACGCACGCGGATATTGATTTGGCAACCTTGGGTTTAGAAGCGCAAACGCTGTTCGACGCTTCAATGTCAGATTATAGTGCCGACCACCACGGTGAGTTAGATGGGCATACGCAACAAGTGTTGGCCGCATTAGTTGCCGGAGGTAGTTCGGGTGGGGCAAGGCCAAAAGCGCAGATTTATATGCCTGCTGGGGAAACTCAGCATTGTCGAACCTTTGCTCAGCCTGGAGATGAGGCTTGGCTGATTAAGTTTACCTCTAAAAATCTCGCGCTCGGGCATGAAGAAGGCTTGTGTGAGGCAGTGTATTTGCAAATGGCCGAGCAAGCAAAGTGCCAACCGCCAATTTGGCAACTCATTGAAGCACCAGCTAAAAGCGGTGCGCCTGCGTGGTTGGCGCTCAAGCGTTTTGATTATGTCACTGAACAGGCCGACTCAGGCAGTCAACGCAGTGCAGGTCGGTTGCATATGCACAGCGCTTGCGGGCTGCTGGATGCAGACTTTCGAACGCCAAGTTTAGATTATATTGACTTGATCAAAGCCAGCCGTCAGTTGTGTAAATCTCCAGCTGCTGGACAATTGCAATTTCGCCGCGCCATTTTTAACCTGCTGTCGTCTAATCAAGACGACCACAGTAAAAACTGGGCGTTTTTGCAAGCTGATGACGGCCAATGGGATCCTGCACCTTTTTACGATGTTACTTACAGCCCACATCCATTCAACGAGCACGCCACTGCGCTCGGAGGTTATGGCAAAGCGCCACCGCTTAAGGTGATGCAAAAACTAGCGACCAGTGCTGGCTATGGGAGTTGGCATGAGGCAAGGAAAGTCATTGATGAAGCGGCAGAAGCCATCAGCCAATTTGCTTATCTTGCGAAGCAACAAGGGATCAGTAAAACAACAGTGTCTGCAATTACTAAGACCCTTAATCAGCGTAAACAGGAAAATGCGGCGCTTTTTTCCTAAATAATAAGAAGGGACAACAATGAAGCTCGGTTGTAACGATCCTTGCCATTGTGGCAGTGGTAAAAAATTTAAACGTTGTTGTATGAGCAGCGTTTCCAACCAACATGCTCAAGTCTTCGATGATGTTGAAGCTATGCTGGCAATGAACCCAAATTTGAGCCTTGATGAACTCAACGCAGCTTTGCAGCACAAAGTGCAGGATCGCAATAATCAACCTAATCCCGATTTTTGTGGCGTGACGCCAACGCAAATGGCTAATTGGCTTTACGCGCCTTTTGATGAATTACAGTGGGTGACAATCAGCACACCCGACTCTCTTTCTGCCAGCCCAGTGATGCGCTATTTAGCCCTCATTCTTGATGAAGCTATGGCGCAAGAAGGCGCCTTCAAAGCCACAAGTAAAGGCAACTTACCCGCTAAGTTAGTCAAACAGGCCAGTGAGTTATTGCCTGAGTTTGCCGTTGCTCAATTCGAACGTGATATAAGCATCAGCGAGTTTGTGGGTAGCAACGAAGACAAATTCAATGCCTTGCACTACACCAGAGTGCTAGCCGAAATTAGCGGTATTATTTATCGGCGAAGCGGTCGCTACCATGTAAAAAAATCAGCGCAAAAGCAGTATCAGGCGTTAGGTATACAAGCATTTTTTAAACCTATGTTAGAAGTTGCCATCAGTAAATATAACTGGGGCTATTTGGACGGTTTTGAGTTTGATGTCGACTTGCGAACCTTTTGGCTGTTTATGCTGTGGCGCATTCAAAGCCATAACAATTTGGAACAACTGGTTGAAGAAGTGATGACGGCTTTCCCCGATTTACTACAGGGATTCCCTGCAGGTGATTACTTCTCACCGGAGCAACGCTTAAGTATGTTGATAAAGTCACGCTTTATTGTGCGGTTTTTGCAGTTTTGGGGATTTGTGACCATTGACCCAAGACGTTTTTTAAATACGGAACCTGTCGATAGAATGGTTCAGGTACAGCCTTTGTTAAAACAAACTTTTCAATTCACAATAAATACATAGCAAGGTCATCGTGAGTGAATATCAATACTATAAATTCTAGAGTTTGGATGGGTATTTAGATGCTAAAGCACGTCAAGCACTCAGATCCATTTCAAGCCGAGCCGAGATCAGCGCTACGCCCTTTCAGGTGTATTACACCTACAGCGGCTTAAAGGCGGAGCCTTTTGAGCTGATGTTAAAATACTTTGATATCGGTTTTTACTATGCCGATTGGGGTTCAATCGATGCTTACATCAAGCTGCCAGCTGGAACGCTTCCCGATGCGTTACTTGGCTTTTCAAGCGATGGGCTTTATGTGCATCAAAGCGATGAGTCGCAGTTGCTGACTTTTTCCATCAAGGAGTACTACGAATATTTTGACGATGAACATGCTGACGATTTTTTCCAGCATTTAGCTGCTTTACGCAGCGGGTTAATGCAAGGGGATTGGCGCCTTGTGTACTTCATGTGGCTCAAAGCGTTTGATTTTAATGATGAAGTTGAACGAGTGCTGTTGATTCAATTCGACACTGACAAATCTGCTCGTGCATTTACTGTACACGAGGGTTGTAATCGTCCCGAACGGAAAATAGTCTTGCGTGATTATCAGCGATTGATACGATATGCAGCTTATGTATAAGCGTACAGTCTTTTGATTGAGCAAGCGTTGTTTTACGTACTCGCTGGCTTTTTTGAGAGTATAGAGGGGAAACTAGAGAGTGCGAGCAAATGATTTGAGTAAACTGTGCGACTCAAGACATGCGAGTAAAGCAATGAAAAACGCAAAAGTTCGCGCTGCGTGATTGGGATTAAAGGGCAAAGGCCCGACCCCGATTACCCCGTTGATATCTGGTTCGACTCGCTTAAATCGGTCTCCAATGTGCTGTCGAAAGAAAACCAGGAACTGTTAAAAGTGATTGCCGAGCAAAAGCCGCAATCGGTAACTGAGCTGGCCATGCTTACAGGCCGAACGGTCAGTAATGTGTCGAGAACATTGAAAATACTGGGCAAGTACAACTTGGTTGAGATGCAAAAATCACAAAATGGATCGGCGGTAAAACTGCGATATCAATCGATGTTGTTATTGATCCAGCCATTAGAATAAAAGGAATATCATGCAACAAGTCGGAATTTATGAGCAGCTTATAACGCAGCTTATCGAGAGTCGCATTGACCGAGAGCGATTCTATGTGGGCGAACGTGAGCTCAATAGTAGTGAAGCATCGACGTGGTTATCTCGTTTCCTATCAGACATTCTTGAGTATGCGATTGAGTCAGTCCCCTCTAACGATGATCGCCTACAACAGCAGATTGCTTTATCTAACCAATTGTTACTCTGGCTAAAAACACAAATTCAAGATAACGATTTTATCGAAGACAATTTGCTCGCCAGTCAAGGTAAAATTCTGACTGCGCTCTATGAGCTCGAAAATCCTGTCTCAGCCGATTTAAAAAATTATATTAACGACATTTTTCCACTAACAGGGTTAAGCCAAAGCGAGCTGTTTTGTGGCAGTAATGCAGGGTTGTCGCTCGAATCTGAATTAAAGCGGGAGATCTTGTCTGCGGATAAAATCTACTGGTTAGTGTCATTTATTAAGTGGGCAGGGATACGAATTTTTCGTAAAGAGTTAGAAGAGTTTACGTCTAGTGGCCGTGAGCTAAAAATCATTACCACCTCATACATGGGGGCGACAGATGCCAAAGCGGTGGAATATCTGGCGAGCTTACCCAATACCGAAGTGAAGCTGAGTTACAACACTGAGCGGGAACGTTTACATGCAAAGAGCTATCTATTTTTACGCAACACGGGTTATCACACTGGTTATATCGGCTCTTCCAATCTTTCCCATTCAGCGTTAACCAATGGCTTAGAGTGGAATTTAAAAATCACCTCGCAAGAAATCCCACACATCATCAATAAATCATTGAGCACCTTTGAAACCTATTGGGCTTCTCATGATTTTGAACACTTTAGTGGCGATGCAACAAGCAGTGAAAAACTCAAAGAAGCCTTGAACCAGCAGCGCGGAGATTTTGAGGCTAGTCCCACGCATTTCTTTGATATTTCGCCGTTTCCGCACCAGAGTGACATATTGGAGCAATTGGCTGTAGAGCGTAGTGTTCACCAACGATTTAGCAATTTAGTGGTTGCGGCAACCGGCACCGGAAAAACCCTGATTTCAGCCTTTGACTTTGCGCGCTTTGTAAAAGACAAGCCGCAAGCTAAGTTCCTGTTTGTCGCTCACCGCGAAGAAATATTAAAACAAGCCAGAGCTGCGTATCGTGGCGTATTGCGTAATGGTACGT
Source organism: Pseudoalteromonas fenneropenaei (assembly GCF_042643375.1). Lineage (NCBI taxonomy): Bacteria > Pseudomonadati > Pseudomonadota > Gammaproteobacteria > Alteromonadales > Pseudoalteromonadaceae > Pseudoalteromonas > Pseudoalteromonas fenneropenaei. Next base: position 146,942 of record NZ_JBHRSD010000039.1, read on the forward strand.
TTGGTGAACTTTGGGTTGGCGGACATTCACCGGAGCACTATCGACAACTGTTTGTTTCTATTCAAACTCTGAACAATCAACTGGAACAGCTTAACCTAACTGCTGACTATTATGACTACATTGTCATTGATGAAGTGCACCATATTGCAGCGACTAGTTATCGCGCGCTGCTGGAGCACTTTTCTCCAACTATTTTACTCGGCCTGACTGCAACACCAGAGAGGCATGATGGCGGTGATATTTTAGCGGATTTTGGTGGTGTGATTGCGGCAGAGATCCGTTTGCCGGAAGCGATTAATCGTCGTCACCTTTGTCCATTTCAGTATTTTGCTATTGATGATGATACCGACCTTCGCAACATTGCATGGAGTCGTGGACGTTACGATATCGCTCAGCTGACCAATCTCTATACCCACAACCAAGTCCGCTTTGACAAGATTTTGCTGAGTATGCAGGAGATCATCACTGATATAGGCAAAATGAAAGCATTGGCCTTTTGTGTGAGCAAAGAACATGCACTGTATATGACAGAGCAACTCTTATTAAAAGGCATTAAAGCGGATGTGTTGACCAGTGATAACAGCCACGAGCGGCAACAAAAGCAGCAAGCGATTCGTTCTGGCAGCATTAACGTGCTTTGCGTGGTCGATATCTTTAATGAAGGTGTCGATATTCCCGAGGTCGATACATTATTGTTTTTACGGCCGACAGAAAGCCTCACGATTTTCTTGCAACAGCTTGGCCGAGGTTTGCGTTTAGCTGACGGAAAAGAGTGCTGTACCGTGTTGGATTTTGTTGGCAACTCACGTCCTGAATATGACTTTGCCAACAAATTTAGAGCATTAGTGGGTAAAAGTCATCGAGCGATCAGTGATGAAATAAAGCAAGGCTTCCCCCACGCGCCACTGGGTTGCCGCATTGAGTTGAGTAAGCGCACGCAAGAAATGGTACTGAGCAATATCCGTCAAGCCTCATTAACGTTGAAGCGCCTAGTCGTGATGATCCGCCAATATCCTCAGCATTCCACACTGCCGTTAACATTGTCGAATTTCTTAACCTTAAATCCTCATATTGACTTGAATGAGCTTTATAAGCGAGGGAGTTGGTCGCAGCTGGTTCAACAAGCTAAAGATGAAATCAACGAAAATTCAGCTGATGAAGATCTGCTGAAAATGCTTAGAAAGGCCATTCATAACCGAATTTTGACCTGTGACGATCATGCCTATTTAAGCTTCTTAAAGCAGCTTTGCCAAAATAACTTTATTGTTGAAAATTATAGTCAACGTCATGCCTTGATGTGCCATTACGATTTCTGGCAAAAAACGGGACCTGAATGTGGATTCGATTCCATTGATCTGAGCTTAGCGAAACTGAATGTTTGCGAGATAAAGGCAGAACTAATGGACGTTGTTAACTGGCAACTTGCACAAACCAAACATGAGCAACCAACAATGCATGCTTTGCCTGATGTTTCATTGAGGCTACATGCACGCTATGCGCGTGAACAAATATTGGTGGCATTTGGTGCAACCACGTTTGAGCGCCAGCCGCCAGCACGCGAAGGTGTGTTTGTACTGAAGGATCAAAATATTGAACTGATGTTTGTCACCTTAGACAAAAATGAAAAGCAATTTTCGCCAACCACCATGTATCACGATTACGCGATCAACGAACACCTGTTTCACTGGCAGTCGCAAAATAGCGCACGGCCAGATAAAGGCCGTGGTTTGGAGTACATCCAACACCAAAAAATGGGTAAGCGTCTGTTTTTATTTGTGCGTGAACAAAGCAAAGATGAATATGGCCGTACCATGGGTTTTGTTAATTATGGTGAAGTGGACTATATATCGCATACGGGCTCTCAGCCGATGAGCATTACGTGGCAGTTAAAAGATCAAATGCCGCACTTTATGTGGCAACAAGCGGCCAAGTTGGCAGTAGGTTAATCGCAATTTGCATAGCGTAGATATTAAAATGATAGAAAATAAACCTCGCTATAAAGCAAGGTTTTTCGTTGTATTACGATTTCTTGAGCGATGATAAGCTTTACTCAATATTCTGGATCTTAATATTTTTTAAATCATAGTTAATTGATTTTTATAGTTTTAACTTGTATCTTGTTTTTTATTACCCCGTTTCATCCCCCAAATGTATCGTTATGCATCACGATGTAGTGCGCGATAAACTTTGTTAGATCAGAGGAGCGAGCCACCATTTATCTGCTAGCTCTTTTTTTATGGCGTCATTTACGATATCTGAAAGCGTTACATTTTTTCTTTCGGCTAGTTTAACTAACTTATCGTAGTCATCTGAATGTATGTCAATTGAAATCCTTTTTCTTTCTTTCGAGTTTCTAAATTTCCATTGCCTCCAAGCGTTGTTTAATTGCGAATAGCTTTTATGGTCATCCAAATATTTTCCGACAGACTTAACTGCACTACAAATTTCGCTTTTTTGAGTTTCATCAAACTCCTGAAGATTAGTAAATATTAGCCGTTTAGAATGAATAAGAATATGAGGCTCTAGAAGATTGTAAAGTTTGCCAATCTTTTTATTTTTCTTGCACAGGTAAGGAAAAAGCCATTTTTTAGCCTCTTCGAATTCGACATTGCTCATGCCATGGAAGAATCTTTTTAGGTTCTTTAAATCTAAAGAAGAGTCATTTGTATTACACATTTCTGTTTCCTACGCATAACTAAGGAGGAAAAATTTTCTATTTAATTTGTTGTAACGTTACCGGTAACGCTATAGGTAACGAATTTTGTCAATCTGGTTACTAATAGTGTTACTGGTAACGTTATCAGGGTGTGTGGTTTTTTCACAATAGTCTATGTATTACAAGGGTTTTATTTATATTGCTATATGGTTTTATTAAGTTTAAAGGTTTAAATAGTTTCGTCCGATACAAGCGAATTTGAATAGATTGCCTGAGTACTAGAGTTCATTGAATCAAGGTTAAACTATTACAAATGGCGTTGGCCTAACTTAGTATGGAATTCAAACCACGTCAAGGTTTTGCCGTTTGACGAACTATCTAGGGACGAGCCAGCTCCGGTTATGTATCGATTTATTAGCGATTATCCTTACAAGTATGCAATTTGTTATGTTCCGCTAACTGCAGAGTAACTCACTCTAAAAAACAGCACTTTCCACAGGACCTCATGATCAAAAGAGATGTACACGCTTAGATTTTAGATATCGAACAATTCCGTATTGTTAATATATACACCTAATCTAAATAACCATGTATGGGCATAACGGTTTGTAAGGTATTAGCTGTTTGAGTTTTAGGGATGAGAGGAGGGATAACGCTTAAACCTTTGTGATGCTATGTTCTGCTTCAATGCTGCGTAAACTTTTATTAGTCATCGATATTGTTTGAATCAACTAAATAGGTATTCAAAATGTACAACAATATCAATACGAAAACACACACCAAAACCCAAGCAAATATCATCACCAATCCTTACGATAAGAATTACAAAGTCTTAAAAGAGACTATGGGCAAGATTGAATGGGCTGTCGATGAAGCGTTAAGCGCCCATCCAAGATTAACGGGCATTCGCTTTGACTTACACATTCCACCAAGTTGTCTAGACCCTGAAGGGATATGCTTCATTGGAAGTGGCGTAATGAAGCGATTTTTTAGCTCGCTTCAAGCTAAGATAAAAGCTTCTCATAAGTTCAAATCAAGTAAGCAGGTACAACATTTACGATATGTATGGGTAAAAGAATATGGCGAGAAAAGCAACAGACCTCACTATCATGTATGCATATTTTTAAACAAAGATAACTTCCAAGGATTAGGCGATATTTATGCAGCCATATGCTCACCTAAATTTATTAAAAAATCATTGGCACAGCAGATTATAGAAGCTTGGGCTAGTGCACTTAAAATCGAATATTCGATGAGTTGTTCACATGTTCATTTCCCTGAGAACCCCAAGTATTGGGTAGACACAAAAAATGAAACGCTTGGACTAGGAAAGCTTGCGCTACTCACACGTCTATCTTACTTAGCAAAGCCAAACACTAAAGTCTTCGGAATCGGAGAGAAGACCTATAGTGATGGAAAATACTTGATTTATACGCCACCAGTAGTTCTTGGATTGCGTCAAAAAAAAGGAAAAAAATAAACGACAAAGCAAAGGGATGGCTGATGCCATCCCTTTATTTTTGCTAGTTTTCCTCAAGTATCTCTTTAACTATCATCAAAATCGCAACGATTTGCACAATGAGGCGAGTACTTTGAGGTGTAGAAATAGGTCTTAACACCAATTTTCTCCTACTTTGGGTTTAATAGGTTTCTTTCGGCAAAAGACACGTAACCATTACCGATGATGATATGGTCGAGTATTTCCACATCAATCAACGACAATGCGTGTTTAAGCTTGGCTGTGATGGCATTATCCGCAGCTGACGGCTCGCAGTTACCGGAAGGGTGGTTGTGGGCCAGAATAACGTTGGCGGCGTTTTGTTTCAGTACCTCCTTTATCACTTCTCTTGGGTAAACCGAGGCACTAGCAATCGTGCCGTGAAATAGCTCTTGGTAATCAATGATCTGATTCGCATTATCCAAAAACAGAATGGCGAACGCTTCGCGTTCAAGTGCTCCGAGTTTGGTTTTCAAAAACTCAACCGCATCTAAAGGGTTTTGAATCGCACCCAGGCGCTTCAGGCGATTCCAAAGGATTTGAGACGCTGCGGATAACATTTCGTCTTCATTGATGCAGTTCTGGGCAAAATTTGTGGAATTTAAAGTTGTCATAGTGAGGCTCCATGTTCTGATTTCAGGAGCATGATATAGATTTGAATAATTATCGATTTGAACCGATGAGTCCTCAGTTGGGAGCACAATAGCTGCGTATTTTTTTACAACTCTTCCTTATTTGATGGTTAAGTTTAGGAGCCAACCATCATGCAACTAATCAAATTAAAAGATGTCATCAGCAAAACCTGTTTAAGCCGTTCTTCCATTTATGACTACGTCGACAGAGGACTATTTCCAAAACCAGTAAAACTCGGGGCTAGGTCAGTTGCCTGGGTGTTATGTGAAGTGGATGAGTGGATTGATGAACGTATCAAGCAACGCTGAAGTGTGCTCGATTACAAATACATTGTGCGTCTCCAAAACGGTTGCGTTTAAATATATCTGATTGACAGCGTTACAGGGTCAATATCACCTCTCGAAAAAATACAAGTTAAAATCATAATAAGTATTTTATCGAATCATTTTGATTGCATCATGAGTAGCTTGCTTTTATAGTAAGCTATCTCAATCACATTTCGGCATTCAATATATGAAGAAGATAGAAGAGCTATCACATGCACAAAGGGAACGTTTGGCATTTATAGACTTCCGGTTATGCTTCATTGGGGAAATCAGTCGTCAAGATTTAATTGATTGTTTTCAAACAGGGTCTGCGGCAGCAACGAGAGATTTTGCGTCGTATAAAGAATTTGCTGACTCGAATCTCAAGCTAATACACAACACCAAGTCATATCACCGCACAGATTCATTTATTCCCTTATTCGAGCATGATATTGATATGGTGTTGACTAGTTTTAGTAAAGGGTTTTCCTATACATGTAATACAACCGGAATACTCAAGCACTATAATACTTATCAAAGTCTTACTAAGCCCTCACTTGAAATTTTAGCAACTTTAATGCCTGCTATTTGTCGCAATCAAGTAGTCAAAATCAACTATATATCGTTAACTTCTGGTTTAAGTGAAAGGGAGATTGTTCCTCATAGTTTGGCGAACAATGGAAATCGTTGGCATGTTAGAGGATTTGACAGGCAATCAAACACGTTTCGGGATTTTGTTATCACTCGCATTCAAAACGCATTGTTAGTTAAAAGCACAGTCATTTTGGAAAAAGAAACAAGTCAGGCTGACAAGCAATGGAACCGCATCGTGGATCTCACACTGATTCCCCATCCGAAAGCTCCTTATCCGCAGGCAATTGAGTTGGATTACAATATGGAGCAAGGAACACTTAAGTTAGAATGCCGAGCAGCCCTTGTCGGCTATTTGCTTAATCAATGGCAAGTGGATTGTTCAGTTACACATAGCCTATGTCCTCAAAGGCATCATTTAGCGCTTAAGGAGCAGGCCGCTATTTTTGGCGTAGAGAGCGCTTCGCTTGCTCCAGGTTACCAGGAAACTCAATCATGATATCAGAACAGCAGCTTATTACCTTAGGGTTTAAATTTGGAAAAAATGGTGCACATGCTGCTCGAAGTATGATGAACGAAGAGCTAAAACTGTTGTTCAGTGTTCATGGTGCAAACGCAACCAAAGAACAATACGAACACGCTATAGTCGACGGCAATATATTACATAAACCAACGACTAATTCTCGTAAGCTTACATACCGTCACTTACTTGATTTGTATAGTTTAGATTCAAGCGTCGTGATTTTTCGTCAATTTCGCGGGTATTGGGCGTTAGATGAAAAAGCACAAGATGTTTTGGCATTACAGCTAGCGATAGCTAGAGACCCATTACTACGCGCCTCAAGTGAGGTGATTTTAGGGCTGGATTTAGGCGAGCGATTAACTAGGGAAAGTATGGAAGCATTTTTAGCTAAGGATGATCCCACTCGCTTCAGTCCAGCGTCGTTAAAGTCGTTTGCTCAGAATATCAACGGTACTTGGACACAAGCAGGGTACTTGGTCGGGCGAAGCAAAAAGTTGCGTGACGAACCTAGATTGAGTTACGTCAACGTAGCATTTGCTCTTTATCTTGCGCATTGCCATGGTCTAAGTGGACAGCGAATGTTTGATAGCTATTGGTGTAAGTTATTAAGCGACAACAAGCAGGTATTACTTGATTTAGCGCATCGTGCATCACTGCATGGGCTAATAAGATTTAAACAAGTCAGTGAAATCATCGAAGTAACCTTTCCTCAAGAACAACGACAACAAGGAAATTAGTGATGTCAGATAGAATATCAAAACTGCTTCATAGCTTTGAAAGTCATATAAGCATCCCATGGCCAAAAGCGGTATCGGCAGACGAGCGCAGTATATTTCTTGTATACAACAAAGAAGATGAATTAAAGCTGCGTGCCAGAGTTGCTGAATTCGAACACGCTTGTACTAAACATGAACACCCTTGGCTGCTCTTAGATGTGACAACAAGTTTCGAGAGCTGGATGGCTGAACAAGACTATAAAGAAACCTATTTTGAAGATCCCGAGTATTTAGTCGGTCTTTACGATGACTTCACCGAAGAGCTAATAGCAAAGTTAGTGACCAGCACACAAGAGCACCAGTGTGAAAATACCGTTGTTGCTTTACAAGGTTGCGGAACGCTATTTGGTTTTACATCAGTTTCACATGTAGTGAGTCAATTAGCGCAGCATGTAGCTGGGCGCCTGGTGGTTTTCTTCCCAGGTGAGGTAACAAACAACAATTACAAATTACTCGATGCAAAGGACGGTTGGGGTTATCACGCTACCGCCATTTCAGCAACATCATAAGGAAAAAAGATGCTTAATCGTGAAATATTTATCAATGATCCAGTAAACAGTCGTTTAGCTAACAATGGTGTTGCAAAAGTAAAGGATGATTTGTCATCTGGCGCGCTTGATATTCTGGAATACGAGCTACGAACCTTTGTTTGCGAAGGTAAATATGCTCAAGGGATAGATTCAATACTAGACAATTATCTAAATGTGCTAGAGCAAAATTATCCAAAAGATGGTAGCAAAGGTAAAGCAAATGAACAGCCAGGTGTGTGGATCAGCGGCTTCTTTGGTTCAGGTAAATCACATTTAGCTAAAATGTTACGAGCGCTTTGGACAAATCAAACTTTAAATAATGGGGCGACCGCTCGCTCAATTGCAGATCTGCCCGAAGGTATTAGAACAAAGTTTGAAACCCTTTCACAGCTAGCACAAAAGCATGGTGGTGTTCATGCGGCCTCCGGCACTTTGGGTTCAGGTGCTGATGATAAAATTCGAATTGCACTTTTGGCTATTATATTTAAATCGGTTGGTTTACCGGAACAATACCATCTAGCGCGCTTTGTAATATGGCTTCAATCACAGGGAGTATTAGAGCAAGTTCAAGCGTTTGTTGAAGATAAAGCGCCTAAAAAAGAGGGAATCGACACTTGGCAAAAGGAACTTAAAAACCTCCACGTATCTCCGATACTGGCTGATGCTGTCTTTCAAGCTATTCCTGGCATTGCTGCTGATCTCAAAGAAATGCGTGAAATGCTGCGAGCGCAATACACGATAGTCAAAGACGTTAGTAATGAAGAAATGGTGAGTGCGATTGTCGATGCCATTAGCCGAAATGGTGAGCTACCTTTGACCCTAGTTGTCCTGGACGAAGTCCAGCAATATATTGGTGACAGCATCGAAAAAGCGATGGCGGTGCAAGAGCTTACAGAAACGTGTAGTGGTGCAAGTGCATTAAAAGCGAAACTCATTTTTGTTGGTACAGGCCAGAGCGCGCTGTCGGGCACGACTAATTTACAACGTTTAATGGGGCGTTTTCCGGTCCCTGTGCAGCTAGAAGATACCGACGTAGACTCGGTAATTCGCAAAGTCATTCTAGCTAAAAAGGAGTCGGCTAAACCTGCAATTGCAGAGCTTGTAGACGACAACTTAGGTGAAATTGCTCGCCATTTGCGCGGTTCAACAATAGAGTACAAAAAAGACGACGAACAGTGGATGGTACCTGATTATCCTCTATTACCAGTACGTCGTCGTTTTTGGGAAAAGGTATTACCCGCACTTGATAAAACAGGCACGGGATCTCAGTTACGTAACCAGTTAAGAGTTGTTCACGAAGCCCTAAAAACAAATGCCCATAGGCCCCTTGGTTATGTGGTGCCTGCCGATTTTCTATACGACCAAATTGCCACTAATTTGCTTCAAAATGGTGTCATTCAAAAAGACATATACGAAACCATAAGCCGAAAACGTGGCGGCACTGAAGACGAGCAATTACAAAGTCGATTATTGGCCTTAATTTTACTGATCAGTAAACTACCGAGCGAGATGGAATATGGTATCTACGCAACGGTTGACACTCTGTCTGATCTATTGCTAGAAGACCTAACCAAAGACAAGCACGAATTACGTGCAAAAGTCCCCAAAATGCTTGCTATTCTTGAGGACGAGCACTTAGTGATGTCGCGTGATACGGTTCAAGGCAACCAATTCAGTTTACAAACGGTGGAAAGCCAAGCGTGGTATGACGAATATCGCCGCCAGGAAAGTGACTTAAGAGGTAACTTTCAAGGCCTCGAAATATTACGTGCAAAAGAAATCCAGAATTACATTTCTCGGCAAACTCAGCAAGTTAGTGTGCTTCAAGGCGAAAGTAAGGTTAGCCGCCAGTTAAAAACTTTTTTTGCAGATGAGCTGCCCGCTGAAGGGCAAAATCGTGTCAGTGTGTTAGTGCCTGAACTACCAGAAAAGCAGTTTTACGAATTAGCGCGCCGTTCCGACCCGGATAGTGCAACTATTTTTGTTTTTGTACCTCCTATTTATCGGACTGAACTCCTAAAAGCGATTTTAACGTTTAAAGCGGCGGAAACCACACTTGAAGTGCGTGGACGTCCGTCAACGGAAGCTGGCCGCGAAGCAATGCAAGCTATGGAGACTCGCCGTGCAGAAGCAGAGCGAACACGCAAAAAGCTACTAGATGAAATCTTTGCGAGCATTCAGGTGTGTTTGGCCGGAGGCCAACAAATTGAGGGTGACAGCCTAGTCGAGCAGCTTAAAGAAGCAGCTGAATTGGCTTGCACGCGTCTTTATCATAAATTCAAAATGTCAGACGACAGTCGTTGGAATAAAGTCTACGATGCGGCAAGCAAAATAGGCGATGCCAATGCGGTTGAAAAACTCGGTTTTTCAGACAGTGTTGAGAAACATCCTGTTTGTATTGAAATAATGCGTTTTATCGGTGTGATGAAAGTCGGCAAAGAGATCATCGATAATTTCGAGCAAGCGCCGTTTGGATGGTCAAAAGATACCATTGAAGGCGCATTATTCGCGATGTTAGCAGCGGGCGTACTGAAAGCTACCATAGGGCAAGAGCGCCCGATTGATGCCAAAAACCTTGACCGAAAGGCGCTGTCGCAAACCAAATTCCGTCCGGAAAAAGTCACATTAACAACAATTCAATTGATCAAAGTTCGCGGTTTAATTGGCGCTTTGTTGGGTGAAGGGTGCGCAACAGGTGAAGAAGCCACTAAATTCCCAATAGCACTGCAGCGCCTTGTTCAGTTAGCTCAGCAAGCTGGTGGCGATGCGCCATTACCAAAGTCGCCAAACTCCCCCATCCTTTCGCAACTCGATATGCTTAATGGTAATGAACAATTACAAGTAGTATTTGAACAACACGATAACATTCGCTCGCTCTTTGAGAGTTGGCAAGCGCAAGCAGACAAAGCACAGCAACGCCTAAAGCGTTGGAAGAAATTGGATGACGCGATGAAGTACTGCAAAGGTCTAAGCGTAATGAGTCAACTTGACGCTGAATACCAAGCCATTATTGCGAATCGCAGTTTGCTTGTCGACCCGTGTCCGGTTGAACCATTAATTACAAAAGCCACGGACGCACTGCGCCTCGCTATCGAGGCAAAACGTACCGCATACGACCAAGAACATCGCCAAGGTTTAAGTGATTTATTAGACGATGAAAATTGGTGTAAGTTGTCATCAGAGGAACAAGATGCGTTATTAAGCGAACGCGGCTTAATGTTTAATTCTACGGTTAATGTCAGTAGTCTTGAAGATATCTTTGACTCGCTCGATAGGTTAAGCCTACAGCAGTGGAGCGACAAAACAGCCGCCCTACCAGGACTATTCAGCCAAGTATTACAAGCCGCAATCACAAAGTTGCAGCCTAAAACACGATACCACCGCATTAATAAGCCCGTTATCAATTCAGAACAAGAGTTAAGCGATTGGCTTGCTTATGTTGAACGCGAACTAAAAGCGCAATTAGTACATGGGCCTGTAGTACCCAATTAGTCAACTGCAATGTGGAAAAGGAACAATAAATGAGAACGGCATTAGAAAGAACACTGCGCAGTACACTTGAAAAAACGGTTGAAAAAGCGCGTGATATCGTCGAAGTCGCGGTTGTTGAAGCGCTAACTCGTTTAGGGGTCGCGGAAGGTGCTGCACCAAGCTACTTAAATGATGGTGATAAAAAATTAAGAACTCGGCTGCGTGCTCATGGCAGGCAGCTTGGCGATGTATTGTCTAAAGATACGGGTAAGCAAGAAACTGAGTTACTCGTTAATGAAATGGCCTACGAACATTGGCACCGTATGTTATTTGCGCGCTTTTTAGAGCAAAGCCAATTACTGATGTACGACGAGTATACCTCGGTCACTTTACAAGATTGCCACGATTTAGCACAAGAAGACCCGGATGTGAAAGACGGCTGGGAATTGGCAGGACGTTTAGCGCAAAAAATGTTGCCGCAAATATTCCGTGCGGATTCCCCTGTATTTGAAGTAAAGCTGTCTATCAACCATGTTCACGCTTTAGAAGAGCTAATCGCAGGCTTACACCCGGATACGTTCCAAGCATCTGACGCCCTGGGTTGGTGTTATCAATTCTGGCAAAACAAAAAGAAAAAACAGGTTAATGAATCTGGTGTAAAAATCGGCGCCAAAGAATTAAGCCCGGTTACTCAGCTATTTACCGAACCTTATATGGTGAGCTTTTTACTCGACAACGCGCTTGGCGCATGGTGGGCAAAACGGCGCTTAACACAAGACGACTTAGCTAAAGCTACCAACGAACAAGAGCTGCGAAATCTAGCCTCTATTCCCGGCGTTCCGCTTGAATATTTGCGTTTTGTTCAGGATGAATCTACAAAAACATGGCGTTGCGCCGCAGGTGATTTTGATAAGTGGCCAGAAGATTTAAGTGAATTTAAAACCCTCGATCCATGCTGTGGGTCGGGTCACTTTTTAGTAGCTAAATTTTTAATGTTAGTGCCAATTCGTATGGAGCTGGAGGGACTTACTGCAAAAGAAGCCATTGATAAGGTGCTAGCTCAAAATATTCATGGATTAGAACTCGACCAACGCTGTGTAGAGTTAGCAGCATTTGCTTTAGCGCTGGAAGCATGGCGTTATCCTAATTCTGGTGGTTACCGTCAATTACCTGAATTACATCTTGCCTGTTCAGGTATATCGATCAATGAAGCTCAAAAAGAGTGGAAGAATATAGCCAAAGGTAATGAAGAGCTTGAACGTGCTGTAGGGTGGATGAAGCAAACTTTCAAGAATGCGCCAATCCTTGGAAGTTTAATTGAGCCAAAGCCACTTCAGATTGATATATTAAAGGCTCCGTGGGAGTTACTACAAAATGCATTAAAACAACAATCCAATGCTTCGAACGAGACATTAATTACAGCACAAGGACTTGCTAAATCAGCAACATTACTGTCAAGAAAATATGAGTGGGTTGTAACAAACGTGCCTTACCTAAAAGCTGGTGATCAATGTGAAACTCTAAAATCATTTTGTGAAAATTACTACCCTGAATCTAAATATGCTTTAGAAACAACTTTCATGGAAAGAAACCATAAATTACTAAATCCTGGTGGTGTATGCAGCATAGTTACCCAGCAGTATTGGTTGTTTCTAAAATATTATTCATCACTGAGGGAAAAGTTTATAAAAAGTAAAAACTTAGGCTTCATGGCAAGAGTAGGGAAAGGTGCTTTTGAAGAAATCTCAGGAGAGGTCGTCAATATTTGTCTTCAAATGACAGCTAATGAAAGTGGCAAATTCCATAAAGGAATAGAGTTCGAAGATGCCTCTGTCAACTCAAAAGAAGCCACCTTACAAAATGGAAAAATAGAGGTTGCTGAGCAATTAAAACAATTAGACAACCCGGATTATAGAATTTCTTTTGAACTAGCTAGTATAAAAGGAGAATCACTTTCAAAGTTTGCTGATTTTGGAAAGGGGAGCGTTTCCGGAGATGGCTTTCATTACCTTAGAAAAATTTGGGAGTTTAATACTTTTCCTCGAATCGCTAAGAAGTGGTTGAACAGCCCCGACCATTCAAATGGCTACTCTGGTCGCAGTGATCTTATTCTATGGAATGACACCAATTTTAACCCAACGTTAGAAGTTGGTTTTGCTCAACGAGGTGAAAGAGTATACGGTAAAAAAGGGATAGCAATAGGAAAGGCTGGAAAGTTTAGGTTTACTCCTTATGAAGACGGTATATTTGATGATAATGTCGCAGTAATAATTCCGGATAAAAATGAGTTATTACCGGCCCTCTGGGAATATTGTATCTCAGGTCAACTACAATCAGATATTAGTAAATTAGATAAAAAAATGTCTGTTACAGCAGGTACTTTTACAAAGGTTAAACTCGAACTAGATAATTGGCAGAATTTAGCTAAAGCTAAATATCCTTATGGACTACCCAAACCATATTCAAACGACTGCACTCAATGGCTTTACCACGGCCACCCTTGTGCTTCTGTAGTTTGGGACGAGGAGAAGAAAACTACCACTATTAGCGATTTACGTGAAGATGATACCGTTCTGCAAGTTGCCGTTGCTCGTTTGTTAGGTTACCGCTGGCCAGCCGAATTAGACACGGATATGGAATTAGCATCTGAAATGCGTGAAATCATCGCCCAGAACAAAGTGTTTGATGGTTTAGTTGATGATGATGGTATTGTTTGTATACCTGCCATACGCGGTGAAAAGCCAGCGATAGATAGATTAGAAGCCATATTGCATGCTGCCTATGGTGATAAATGGTCTGCGACAGTATTAAACAATTTATTGAAATCCGTTAAGTCTCGCGACTTAAACATCTGGCTACGTGATAAGTTCTTTGAACAACATTGTAAATTGTTCCAACATCGTCCGTTTATCTGGCATATATGGGATGGCTTGCCAGATGGTTTCTCTGCGCTAGTGAATTACCACCAGCTCGATTACAAAGGTTTAGAGCGCTTAATCTACACTTATCTTGATGATTGGATTAGTACTCAAATTCAGCTAGAAAAAGAGGGTGACGAAGGCGCTGAACTTCGTTTAGCTGCAGCTCGAAACCTAAGAAAGCAACTTGAAGACATTTTGGTTGGTGAAAAAGGCTTAGATATTTTTGTCCGCTGGAAATCATTAGCAGAACAACCTATTGGTTGGAATCCAGACCTAAATGACGGTGTTCGCTTGAACATTCGCCCATTTATGTATGCAAAAGACGTGGCTAAGAAAGGTGCAGGTGTGCTGCGTGCAGCCCCCAATATTCATTGGAAAAAAGACCGTGGCACTGATGTAGAATCAGCGCCTTGGTATGACTTAGGCTTAGAATATGGCGGCAATCAAGGCGATCGTATTAACGACCATCACCTAACACTCGCTGAGAAAAAAGCAGCGCGAGCCGCTAAGGATAAAGCATGTTAGTAGTTAGCCAGTTAATTCAGCAATTAAGGCAATGCGCGACCTTTAACCCGGCAAGCCAAGTCGCCCCTGCAGTGGTGCTTTGGACTGATAAAGATGGCCAGTGGAAAAAAGCAATGCCCTATATTAAGGAGCAGCTGCCAGAGCTAATAGAGCTGGTGGAGCCAGATGGCTTCTATCAGCCCGACAAACGTATTGGCCCGGCAATTTGGGTAAAATGCATTGTGGCGGGGACGTTAGAAGAAAATCTGATCCCAGAAGGCAAGACGCCTATCCTCTATATGCCGGGTGTTGAGCGTAAAGACTTGCGCGCTATCGAATCTTGTCCGGAGCGCTTGCAACCGCTGGCGGAGCTGCAATACCGTGGTTGTTGGTGGGTATACAACACTGCAGGGCGAGACTGGAGTGTCAGTGCGTTTTTGACCAACCCCGCAGTAGGCATTGAGTTTGATATCGCCAAAGACAAGCGTACGCAAGAAGCTATTGTACAAATATTACCAGAATTACTCGAAACCCCCATAGACAAGCTGCAAGGTCGAAAACTTCAAGCTGATGATTTTTATGCCTTAGTAATGGATGATCTTCCGCGTGATATTTTAAGTTGGTTAAACAACCCACACGAGAAACAAGAACTGTGGCAGGGCAGTAAATGGGATGTATTTAGCACTTCGTGCTTCAATCAATATGGCTTCAAAGCGGATTCGAGCGATATTGAGTCTGCACTGCATTTATTGTGTCAGGCTGAGCATGCCTGGCAGCCAGTTTGGGCCCGTTTTGCCGATACCGCGATAAACTTACCCAACTTGCTTGAACAATTAAAGCGCATCGCTTTTGATGGATTGAGTGCGGTAAACCCGGAAAATTACTTGTCTGAAAACATTAGGGACGATCAAGATATTGAGGCTACATTTAAACGTGTTAGTACTCAAGATAGACAGGCGATTAAAGCAGCATTAGAGCAAATCTGGCATACTCAAGCTGCGAGACAATCTTGGCTTTGGACTCGACTGGGTTATTCGCCCTGGCTTGAGATTCTCCGAGAGGTGATGACTGTACTGACTCATACCGAGCGAGTTTATTCAGGCAGCACACCGGAATCTATGGCACAGCATTACCAAGAGCAGTTTTGGCAGGTTGATGCTGCGGTTTTGAAGGCAATGGCAAAAGCTAAAGATATCCACCAGCAAGAAACACTCGCGCAAGTACTGAGTGTTATTTATACCCCTTGGCTTGAACAAACCACATTAAACTTTCAACAACTCGTTGAAACGCAATATTACCCTGGGCATAACCAAGTGAATGAGCCAAGTGGCAATTACCGAACAGCTAGTCATGTGCTGTTTTTTGTTGATGGCTTACGTTTTGATACAGCCAAATGGCTGGAGCAAAAGCTGGTGGACGTAGGGCTCAGTAGCCACTTATCGACCCGGTGGGCCGCATTACCTTCACTCACTGCGACTGCGAAGGCCGCTGTAACGCCTGTAGTGGACTTACTTAAGGGGCAGCTTGATAACGCCTATTTTAAACCCGTTGTAGCAGATACGGATGCTGAATTTAGTAGTCACCAACTCAAAAAATTACTTGCTGAAAATGGTTGGCAATATTTAGATGGCTTGGAAACGGGCGATCCTCAGGGATTGGCATGGGTGCAGACGGGCGACCTAGATAACTTAGGTCACGCACAACAACGTAAATTACCTCTGTTTATTGAAGGGGTATTGAATGATGTGGTATCGCGAATACGTGCCTTAGTTGATGCAGGCTGGGGGAAAGTGACGATAGTGACAGATCATGGTTGGCTGTGGGTGCCTGATGGACTACCGAGTGCGGATCTACACAAATCGCTTGGCAAGAATCGCCAACGCCGCTGCGCTATTTTAAAAGATAACGTACAGCATGACGGCCTGGTGATGCCATGGTTTTGGAATCCTGACGTGTCAATTGCTATGGCTCCTGGTATTTCAGCTTTCGTTGCAGGAGATCATTACAATCACGGAGGGTTGTCGTTGCAAGAGTGTTTAACTCCGACCTTAGTGGTGACAATAAACAATGCATGATGAAGCGATAATCGCAAAGGCAATCAAGGAAGCCAAGGCGATTAAAAAGAAAGTCGCGAAGCGCTTGGTTGATCATTTACCACAGGAGGATTCTGCTGTTTCGGTATTTATGGCAGGTTCGCCTGGTGCGGGGAAAACAGAAGTTGCGCGCAACATGATTCGAGTTTTTCAAGAAAAGTGTGGTATAGACCCAGTTCATATTGAAAACGATGAATTGCGAAAAGAATTTGAGGATTATGATGGGCAAAACTCACCGTTGTTCCAAACGCCAGCTACACTTTTGGTAGAAGCGATCCACGATCGAGCTCTGCAACGAGATGTTAGTTTTATTCTAGATTCTACATTGTCGAGTTTTAGCAAGGCAAAAGACAATATAGAGCGCTCGTTAAAACGAGGTCGTTATGTGCAGATTATTTTTGTATACCAAGAGCCAGAGCAAGCATGGTGTTTGGTAAAAGCAAGGGAAATCGTAGAAGGTCGCCGTGTTCCTCCAGACGTTTTCGTTAATCAATTTATGGAGTCACAACGCGTAGTTAGTGAGTTAAAACAAGTCTTTAAACATAATGTAGATATCATTTTTATTGAAAAAAATATTGACGGTATTAATGAGAACCCACATTTTAATGTTAGTGACATTGACGCTCTATTGCGCAAAAAGTACAATCGTGAATCGTTAGAAGCCATAGTTGGCTTGAACAAGTAGCAGGAGGTTATATGTTTGCTGCTAAGCGTGAAAAAGTAAAATCGACCGCATTTTCAGACTTCTTTAGACATGCTTCATCTCGTGACAAAAAGAAGTTTTTCGAGCAGGTCGTTCATGATTCTATTAATGATCAAAAGCTTATAATTGAGAAAGCAAAGCAGACGGGTAATTGTTCTGCCTAGTAATACCAAGCAATCAGAATTGAAGAAAAGCCGCACGATAGCGGCTTTTTTGTTTTTAAAATACGCTCTGATGTCTGATACGTGACGCTTGGAGTGGCTCTGCATTGAGTGACTTGGCATCACTCAAACTTTGGCTATAACAGCCGCGTTGATACAGTAATAGCAGGGTATCATCGTATTCTGCCCCTAAAGCTTTGCAAATCTCTTCCATGTCTTCAGTATCCATCGCGCGTTTCAGAATGTCCTGACGCGAAGAGAGGTTATAGATACTGAATATACTCGCCATAATGCGTTTATCTTCGGTTTTTTCGCCTCCTCCGGGGTTGACGATTAGATTGAATTCAACGGATTCACCCGCTGCGAGTTGAGCGGTAAACTTCAAAGCGCGAGCTTTGGCACAACTTGCTGTACCATCATCATAGGTTGCACCATTAACCCATTGGGCTTTTATCCAGTTTTGATGTTCTCCTTTTAGTGCACGTCGCGCTTTGCGATAAGGCCCTTCATCTGCGAGCAGTTCTTGACGAATAAGAGCAATAGCCTGTAAAACTTCAGCGTCATGTGTATAAATAGAAAAATCGAAACTTGGGTCGCTAAGCTTAGCGGGAATGATGAAAAACTGCTCTGTGAGATAGGTTTTCGAGTCATCTAGCTTCTTACTTTGAGTGTATTCAGGTGACGCCGCTACGACAGTACCTCTGTCAAAACCTCTAACTGAATAACGCTCGCAAATGGTATCGAAATACTGGTCTAGTCCGTTAAAATCTCGACTATCCGCTCGAGATTCGAGAACGTCGAGTAATTCACTGTAGGCACGCACTGCATCTAAATTGGTATAGTGCTTAGCTAGGGTGTTGTTATGATAACCACATGCTCGACCTATGTTTGCTTGGACGACAGCTGCGATATTTGAAATGGTGCTATCCCAAGTATTGATTAGCGTATTCTTCATATCTTGGCCAAAATTAACTCCAGCCCTAAACCCAGCTACTGTAATGGCGATGAGTTTGTCGTTAAAAAGTAGAGCCGTTTCATACTCGCGCTTGAATTCATCAATGCTGGATAATTCTTCTTCCTCCAGTCCTACTAATTTTTGACCTATGATATAAATCTGTTCAGGCTCAATATCATTGTCGAGCAGGATTTGCTGGGCTAGTTTTGCTTGGCTACTTGGTACTCGGATAAGGGACCAACCTGTTCCTTGATGCTCTTTAAATTGGCGGATAAAGCGCTTACGAAGGAGCGAGTCGTCACAGAAGTCACGTTGTCCTTCATCAAGTTTGACAATCTGATTATTTGCGTGCATTTGTCGCACGCCAAGATATTCATGACTTGTTTTATGAAAGACAAGGGAGGTGTTAAAGTTATGACGCAATATGGAGTCATTGCTGGCAGCATAAAGTGCACTAAATGGAGTAGCTGAAACAAATACGACGTTACAAGTTAGATTATCTGTTTCTAGGTAACTAAATATCCGGTCGTACCGGATACTGTCACTACTACTACCGTAGTGGCATTCATCGATAATAATCAATTTAGGTTGCTGATATTTGAATTCGGCCCTAAGTGCGGTTTCAAAATTAATAAAGTTGCTGACAACCACGTTTTTACATGGGGCTAAGTCGAGCATGGCTTGGTCTTGAAGTGCTGTATCTGCCATGGTGACTAAGTATAGGGTGTCTTTAAGGTGTTTCCTTTCTACGATCTGCTCATCGGGTAACGATAGACGTTGCAGACAAGCGAGGGCGAGAGCGATGCCGGATTTTCCTGATTGCATCTCTGCTGCAACTACGACCGCACGAGAGTCTGATTGGAATTGCTCAAAGACTTTGTGTGCGGCCTTTTGCTGGTGGTCGAAGGTATTTTTAGACATACATTCTTCAACAATTTGGCGATGAGTGAGTGCACTGTTCATATTTATACGCTCAAAAAGGAGGTTTCCCTCCTTTTATAGATTTAGTGATTAGTATGCGGGTTCTACTTTATCCGAAAAGTGGGATTCGTCACTTAGCTGACCTGTTTGTTCAGGCAGGTTGTTATGCTCTTTTTTCTCTAACGTTCTATCCAGGTCATATGCGCCTCGCAGATACAGCACCATCATCGTATCGTCGCGAGGGATATTAAAATGATCACACATCGCCCATACATCTTCTGTGCTCATGAGCTTCTTTGCGACCTTGCGACGCGATATATTATAGACGCTGAAAATTGCTGCAGTTACAGCTTTGTTTTCGGATAGTTCACCGCTACCAGGAGCAACAACTCTGTTGTATTCTAGATATTCACCTTTATCGAGCATGTCAGTGTATTTAAGCGTTTTTTCACGCTGTGTACCATCAGCTCGTGCTTTTTCAGGATTGTCAAAGCTGTCACCATTCACCCAGTGTGCCTTAATCCAGTTTTTCTTTGCGCCACGTAAGGCGCGACTTGAACGAACCGTAGGTGCACCTTTTGCGGTATATTCGTTGCGAATAATTTTAATTGCATCTAATAAACGTGGATTGTTCGTGTATGTCGTGAAGTCGTGATCTTCATCAAACAACATGCCAGGCACTACAACGTAGCTATCTGTCTTATAGGTTTCAACATCACCAATTGGGCGTCTTTTTTTATACTTAACCGTTAGTCCAACATCTAAGCCATTGACTTGATATTCTTGACAAACATCTTCAAAAAACTCTTTTAGACCCTCAAAATCTGATGCTGCATGATCGGAGCAAGTACTTTCTAAGTGGTCGAGTATTGCGCCATAAGCTTCTGCTGCATTTAAATTCGTATAGTGGATTGATGCATTGTTGCCATGATAACCACATGCACGGCCAATATTGGCCTGAACAACCGCCGCCACACTAGCGACAGTGCTATCCCAAGTGGAAATCAGGTTGTTTTTCATCATCGCACCAAAATTAATACCCGCTCTAGCACCTGCGACGGTGATAGCTATTAATTTTTCGTCAAACATTAAGGCATCTTCAAACTGTTGTTTGAAGCGCTCAATGCTGCAATGCTCGTCTTCAGGAACGCCGGATAAAGAGTTTCCTAGAATATAAATAGAATGTTCATCAATGCCTTGAGAAGTCAAGAATTGTTTAGCATCCATTGCGAAACCTGCAGGAACGCGAATAAGTGACCAGCCCATGCCTTGGTGATTTAAAAATTGCTGAACAAAACTAGCTCTTTCAGGAGAGGGATAAAGAAAGTTTTTAGTTTCATCATCAAGCCCTTTTACCTTGCTATTTGCCAGCATTTCGCGTACACCGTAATACTCATCACTTGTTTTGTGGAACACCAATCTAGTATTAAAGTCACGGCGAAGAATGGAGTCTTTAAGGGCTGACGCAGCCACCTCTTGTGCATCTTTTAACTTGATGTCATCATTTTCAATTTCGGCTTCCTGTTGAAGCTCAATGGCTTCTTGGTATTCTGTTTCAGCACCGTAAAGTGCGCCAAAAGGCGTGGCGGAAATGAATACAACTTTGCACGAATCATTTTCTTGCTCTAAATAGTCAAAAACTTTGCTGTAACGCACTGCTGAAACATTTGAACCATAGTGACATTCGTCAATGATGATTAGTTTTGGTGGGTTACCTTTAAATTCATTATCAAGCGCTTTTTCGAAATTAATAAAGTTGCTGACAACAACGTTTTTTGCCTTTTGTAGATCTTTTTCAGCTTGTTCTTTCAATGCTGTGTCAGGCATTGTAACCAGGTATAGGGTGTCTTTAAGTTGCTTTCTGTCGCAAATGGCTTCATCGGAAAGACTGAGTCTTTGAAGACAGCATAAAGCGAGGGCGATCCCTGATTTACCTGCTTGCATTTCGGCGGCAGTAACTACTGCTCGAACATTTTCTTTGAACGCTTCAAAAGTTTTTTGAGCAGCATTTACTTGATGGCTATGTAGGTCTTTACTAGTTAGTACGTCGTGTACCAGATTACGAAGCTTGGTCGCTTTTTCAATCATCGTGTTTTTTCCTTAACAGCGAACTTGACTGGTCAATTGCTCATATGCGAGCTGATTTATCAACTTAATCGATGGTTGTATCAATAGCAATAGTGTACCTATGAAACTTATAGTGATCGTAAAAATGCGGCTAGTAGCGCCTATTAGAGCAACTTAAATCATAGAGTTGATTAAGAAGAGAATAGTTTAAACTGATTTTTAAGTCGCTGTACGTGAACCGTTGATGTTAAGGTAGCTAAACATCAATGAGAAATGATTATTTAGTGGTGCGCCAGGTTCTCGCGGAGGTCCGACCGATAAGCCCCGACATCACGCTTGAATATCCAATTGAGCGCCATCGGCCTTTGGAGCTTCTTCTGTGCTTTGCTGATTCGGCCTTCGTTAGCAGAATTTTTTTAAGTTTAGGGTTTGCAGCCAGTAAATGAAGAAGCTCTAGCTTCGACTTCTCACAACCTCCATTGGCCTTTTTAGCTAATAAATTAGCTTGAACGATAAGCTCTTTTTGCTCTTGGGTAAACTTTTGCATTTTTAATCAATCAGGAATTGATTACAGGATAAAAGGCTTTTCCCCAAAGTTCGTTAGGGTTATCCATCATAATGTTAATGATACAAGGCACGAGTTGAGACAGAAATTTCACAGCGTCTTTAAGTTGTTCGCGGTTTGCACTGCTATTCCAAGTTGCTCCGCCATGAATAAGTTGATTTCGCAGAGTATACAAGCGTTGTAGTACTAAAGCGGTTAACTTAGCGGATTCTTGATGTGCTAGAGCATAATTAGCAAAGCGTTTCGCGTCAGCAAAGCGTTCCTCGAATTCATGTTGGCTAATCAGCCCGTTTTGATATTGCCAAAATGGTTGAAAGACGTATGGATTATTTAAGAGAGTCCGGATACTGGAAGGAAACTCGTGCCAAAGTATGTGGTAGAGTTTTTTGTCTTTATCTAAGTGATGTAACTTATCTAAAAAGAGAGAGAAAGACTGGATCTCGCTGCTAGTAATTAGTTCTATATCCTGCGCATAGGCAGCATTGAAAGAAACCCATAAAAAGATGAACTGGCTATCTACATCGTCTGTCGATTGTTCAGCTTTATTCATCCAGCTTAGTGCTCTATGTACTCTTAGCGATAACCCTTCCTGAAAATTGTGGCGTAACGCCCTTTGCTTTTCTTTAAGTTGCAGATAGTTCATTGCAAACCCCAACATCCTTTTGAATTGTAATATTAAATTAACTGGAAGAAGCCTTTTCGTCTAGTAACAAGCAAAAAATAGATAGTTTTTTGAGCTATGTAGCTTTGTCTTTATTTTTCCGTGGTGGGTATCAATACCCACACCATATAAAATTAAAACCACCAGCCATGAAGTTATACATTGATAGTCATGCGAGGTAAGTTTTATTTACACTATTGCGAATATTGAAGTACATTTAAACAAAGTTAAAACAACGCACTATACAAGGATGAAATCTGTGCAGAGTCTATTGGTAAATCTAAAAAAGTATCGTCCAAGAGAAAACACCACTCCAACCGAAAACTTTGTTACTGAAGCGTTCGCGTTCTTACTGAATACGGTGCCAGACGCCGCCCAATCATTTCTTTCCTTGCTTTCGTCCCAACGGGCATCTTTAAACATTTCAGGTCCACTAGACGGTGACTCTGAGTGGTCCACTCAGCAAAATTTTGGCGGTGTATATCCAGATATGTTTTTTAGTCTCGGCCATACACAACTAATTTTTGAACACAAAACGGATACTGGGTTAAGCCATAATCAACTAGATAACTATCGTAGCTACGCAGCAAAACACTACAACCAATTTTTACTAGTGTTAATTACTCGCCATGAAAAGCAACACCAGCAATCGCCAGATATTAAGCTGTGTTGGCGAGATGTATATGTATGTCTTCAGCCATTGCTTGGAAGGTTAGAAGAGCATAGCAAAGCCCATTGGATAGTGAGCGAATTCTTATCGCTTTTAAAAAATGAAGGACTTGGGCCGATTGCACCTATGAGTTTTGACGGTATGTGGCACTTTATGGCTGCAAAACAGTTTGAAGGGCAATTTAATCAGTTTGTAAATAGGTTAGCTGAAGAACCTTGGCCGCAAATGGCAGCGTTTGATTTAAAGATTGGACGCCAATGGGGGCGAAATGGTCTTGAGTTTCGTTATGTAGTGGACAACAAGCCAACGTGGCGACCAGGCCTTTTTATAGGTATGTTGCATGCCCCAGAAGATCATTGTGTTACTCATCGTAACATAAGGGGCGTGAACTTAGTTGTGATTGTTAGCTTTTCGAAAGCAATCCATCCTTACTATGCCTCGCTTGATGCCTATAAATCATTACCACGTTATTTAACTGAAGCCAGTCAAAACCATCCAATCTGGCATTTTTACAATCATCATCAGGACGGTGAATACGCAAAACAAAACCGTTATCACGCTTATTATCTCGAAGCTCCGCTGGTGGATGTTTTAATTGGTACAGAAACGGCTACGGAGCAATACGAGCGGCTGTATCAAGTGTTATCTGAAGGGTTAGATATAGTCGTGAAATCTGCTGGGTTTGAAGCTTTAGTGAAAGAACTAGCACTTTTGAGAACGCCTGAGCAAAGCGAACTTTAGCAAGCCGGGTCTTAAGCTCGGATGTAAAACTATGTTAGCAAAAATTAATTAACAGCAGGGAAAAATATGGATAATTGCGATGAATTACTAATCGACAAAAACAGGATTATGACTTTAATTAAAGAGCGCTTTTACACGTTGCAGCAACAAGAGCAATAAATGGGCTAGCCGTTACATCATCAGGACTACTAAGCCATTACTTGATTTAGCTACTGAGCACTATATTGGGTATGTAACTTGGTGGTTGACTATTAAAATTTACTTTGAAAGGGCTAGAGAAACCAGAGTTTCGAGCTTTACTAGAGTAACGTAACTTTATGTCGCTCTATTTCCATAGGGCGATATGGTTTTTGGTTAGGCAATAACTATGAATAATGAACGCAAAAAAGCATTAAATAATGCCGTTAGCCTTTGCCCCATTTGGCCTCATCAGGCATCAGAGCAAATTGGCAAAATGATACAAGAGATAAATCAGGCTAACGCGATTATTAATAAAATTGCGAGTACAGCCCAGAACAGTGCAATTAAAGGCGGTTTTGCTGCAGAGACTTTGCATGCCGAATCATTTAATTTGGACGCTATTCTAAAAGATAAGGAGGTTCGAGCCTTCACTGATAATTTTGCCAACTCACCCCTTACCAAAAACCATTCAACCCACGATATCGTTGTGATGAAAGGGGACGAGCAAGTACTTGGTGCACAACTTAAATACTTCAAAGATGGTGAATCGACTCAAAAGGCGTTCAGAGCGACAAAAGATAACATCGCAAAATATAAAGACAGTGATGCGTTTATTGGTCCTTCAGACCAAATTGACCAGATCAAAGCTGCTGCAGAAAGAGATGTGCAAAGAAATAGTCAAACACGTCCGGAGGTGGCTGAAGCAGCAAAAGAAGTGCGCGATAAGGCAACGGAAAATCTTGATGTCGATGGTGCCCAGTCAACCCCACTTAGCAAACGTGATGCAGAGCGTTTAGGTCAAGGAAATAAGGAAGGTAAGGAACTGCATGAAAGCCTGCAACAGGATTATCTCAATAAATCGACTGTTCAACAGAGCTTGCGCGCCGCGAAATCGGCTGCGGTAATTTCTACAGTCATTGCTGGTAGCATTAACACGTTTCAATCGATTAAACGTGTGCGGGATGGGGAAATTACGGTTGAGCAGGCCACTTTCGAGATTCTGCAGAATACGGCTATCGCTGCTGGTGATAGCGCATTGAAAGCCGGTGTTGCCACAGCTACGGTCAGCATAACTGCAAGAAACTTACCGACCTTGTTTACTGGTTCCGCATTCAAGCGAGCTTTTGCTAACAATGGTGTAGCTGCAGTGGCTGTCTGTGCAGTGGATGTGGTTCAGAACGTTGTCCTATTCGCGGCCGGAAAAATTACCCGAGAAGAGCTAGAAACTCGATCTGGTAAAAACTTATTGCAATCTGGGGCGGGCGTTGCTGGTAGCTCTGTTGGTGCAGCTGTTGGAGCCCTCGGCGGACCGGCTGGAGCATTGGTCGGTGCGATCATTGGAGGCCTAATTACGACAATCGCGATGAGCATAGCCATCGACAACCATATTGAGAGAAACTTTCGTCTGACACTTGAGGCAACAGAGAGTGTCGCAAGTAACGCAATGATCATGCACGAGTCGTTGGAGTATCTGCAGTTGTCACAAGCTTTCTATGCAGAGTTTCACAAGGAGCTGTATATGTCTGAGCGTCAATTTGCTAGCCAAGTTAAAACGATGGCGGACCAAAGTACACAAATAAAGAACCTAATCGATAATCTTTAAGGCATATTTTCAATGAGTGAAATAATTGAAGCTGTACCCCAAGAAATTTTTCAACAACCATTGAATAACGCAGAGCAGGAAATGGTTGAAGCGCTTGTTGCGCAACATAAAAATAACGTAGTAGTGACCCAGCAACTCGCAATGGATGCCTCACGGCTTTTCACTTGTAGTGAAGAACGCCTGAAACAACAGATAGAAAGTGGGTTTTTCAAGCGTTTTTCAGGAGCGTTGAGTGGTCAAAACCGTGAGCAACAGTTGCAGAATCAAGTTGATGTGCTACAAATGCAGAAATTTGCTTGGCATTACCTTCAGCAACTTCAACAACAAAACCTGATTAACGCTCAAAGTATAGCTGTCATCCGCAACAACTTGGGAACGATGAATGAGTACATCATTGAAACCCGCGAGTTTCTCTTCCAAGCAGTTGATAAAATCAATCGCCGCCTTATCCGTGTAGAGAATCATGCCAGTTTCAATCAATGGTCATTGAACATTGAAGCAAACAAGCGGCGATTTAGGTCAATGCCTAAGGCGCTGTTGATCCTGAACCTAAGCTATGATTTTTTGCGAAGTCATCCTAGTGTCATGCTTACATCACAGGATATCAATCACCTTATCGTTACCCTCGAGAAGCTGGAAGTAGACTGCGATCAAGAAGTCAAGTTACTAGATTTTATTCTCGATTTGATCGATCAAATTGAAGCAAGCAGTATTGAACGTTATCGCTCTCTCATTGAACTGTCATACGGCGACCATCTGGCTGATTCCTACTTTATTCAGAAAAATATTTCGGGATTGGCGTTCAATTCACTCTACTATCTTTCGGATGAGTATGACCGAGTCATCGATCTCCTCTCAGACATTGAAGTTTGTGATACTGACGAGAAACGAGAGCGTATAGTCTCCCGATTTTTTGGCAGAGAATTTTCTGGTTTAGAAACAAGATATTGCATGCGGGATCTGATTGAGGAAATAATAGGGGGTAGTTTACTGACTTTGGAAATCTACAAGGCGGTAAACGGCGTGGATACTGTGTCTAATAACTCTATCGAAGACACTGAACCAGTGACATTAATATCTCAGTTACCCGATATAAACGATCATACTTTCTTTGACAACACTGAAGATAAGGAAGCTCATTACAATTATTTGCGACTCTTCTCACTATGTATCGATAGCTTCGCATCGTTGAACAAAGAAGGTCAGGCGTTTATTGAGTTGTTGGCAAATAAAGCTGGGTGCCCGCAGGTGATGACAGAAGTTGCGGCACTGGCGAACAGTCCAAATAAAGTGCAAGACAACTTAGCCATCCTGAAAGAACTGCTGAAAAATGACGATAGTGCATATATTTGGTTGCTTGATGCATTTTATTTATTGACTCTATGCAATACGCAAATTGAGTCACCTAATATGTTACGCATCTTGAACTCACTGAAACCCGCTCAGTTCAGGGAGCATTTTCCATATATGTTGACGGTGATTTCTGAACAAGATGAAGAGAAAGTACTTGCGGCTGCTGAAAAACTTCAGCATAAAACCAATGGTTGGAGAAATGTTATTGGTTATCGCGAGTTTAACTTCGAAAAAGTGTTCTCCGACTTAAGATCGAAGCTGCGTCGTACAAGTTCGATGGCACAAGATATCTCGTTAGAGCTGGCCATTGCGACAATGAAATCCGGAGAATATTCGTGTTTTATGGATATGCTAGATGACTCTTTTATGGGCAGGATAGGAAGTAAAGTTGGGAGTGCTGCATATACGCTTGGTCGTAGCTCCTGTTTATCTTCGCTCAATGATGTGCGTAAGAAGGTCAGTAAGTTTATCTCTGAACATGCGGGTGTTTTGCAACAAGGGAATCGTGAGCTGGTGCGATGGGGAATCCCTGCGATTACGTTCGAGAGCGATTCAGGCCATGGCGACTTTGAGTTGGATAACTCTACTGAGAACGAGGAGTGGTACGAGCAGTTCTGTCATTTTGAGCGCCAGTTAGACAATACCCTCACATCTTTCTCAAACGCTTGTACTGAGGTATCTGAACAATTAGAGTTTTTCATAAAAGGCCGGTTTGGGGAGTCAGTCATTGAGCTGAGAGAAAAGCAACGTGCTGAGCAGCTTGAACAGCAGCGTCAGGAAAAACTTGCTAAACAGTCAGTTATTGTCAAAAAGGATGATATCAAGTATCTGCTTCGTATCGAATGGAACCAAATAAAACACCCACCTTGCGATCCAGAGAAAATCACCAGCATAAAAACCGATGGTACGACTTGGTTAATCGTTGCTAATGGTAACGGGTTATATCGTAGTTTGGACCGTGAAAACTGGATGAAGGTAGAGCTAAGTAAAAGTGAAAATGCGCCCTACATTAGCAAGCTTTTTTTAGTTAATGGTATGTGGATAGCCTTTGCGGGATACAGTGAAGGTTTTTATTATTCTCAAGATTCAATAAATTGGAAGCAAAGCCTGTACCCTGATGGACTTGGATATAATTTTACCAAAACAGAAAATATCGTTTACTTTAATGGGTTATGGTTATGGCGTTTCACTGTTCGAAAAGAATATAAATACGTTGAAAAAGGTATTTTCTTAGATTCTACTAAAACAAGCACTTACGACGGGGTGTTTGTTTTTTGTTCAGAAAGGCTAGATGGTGGTTGGAGAGAGTGGAAGCTTTTACCAAATCTTTCAGAGGGGATCAAAGTTGAAAGTCTACAACCCTTGCCAAGTGGAAATACATTGCTTGCTTTCTGCCATTACGACTATTTTTATACTAAATCTAAGAAGAAGAATAATGTGTCTTCTTCCATCCGTTACTACATTGATGGAAAAGGTTGGCGTCACTGTACATGGGACGGTAAAAACGACCAGTTCGGTGAACCTGTAATTATTAATGTTGGTCATAAAATGCTTTGTTTTTATAGAAATCAAGTTATTTCCTCAGATAAAAAAGGGTATGAGTGGCACGCTAAAACAGAGAATATCGATCTTAATGATTACGCTCATCTAAAAGATTTTACTTTATTTATTGAAGATGGGTGGAAAAAAACTTTGTATGTAAGTCAAAGCGGGGAAAGTTTTGATGAGCTATTTCTAGGTGAGGGAAATTGGCACAATTTGGCTGCTAATGAACAAGGTTTACTGGCTGTTTATTCGAGAAGTTCGCATGAGAAATTTTTGAAAAGTGGAAGTTATATTTTTACTCCAATTGGGTAGTGGTAAAAGTTAGCGAGAGATTATTTATCTTTAACTTTATTATACCTAATGGAAAAAAATGCGTAATGCACGTGAGCAAATTAACTTTCTGCCTGCAAAGTAAAACTATAGAAAGTACCCATGACAAAAATTAAAAATATAAATAAAGAAAAACCAAAAATTTATACAGTAGAAATATTGGCGAGTTTTGAGCTCCAATTAGTACATCAATTTTCTGATACTGATATTAAAAATGCTGGTGGCTCAGTCAATGATACTTTTGATGATTTGATTCAGGAAGTTGAAGAGAGTTTTTCTTATTCTTCTATCAGCGTTTGCTTTGAAAGTCCTAAGAGAAGACGAAAAGATGGGAAGTATAAACTCTCAGGAAATATAACCAGATGCTATGAATTTCCTGAAGGGAGCGTTGACCTGCTTGAAGGGGAGCTTGTTGATGGAACATTTGATAACCAGCTCAATGATATGAAGTTAGCTGTTGAAGATGTATGTAATAACAGTGGCTATGAGTTTACAATTGTTTATTTTGATTGGGCGGATGATGAAATTATTGAAGTGAACTAATATCTAAAATTTCTAATTAATCTGATAATGGTACATAAGTGATAAGGGATCTAACATGTACATATCCAGCTTAAAATAGCTGCCACAGATTTTTTAACGCCCTCGAATTACGAAATAAAGAAAAATATCTGGTAAGAATAGGTTGTGGTCAATTTAACGTGTTTAGCAGTAGTTCAAAAATGTTTATTTGATGAAGAATGGTAATTTATAAAAAGCAAATGATAGGCATGTATCATATGATTTTTGATTTGGTGGAATAAAAAACTATAAGGATTTAATATGGCTGTTGTGAATAAAAAGCGAGCGCATAATGCAATCTTGATACTAGAATCCCCATGGGGTTTGGATGATACAGACAACAATCGGACCAGTGTTTTACCGTTTATAGAAGGGGCTGCTAAAAGGGCAGGAGATACAGAGGTTTATCATGCAAATTTCTATGATAAGTCGAGTTTTAATAAAGCTTTAGAATGTATCACCCGAAGCAGTTTTGATAACTCTATTATCTACATCGCGGCACATGGATACAAAAAAAAGGTTGGAGAAGTCAATATAGACCATATTCTATTCGAAGTAGGAGAGCTATCTAAAACACATAATATTACCGGCATTATGTTCGGCTCTTGCTTTGTCGGGGAAAATATTACTAGCATTGAAGTATATCTTCAGGAGACTTCTATCCGGTGGTGTGCAGGCTATGCCTCTTCAACGTGGTGGTTCGAAGGGACACTTATTGACACCGCGCTAATTTCTTATTTATCTGCTTTAGGTCATGAAGGATATTCGTCTAAAGACTCAATGATAGAAGCATTCTCGGACGCTATTAAGCCATTTGCCGAGAACTTTGCAATTGGTCAGGACTATAAGGAAAGGTTAGTCTCCCTCAAGGATTCACTTAAGATAGTAATTCAGCCAACTGGAAGGGGATATCGTGCAAGAGATGTGACAGATATAGTATTTGAACATGTCAAAGAAAGTCGACTTTAGATTATAAGTCAAATTGATACAATCTGTATTGTCATACTCGATAAAGAAAAGCTATTCAGGATCAGAGCAAACTAATTACCTTTAGTTAAAGATTTCATATTTACTAAGCTGGTGGATATTACCAGCTTAGTTGCTAGTTAAGTTAAAAAAATGAATTCACAACGTCATTTGACCATTCTAGAACTGATTCCATACCAACCAAGCTCCATATCTACTTCTGAATTGAAGAGCAAGTTATCGAATAGAGGGATGGTAGTTAGCGCCCGGATGTTACAACGAGATCTGCAAGCAATGTTTGACAGTAGCAGTTTTGGTTTGGAAAAGGATATTCGTACAAAGCCTTATGGCTGGTCTATAAATGCTCAATGGCGAGGAGCGTCTACTAGGATGAGTATGGAAGTGGCTGAGCACTATTTGTTGCTAGAACAGTTGCTCCCCCATTCATTGCCTTCTGACATTAAACAGTCGGTCCATGTAAAAGCTGAGCAGGCTCTTAATCGTCTTAACGGTCAAAAGCCAAGTTGGCTCGACGAGGACCATCATAAACATCTTAAAATTAATCTGGACTCAAAAGTAGTTTCGCAAATTGAACATGCGATCAAGTTCAAACGCGCAGCAAGTGCTAATATTTGCAGAGTGCTATATAAAGAGGCCCATTGGTTAGCATTTAGCGAAGTTAGTTTTTTTGCACTAGTAGAGCAAACAGGCGTGTTAATGGCGCAATTTATGGTGGGAACGTTGCACGATAAATGCTATCAATTACCAATATATCGTATTCGCAACGTGCAGATCCTTCAAAAGCCAAGCCGAACCCCATCTCAAACTCAACTATTGACTCTGCGAA
>NZ_JBHRSD010000004.1:0-5636 GCF_042643375.1 Pseudoalteromonas fenneropenaei
GTCTGGCAAACCTATTACCAAAAAATTACTATCTATGAGTGATTAATTTTAAACTCTGTTGTTACCATGATTTTTACAGCATAATATTGAAACCGGCCAAGATAATTTACACAGAATACTGGGACCATAACCCGCTGCGCTGCTCATCGCCCTTACACTAACGTTCTGCTAACGACTAATAGCGGACTTTAATACCTACACATTGTAATATCCGCTTCTGGCACAATACATCTCTACAAATTGAGTCAGCCACAGTATTTAGTCGATACCGAAAATTTCGGTTTTTTGCAGAACTGAGATTTTCCATTTCACATCGCCGTCGACCCTCATATCTTCCGCGTTTCTAACCGCACCAAATACGCCCCCGGCAAAGACGTTGTTGAAGTGGAATAGAAACTCGATAAAGTCGTGCCTAAAGAGTTTAAAGTGGATGTGCACCACTGGCTGATTTTACACGGCCGCTATGTATGTACCGCCCGTAAACCACCACCCGTAAACCTAAGTGCGGCAGCTGCTTAATTGAAGACTTATGATGTTTAAGGAAAAAAACCGAGTAGCTCACAGTACAGCTTAACTAACGCTCAGCACACAACGACAGTCTAGTCTAAGTCTTGTCATGCGTTGGTTTAGTTTTACTTTGCTAGCGCCTTTGGCTTTTTGTCTATCAGCACATCTTGTTGCCATTTGCTGGGTTTTTTATCGGTGCGATGTATACAGCCAACCCAGCAACAAGGTCGCTTTTTCCCTTCTTGGAGTGACTCCGTCGCGCGTAGGATGCGCTTTTCTCTGGTCTTATCTTGCTTGGCGCTTTCTACCCAACAAATAAACTCGTTACGGCCAATTGCCGATAACTCTTCCCAAATACTGACCACGTTTTGTTCGACTAACGCCTTGGCCAAATCAGCGGGTAATTCGTGTACTAAACCGCCAGAAATCTTTGTATCCATACTCAGAACCTATTTTTAACTATTTATCAGTGTGTCTTACATTGTTTAGCAGCACAAAGCTCAGAGCAATTATCGCCATATTGGTCGTCACGGGGTTAAATGCCTCTATCAGCAATTGTGGCTGCAATAACGCCACAAACAACAGCAACCCCAATAAAGCTAAAATATTTAAAATTATTAATGGCTTGTTCCTATAAAATATAAACAACAGGATACCAAATACCACCTCACCTATTCCTGCAGCTTTAGTAATAAGATTTGACATTTGCTCTGAATACCCCAAACTCGCTGTCATCAACTTTTCCAGCGGCGCTATATGAAACAACTTTGGAAAAACGCCGTGATAGATCCAACTAAAACTAACAATGAAACGCGCGATTTGTACTGAAGACAATTTCCACATCCTTTTTAGATAAAAAAGCTCTTTATGATTTTGCTACAAATTGAATAATCAGCTTTGCTCAATCTGCACTGGCTTTCATACACTCAGCGTACAACGCTACGATTTATCTGCTGCGACTTTACTCTGCCGCTGCCACATTGATGCCAAAATTGAGCCGCTGACATTGTGCCACACAGAAAAAAGCGTGCCAGCCAACGCACTAGCCGGAGTAAAAAACTTCATCGCAAGCGCCACCGCAAGCCCTGAGTTTTGCATCCCTACTTCAAAGGCTAAAGTTCGGCATAGCCTTTCATCAAAGCCAAGCCATTTACCTGCACCATAGCCAAACCCTAATCCAATCGCATTATGTAACACCACTGCCAATGCCAACATTGAGCCGATACCAGCCAAAGTCGTGGCATTAAGCGCCACCACTATCGCAATAATAAACACAATCGTAAGCATGGAAATAAGTGGTAAAAAGCTGGCAATTTTATTTACTTGTTTAACGCAAAAGTGATTGATAAGTACACCTGTAAGCACAGGGATTAAAACAATTTTACAGAGATTCCATACCATAGCGCTGATATCAATATTGACATTGTGACCAACCAAGAGGTCAATCAATAAAGGAGTTACAACCACGCCAAGTAAGGTACTGACCGCAGTCATAGTGATAGATAAAGCGACATCGCCTTTGGCTAAATAACACAATACGTTACTAGCAGTGCCGCCCGCCACACAGCCCACTAACACCATTCCTAAGGTTTGTTCACTGTTAAAAGCAAACGCTTTAGCAAGCATTAAGGCGCTTAACGGCATCACAATAAACTGTAGCAATACGCCAGTCAGAACCACTTTTGGCAAAGTAATGACGCGACGAAAATCAGGTAAAGTTAAAGTAAGCCCCATGCTCAGCATTACAATAGCCAGTAACGGCACGATTAACCCTTTAAAGCCGCTAAAAACCTGCGGTTGCCAAATGGCCCAGACGGCGCAAAGCACCGCCCAAAAAGGAAAGAGTTGAATTAATCTTGCGAGCATTGTCGTGTCTATCTATATAATTAGAAAAATTAAGCTAATCATACTCATATCTAAACCGCCCTGCCAAGATTAAAAACCTTGAGTCTCGCTTAAGCCGTTACGCTAGTAGTTTTTGTTTGCTTCGCCACCGCTTTGCTAATTTTTAAACCACATAGAAATCGGAGCAATGTGATACGGCGGATAGCCTTATAGCCCAACCCGCATGCCACCACAACCTGTATGAATTTAGTGATAGTGGTGGATTGTAGGGATAAACGATGAAAAGCATTCTAGATAAGATTTAAGCACTCTGTTTGCTGCTCAACAATACGATTAATGCCTCTTCCGTTTGGGTGGAGCATAATCGCGACGGAGTACCGGGTATTGCGCTTTGGGAACCATTTTGCTGGGAATATACCAGTGCAGTTGGCGTGTTAGTTACCCTCCCCGCGCTGTTCGCCTTTTTCTCTCGTTTCCCACTCAGATTTAGTTAGATAAAACGTCAATTCTCAATGTACTTATTAGCCTCTGTGCTGTTTTCGCCAGCTTATATTGTCATTATGGTGTTGCTGCGAGAAGGAGTGTATTGACTGGCTGGGCAAAGATGACTTTAAACAAGCATTGAGTTAACGCTATATTCTTCGACCAACGACTCTAAAAATTTGCAGTAAAGGATGGCAAGCATTTGCATACTTGCCAGATCTAATTTCAGATTTAAAAACTAACGTCCTTTAATAAATTTGGCGATAAACTGCTGAACCAGTTTGCTCTGATCTTGCAACAAGTTCTCTGTTTTGTGCATAGAACCCATGGTAGATGATGCAGTTTGCTGCGAATCACTAGCAAGCTGGGCAATTGTTACAGCGTTACTGTTTAGCTCATTAGCGACATTTGACATTTGCTCAGTGGCAGACGCTATCTGATAATTAAGTCCTGAAATTTCATTAACTATGCCACTGATTTTATTGAGGCTATCTTTTGTACCTTCCGCTTTTGCTACACATTCTGCCGACTTATCTACCCCACTTTGAATTGCCACCACCGCACGCTCAGACTTTTGCTTGAGGCCTGCGATGATACTGTCGATTTCTTTGGTGGAATCTTGTGTACGTTGTGCCAACGCGCGCACTTCATCAGCAACCACGGCAAAGCCCCTACCCTGTTCACCAGCACGAGCAGCTTCAATTGCAGCGTTTAAAGCCAATAAATTGGTTTGCTCAGAAATAGCCCGAATAACGTCCACCACACTACCGATAGTAACAGTTTGTGCATTTAAATCTGCAATATCTTGTTGGGTTTTAGTCAGTTCCTCCGACAACAAATAATTGGTTTCCATATTGTCATTAACCGCACGATTGCCCTCTGTAACAGTAGCTAGCGCATGTTCTGACTCAGTCGCCGCATTATTAGTGTTGTTGGCTATCTCAGCGATGGTTGCGGTCATTTGGTTTATGGCAGTTGCTAAAGAACCCGTTTGTGCCTGTTGCTCGTTCATAATATCGCGTGTACGTTGGCAATCTTTGACCGCCTCACCGGCATAACCGGTTACAGCTTCGCTGGAGTCTTTAACACGCCCAAGTACCGCTCTTAGCTCTGATTCTCGCGCAATTAATGCCAATTCGATGGCTGCTACATCGTTGACTCGGTTGATATAAATTTTTTGCATCAGTGGATTGTCATAAATTTTACGCGCTTTTTCACTTAAATCTCGTACGGGTTTTAAGCGCTGCCACGTTATCCAGAGTGTGAAGATCAACAGTAACGAATCACTAATTTGCGGCCAAGGTGACGGTAAAAAACTAAATGCGAGCGTGAGTATATAAAACATCACGACAATCGCCATTAATTGCGCTGATAATGACCATGAAGCGCGGGTAAATTTTGCCACATCAGCACCGTTATTAAGCTGTTTGTAAATGGCTTCTGCTCGATTGACGACTTTACGATCTGGTTTTGTTCTTACAGACTGATATTCAACTGTTTTACCTTGATCATCTGTAATGGGCGTAACATATGCATTGACCCAGTAGTGGTCACCATTTTTACAGCGGTTT
Organism: Pseudoalteromonas fenneropenaei; assembly: GCF_042643375.1. Lineage (NCBI taxonomy): Bacteria > Pseudomonadati > Pseudomonadota > Gammaproteobacteria > Alteromonadales > Pseudoalteromonadaceae > Pseudoalteromonas > Pseudoalteromonas fenneropenaei. Next base: position 4,407 of record NZ_JBHRSD010000004.1, read on the forward strand.
TTGACCATTCCCATCCAAGGTTTACCAGCCTGAATATACTCCCACAAATTTTTGAAGGCGGCTTTTGGCATGTCTGGATGACGTACTACATTGTGTGGTTTCCCTTCCAATTCACTTAGGCTAAAACCTGCCACATCGCAGAATTGTTTATTCGCATATTTTATCTGCCCTTTGGTATTGGTCGTGGACAATAAATTGAACGAAGCGGGATAATCGTTTTCTTTATTTGTAACGTTGAGTCTGCCTTGTGCCATAAAAACTACTCTTAAAAATAAAGTAACATGATAGCGACAAACTCAGCCAAAAGTATGATTTTAAGTTTTAAAAATACTGATCTAAATCAAACAATATCAATGACTGTGAGTTATTTAACCAGCTTAGAAATCTAAAAAGGTCTAGATAAACATTAGTCAGCATCTGGATAATGTAAAAGAAAAGTGAAGGATTTTTTGAAGAATTTCTTGATAAAAGAGATAAGTAGTGGCGTCCCCTAGGGGATTCGAACCCCTGTTACCGCCGTGAAAGGGCGGTGTCCTAGGCCTCTAGACGAAGGGGACGCAGAAATGGTTTAGCAAATCAATGATTTGCTATTTCTACGTTAGGTGAGACCGAGCCAGATAGGCGAACGGTATTATTCTTACGCAGAATTCTGTGTCACTAGGACTGGTTATTTAGACTCTGACCATACGAGTTTTTGACTTTGCACTTCTAGGAAGTGGCGTCCCCTAGGGGATTCGAACCCCTGTTACCGCCGTGAAAGGGCGGTGTCCTAGGCCTCTAGACGAAGGGGACGCAGAAATGGTTTAGCAAATCACTGATTTGCTATTTCTGCGTTAGGTGAGCCCGAGCCAGCGAGGCGAACGGCATTATTCTTACGCAGAATTCTGTGTCACTAGGACTGGTTATTTAGACTCTAACCATACGAGTTTTTTACTTGTCACTTCTAGTGAAGTGGCGTCCCCTAGGGGATTCGAACCCCTGTTACCGCCGTGAAAGGGCGGTGTCCTAGGCCTCTAGACGAAGGGGACAAAAAATCTGCTTAGTGAATCTAAGATTCACTGATTTTTTGTTAGCCGGAGAACGAGCTCTGCGAGTTCGACCTTCTACTTTCAAAAAACGCATTTTGTCACTAGGACTGGTTATTTAGACTCTGACCATACGAGTTTATTACTTATCACTTCTAGGAAGTGGCGTCCCCTAGGGGATTCGAACCCCTGTTACCGCCGTGAA
>NZ_JBHRSD010000040.1:0-79577 GCF_042643375.1 Pseudoalteromonas fenneropenaei
CCGATTGTACCTACGTTTACGTGCGGTTTCGAACGTTCAAACTTTTCTTTTGCCATGACGGAACCTATCAGTTTTGTAGATCTAGATTACAATATAAAAATAATCCACCAAAGGCGGACTACCGTTATTCTTCAAACATTAATAGTATTAACTTTTTTCAGGACAATTTAAAGGAAGTTATTCGAGAGATTCGAAGATCTGGTGCTGATACCCAGAGTTGAACTGGGGACCTCACCCTTACCAAGGGTGCGCTCTACCGACTGAGCTATATCAGCACACCAGAAAGCTTCTGGAGCGGGCAGCGGGAATCGAACCCGCATCATCAGCTTGGAAGGCTGAGGTAATAGCCATTATACGATGCCCGCTTTAGGAACCTGTTTTAACTACCTACAACCGTCGCAATAAGGTGGTGGAGGGGGACGGATTCGAACCATCGAAGGCAGTGCCGTCAGATTTACAGTCTGATCCCTTTGGCCGCTCGGGAACCCCTCCACACAAAAGTCTTTTAGGAAGCAAAATGGTGCCGACTATCCGAGTCGAACGGATGACCTACTGATTACAAGTCAGTTGCTCTACCAACTGAGCTAAGTCGGCACTGCTTCACTACGGGGCGAGATTCTAGAGCAAGGTTTTTAGTGATGCAACAAGAATCTGCAAAAAAAACGCAAATTCCAGCTTAAGCGTTCATATTTGCAGCAATTCGTTGTTAAAACACTCAATTACCCTGCGCTAATCGCCAATAAGCTAAACCTTGCAACACAAGATCGGCAATAAATTCACTTTCGGCAACATGTTGCTGTAACAAGGCACCATAACCACCTGTACATAACACCCTAACTTCCGACTGTGGCAGAGCAAGTAAATGTATAGCTTGATACAAACAACCTAAGGTCGCTGCCAAACAGCCATTTTTTACTGCATTGGGGGTATTCTTCCCAAGCGCCAGTAAAAATGGACTGTCTTCATCTACAAAGACTTTCTGCGTATTGGCCGTTAAGCTCTTCATCATCATATCCAACCCAGGAATTATCCAGCCACCCAAGTGCTTGCCTTGCGCAGACAAGACGTCAACTGTCGTCGCAGTACCTGAGTCAATAATGATACAAGCTTGTTGTGGGTAGAGGTAATAAGCTGCGATGACCGCTAACCAACGGTCTATGCCGAGATTTTGATATTGTGGATAAGCACATTGTAATTGCCCGAGCGTTGCAGAGACTTCGGCCTCATACACAGGTACCTGCCGCGCAGTCGCCTCAGCTAAGTAAGGAGTTAAATGCTCCGACTTGCCCACCTTACCAACGACAACTTCTGTAATCGTATCCCAATCTAACTTATCGGCACTAATGGCTTGAATACCCTCTCCGTTACAGAGCGCCAGTTTTACCGCCGTATTACCCACATCAATCAAGAGTTTCATCTTTTACTTCTCGCCTCAGCCTAATCCTGCGTTGAAGTTGCCCGTAAAGACAACTCACCACCATAAAAGGCTTTTACTTCGCCATCTTGGCGCAGCAACAACGCCCCTTGATTATCAATACCTTCACAACTACCACTCCAGCTACGTTGTCCTGTGCTCAATGTAACTAACGTACCTGCAAATGCATTGAGACGATTCCACTGCGCACTCATTTGCGTAAGGCCCGACTGGCGATACTGCGCAAGCCGTTCACTTAGGCAGCCGCTTAGCACCGCAACTAACTGATTCTTATCAACCTTACCAACGGCCCCTTGCAAATCACACCAAGGTTGGTCAATTTGCAATGCACTTGGCTCAGGCATCGCAACATTTAAGCCTATGCCTATCACCAAATGACAAGGACCCTCAACCAAACCGTCTAACTCGACCAAAATACCCGCTAGCTTGCGACCATTGAGGTAAATGTCATTGGGCCACTTGAGCTGAACCTGCAAACCGTAAAGTTGCTTCAGTGCGTCGTACACCGCCAAACCTACTGCTATTGAGACGCCCATTGCGGCTTGCATGCCATCGTCTAAGCGCCAGTAATAGCTATAATAAAGATTTGCGCCAAACGGCGATTGCCACTGGCGTCCTCTGCGCCCTCGGCCCGCTTGCTGCATTTCTGCCACCAATACATGACCCGATTGCGGCGGTGTACCTTGTTGAATACGGCGCATTAACTCGGAATTGGTAGAATCCAGAATTTGCACCACTTCGAGCGCAGCTAAAGCGAAACCTGCCTGCTGTGCATAATGATGAATATGCTCTTCGTGTAATAAAGGTAAGGCATGGTTAAGGCGGTAACCTTTGCCGTTGACGGTAAAGATATCAATCCCCATATCTTGTAAGGATGCAATATGTTTGGCGATTGCCGCACGGCTGATACCTAAAGCTTGCCCTAACTCTTGGCCAGAAACAAATTCACCTTGCTTAAGTGCTTTCAAAACAGCCAATTTATTGCCTTGTGGCGCCTTACTCTGCATCTACTACGTGTCCTATAGTTACTTCTCCGGTTGCACCCAACAGCCGAACTTCATGCTCCAAGGCCACAGCAAAACGCTCAAACACTGTGCGTTGCACGTGTAGGATCACTGTATGCAATGCCTCACCTTGCCCTTCCCCACCATTGACCAACACCAAAGCTTGCTGCTCGTAAACACGGATAGTTTGCTGACAATAACCTTTTAGCCCAGCTTGCTCAATCAACCAGCCAGCGGCCAGTTTAGTATACGTCGCATCAACTGGGTAAAGCGGCATAGTTGGATGCTTAGCTTTTAAATCCGCAGCAAATTCTGCACTCACAATGGGGTTTTTAAAAAAACTACCCGCGTTTGGTAGCACTTGTGGGTCAGGTAATTTGCTTTGTCTAATCGCGATAACTGCATCACAGATTTGCTGCGCGGTCGCATTTTGCGGCAACTGTGCTAATGGCCCGTAACTCAAAGTTGGTAGCCAATGTTTGTCCAGTCGCAAACCAACGGAAGTGATCACCAAGCGGTCTTTTAATTGGTGTTTAAAAATGGAATCGCGATATGCAAATTGGCATTGTGCCCGACTCAATCGTCGCCATTCACGCCTTCCGATGTCAAACCCTTCAACGTACTCAACAAATTTTTCTAACTCAACACCATAGGCACCGATATTTTGTACTGGCGCAGCACCAACCGTGCCTGGGATTAGTGCCAAGTTTTCCAGTCCAGCCATCCCTTGCGCTAACGTCCAAAGCACCAGTTCATGCCAATTTTCCCCCGCAGCCACTTCAAGCAGGTAAGCATCGCCACGTTCCGTTACGCTGATCCCTTTATTGCGCATAAGTATCACAGTGCCCTGAAAATCTTCTAAGAAGATACTGTTACTGCCTTCGCCCAAAATATAAAAAGGCGTTTGAAACACTATCTGCTCTAGTAGTTGGATATCATCCACTGTGATCAAACGCTGACATGTGGCGGGTAACGCGAAGGTATGAAGATGTTGAAGTGGTTGCACTACAGATTCTACTGACAAATAATCTTGAGCTTAGTGTACCGCATCAACGCCTTCAACGCATCAGGATGTCATCTTAGCTGCCATCGTGTTATAAACGAGAAATTCAACCAAGATAGGTAATCCGCGATGAAACTCTCTACGCTCTCTCTCAGCTTGGCTTTAGCTGGTTTATCAGCTGTGCCTTTAGCTCAAGCACAAAATGTGGTTGCAGATAAGCATACTTATGCCAACCTTAACGAAGTGGTATCCACTCACTTATACTTAGATTTAACCGTTGATTTTGAAGACAAAGAACTACAAGGGTTCGTTGAGCACACGCTATCGTGGCAAAATAAAAATGCGCGTACTTTAGTCTTGGATACTCGCGATTTAGCCATCGATAAAGTCATGTACGAAGGCCAAGATGGTAAATGGCATCAAGCCAAATTTACTTTAGCAGCGCGCCATGCTGTCAAAGGTTCCAAACTAACCATTCAAATGCGTGAGCAAGCGCCGAAAGTCCGTATTTACTACAACAGCTTGCCGCAGGCTTCTGGCTTACAATGGTTAACGCCGGAGCAGACAGCAACTAAAACTCATCCATTTATGTACAGCCAATCACAGGCTATTCATGCGCGTAGTTGGATCCCAGTGCAAGACTCCCCAGCAATGCGTGTATCTTATCAAGCTCGTATCCAAACGCCAAAAGATGTCCGTGCGGTGATGAGTGCGGACAACACTGCCGCATTTGTTAAAGACGGTGATTATTTCTTCACTATGCCACAAGCCATTCCACCTTACTTAATTGCCATCGGCGCCGGTAACTTGGAATACAAAGAAATGTCGCACCAAACCGCGATTTTTGCTGAGCCAACCATTCTTGATGCTTCAGCTGCCGAATTTAACGACACCCAAGCCATGATAGATAAAACCAGCACTATGTATGGCGAATATGCGTGGGGCCGCTACGATTTATTGATGCTACCACCAAGCTTCCCATTCGGCGGGATGGAAAACCCTCGTTTATCTTTCATCACCCCAACCGTAGTTGCTGGCGATAAAAGCTTAGTTAACCTCATTGCCCACGAGCTGGCGCATTCATGGTCAGGCAACCTAGTGACCAACGCAACTTGGGAAGACTTGTGGTTGAACGAAGGTTTCACCTCTTATGTTGAAAACCGAATCATGGAAGCCGTTTACGGCCGCGAACGCGCCGTTATGGAACAAGCACTAGATGCTGCGGGCTTAAAAGAATTACTGACACAAATTGCAGCACCAGATACACGACTTAACCTAGAACTGCATGGCCGCGACCCAGATGATGCATTCAGCTCCGTGCCTTATACCAAAGGGCAGTTGTTCCTAATGTATCTCGAGGAAAAATTCGGCCGTGAAAAGTTCGACCCATTCGTGAAAGGCTACTTCAAGGCATTCTCATTTAAGTCAGTGACCACAGCTGAATTTGAGCAATATTTAAAAACGCATTTGTTGGAAAAATATCCAAACGTTGTCAGTGATGAGAAAATTCAGGAATGGATCCACCAAGCTGGCCTACCCACTGACGCACCAAATCCGACTTCTGACGTATTTGACAAAGTCGATGCGGAAACAAAAGCATGGTTGGCTGGTAATAAAACTTTGGCTGAACTGCCATCAAACACTTGGATAGTGCATCAGTGGCTACACTTCATCAATAATCTACCGCGTGATTTAAGCATAGAGAAAATGGCTGAGCTAGATGCTGCCTATAATCTCACCAATTCCAGCAATGCAGAAATTGCCTTTGCTTGGTTTATGCTTGCCGTAGGTAACGGTTACCAAGCCATTTATCCTGCACTTGATAACCACTTGAGCCAAATTGGTCGCCGCAAATTGATAGTGCCTTTGTACAAAGCCTTAGTTAGCCAAGGTAAACGGGATTGGGCATGGAATGTGTATCAAAAAGCTCGCCCCGGCTATCATCCACTCGCACAAGGGACTTTGGACGACTTGTTCAATAAGTAAAAAAGGGCAATTGCCCTTTTTTTGTTTGTAGCAATTCATGGCAACCTCGGCTATAACTAAAGCAATTGTTTTTTCAGGAGTTCGGCATGTTGTCTTCAAAACCGACGTGGATCTGCGTCGGCCTACAATGGCTTTGCTTAGCAATCGCTTATGTCTTATTTGCTGACAGTGCGCCGACTCTGTGGTACCTAAGTTTAGCTGTAACACCTATCATCGGTTTAGTCGCCTTTTATTATTCCAGCCAAACGTTACAAGGCAATCACCGATACCTCGACACTTTTGTCGCGGCATTATTTAGTAAAGACGGCATTGATTTATCGTTTCGCTTTGATGAACAGCAACGTAATTTACCGCGCGCTTGCTTAGCAATTAATGACAGCCTAGCTGCGATAGAACACATTATTGGTGAAGTATACGTCACTTCTTGTCGCCTTACGCCAATGGCCGATGAATTGCGCGATACTTACGCCTCAATGACGCAAAAAGCCACGATTCAACATACCCATGGCCAAGATTTGGCTGACTGTATCGGCCAAATGCTCAGCGCCTCAAGAGAGCTAGAGAATAATCTGGAACGTATTCATCACTCAGTTTCATCCGCAACTGCAGCAGTGTTGAAAACGCGTCAGGATACCGATAAAAGTCAGGAAAGCTTGGTTGAACTGGCAAACAATATTGAACAAACCAGTGAGCAAATCATCGCGCTGAAAAAAGACAGTGATGCCATCACGTCTGTAATTGATGTGATCAATGCCATTGCTGAGCAAACTAACCTACTTGCCCTCAATGCTGCAATTGAAGCAGCCCGTGCAGGCGAACAAGGGCGTGGTTTTGCTGTGGTTGCAGATGAAGTACGTAATCTTGCCGCCCGCACCAGTAAATCGACCCAAGAAGTACGTGCTATGGTCAATAAAATCCAAGCGGGCACAGATGCCGCCAACCTACGCATGCAAGCGGCATTAGAAGGAACCAAACGTACCGTTGCACTTTCCGAAGCCTCTACTAAGGAAGTGGATCAAATTGAAGACGCCATGTTAGACATCAACCATATGTCGCAACTTATTCATCAGCAAGTAATGGAACAAAAAACCATTTCTGACCAAGCACAAAGCAGTATTGAAGCTATGGTAGAACTGAATACCGACGCGTTATCCACGTCTCGCATTCAAGTGGTGTCAAACCAAGATTTACTCAATTTGGCGCACAGTATTCAAGAAAAGCTTGCGCTCTTTAAACTCAACTTCCCTAGCGCCGACACATCACCAAGGCCAATGAAAGATCGCCTCTTAGAGAAACTAGACAGCGATCCAAGTAAAAAAACTCAAGAAAAAAAAGTAGAGACCCTAGGAGACATCGAGCTGTTTTGAGTTAGCAATCAAAGCCAACTCATCACACAAAATCAGATAATAGTCCTGATAGCGGTGCTGCGCTGCGGTTTCAATGGCATGCTCAAACTCAGCTGCCGCAGCAGCAACAGTCTCGATTTGGAACACTTTCGCAGCCCCTTGCAGTTTATGACAAAGTGCCTTAACGGCTAGCCAATCCTGATTTTCAAAATGCGAGATCAAATTCATCCGCTCTTCATCAAAACTGAGGATAAAGCTGTCACGTAAATCACTCATATCGACCGAAAATACCTGTCTTTTTTCATCCGTATGCTGAAAATAGGGGGCAATCTGCTGATACATAGCAGCAGCGTCAAATGGCTTACCTAAATGGCCTGTAAAACCAATATCGAGATAATGCGCAACTTCATGGGTCATTACATTGGCCGTTAATGCAAAGACTGGCCCGCTATAACCACTTTGACGTAACAACGACAGCGCACTGATACCATCCATTTCTGGCATTTGAATATCTAATAATAGTACGTCTGGATAGCTATATAGTGCCGCTTCAACGGCAAGTTTACCATTTCCAACCGCGATGACTTCAAGCCCAAAACCTTGCAAAATGCGCACAGCTAAAGCACGATTCTCATCATGATCTTCGGCAAGCACCACAGTCCCTTTCAGCGCAGTTTGTACCGGAGTAGCAGGCAATAACACATCCTCATTTTTCACCCCTTCCATAGGTTTATAAGGTAGGGTGAGCTGAAAGCAGCTGCCTGCACCGAACTGGCTCTTAACACTGATATTACCCGCCATCATATTAGCAAGCTGCTGAGACAAGCAAAGCCCGAGCCCGCTGCCACCAAAACGCCGTGTGATGCTATTATCACCTTGCTTAAAACTTTCAAAGATCACCGCTAATTGCGTTTCGCTCATACCGATACCAGTGTCTTCTATTTGAAACACTAAATTCTGGTGCTGTACTTTAACATGCAACTTAACCCAACCATGTTCGGTAAATTTAATCGCGTTACCTAGCAGATTGACCAAGATTTGCTTTAATCTTATGTAATCTGTTTCTATCCAAAACGAGCCCGGTAATTCTTCACACACTGTAAACTCTAGCCGCTTCGCCTGCGCGGTAACAGCAAACAGTGCTTTAAGCTCACTAAGCAAAGTCGCCAAATTGAAGGTGGTTTCCTGAATTTGAAGCTGATCAGCTTCAATGCGACTAAGATCTAATACGTCATTAATTAGTTCATGTAAATGCTGACCTTGCTTCAAGATAACAGCGATACTGTCGGCCATTGCTAGATCTGAAACAGACTTTTGCTGTAGCAATTGCGCATGACCAAGAATCGCGGTTAATGGCGTGCGGATCTCATGACTCATATTGGCGAGAAATTGACTCTTCACACTATTGGCGTGCCGAAGCTCACTGGCAATACTTTGCAGTTCAAGCGTTTGCTCATTCACTTCAATGGCAAGGCGCTCGTTTGCAAGGCGCGCCACTCTGCGTACATACCAGGCAACACCGGCCGTTAATGCTAGAATTGCGATAAGCCCAATGATCACCTGACTTTGCCGCTCTTTTGTCGCCTCCAGCGCATCAAATGCTTGTTGTTGTCTGAGCTCTTTGAGTTCTAAACTAAGTTGTTGCGCCGCATAATTGTTCTCAAATTCCGTCAGTTGCTCTTTAAACTCCTGACTGCGCAATATTCTGAGTGTCGTCAGAAATTTCTCTAGCAATACCAAGCCTTGTTCGTAATTGCCTGCAGCGGCATAATCTAATGCGCTCAGCATAGTTGCATGAATTTCTTTAATTGGGTCATTAAGCTTTTTTGCGAGGCTTGAAATCAGCTTAATATCCTCTTTCAATTCGTTGAACATTCCTTGTGAGTAATACCATTTACCTCTCACCGTAGCGAGAAGTAACGCTGAAAGGTCATTTTTCGCCTGCCCTTGATAGTATTCAGCCTCTCGAATCGCTTGCTCAGCCTTATCAAAGTGACCTTCCATCATCCTTACTACAGCCAAATGGCTATAGTTGACTACCAATTGTCTTGGATCAGGTACGGTTCTGTAATACGCAATAGCTTTATCGATATGCGCAACCGCCTTATCAAATGCTCGGGTTTCCAAATAAACAACCGCGAGGTTAGAATCTACCAGACCAACACCATAGGGCAGATTTAGCTTAGTAAATAATTCTTCTGCTTCGAGTAGCATCTGTTCCGCCGTATCAAAACGATCTTGACTCACATAGACCGCACTAAGATTTACTAGGATATCGGCTCTATCATGGTCATTACCCAGTCGCTCGTAAATTTCCTGCGCTTTTAGGTAATGTTTTGCGGTTAGACTTGGGCGACCCGTATCTGCGTACACTACCCCTAAATTATTCTCTATTGACGCAATTTCCAGCGGTTGCTGTCTAAGTTTCGCTGTTTCTAACGCAGTCTTATAAAAAGATATCGCCTGCTTGTAATGACCTTGATAGTACGTGCTAACACCCAGCATTTTTTCCGCAAAAAAGCGATGTTCTTCAAGCGGATCGGGGCTTAAAGCCAGGAGTTGGTGAAAATACGGTTCGGATAAAGCGTAGTCGCCGCCACGCACCAGAGTAGATCCTACATGCTTCAATAGCTGCTTTCTTTGTTCGACTTGCAACCTTTCGTCCAACAACAGATATTCCCCCTGTTGTATGATCTGAGTTTTATCCTCAAGTGCTAAAATGGATTGCAGCACGGCTTCTAATGAAGTATTGGAGTTGGATGCTGACACGTTTGCAGTGCAGATGACGCCCAGCACAAAAATAAGTCGACACAAAAAACCTGTGTGTTCCATGAATCCTTTCCAAGTTGAGTTATAAGAGTTGCTTGTGATAACTTCACATTACACCAAGCAAGGCTTAGGAACAATGCACAACCCACTGACAGAACCGCTTTTTGAGCTATTGGCCAATGGTATTTGCTATAAAATTCATACCTTAGCAGCTCAACTTCAGCAACAAGGCAATTGGCTAACGCAGCATACCGATCCCACTCAAGATTTATTCAGGAAAAATTTTTTGCTGATGAATGCGCTCTACCAATTGCAAAACCAACTAGTAGAGCAACAGCAATTTTTGTCTATTAGCAGCACTCATATTCAACTCATCCCCATGACGTCAAACATCGTACAAGTGGAGGATGCACTACGCGACTATTATCTAGATTGGCGGCATTTCGATACAGATAATGACGTTATCACTGCGCTACTTAACAACTTTTGGCAAAGCTATCACAGCTATGGCTCGCAACTTGATGAAGTCGCATTTCAGTGCCTATGCGATGCATGGCAACTTACAGCGCCCATTACCGAAATGCAAATCCAAAAACGTTGGCGCCAACTTGCCTTGGCACACCATCCAGACCGAGAACAAGGCAATGCCGAGCAATTTCAGCGCTATCGCGAGCAGTATCTTAAATTACGCCAATATTTTTCGCAGCTTGGCGCAAAAAACCTCCGTTAGTCTTGTTGGCATTTTTTTTACGTTTTGTTAGTGCAAGAATAACCTTTTCGTATTCCGGACTTGTGATGATGAAACGTGTATTTACCACTCTGACTATGGCGCTTAGCCTAGTGACCAGCAGCGCCGTACTTGCGGCAGAATTTACCCCTGCACAACTGCAGACCGTTGCACAACTGCGTGATAAAGCGTTAAACAGCGATCTGAGCTGGCAACTCCTCACCGCTTTGACTACTGAAGTGGGTCCGCGTTTACCCGGCACAGAAAACGATAAAAAAGCCGTCGCCTGGGCACAAACACAATTCCAACAACTCGGTTTTGACAAAGTGTGGAGTGAGCCGGCCACTTTCCCAAATTGGCGCCGCTATCACGAATCCGCTAGTATTCTCACCCCTAGCGAACAGCCGCTCCACTTAACAGCACTTGGTAACAGTATCAGTACCCCTGCAGGCGGGATCAGCGCCGAAATCGTGATGTTTGAGACCTTAGATGAACTCATGGCTGCGGCTGACGGTAGTTTAACTGGCAAAATTGCTTTTATTAATTACCGCATGAACCGTGATATCGATGGTAACGGCTATGGCCCTGCAGTAAAAGCACGTAATAAAGGTGCAGTGGAAGCCGCCAAAAAAGGAGCGGTTGCCTATTTGATGCGTTCAGTCAGCACCAGCGAACACAGATTCGCCCATACCGGTGGTAGTCACTATCAACAAGGTGTGACAAAAATTCCAACCGCAGCAGTGGCCAACCCAGATGCGGATCAGTTAGCGCGTTTGGTCGCACTGGGTCATAAAGTCACAGTTAAAGTGGATATTCGTACTGAAGATTTAGGTGAAGGCACCAGTTACAACGTGATTGGCGAAATTACCGGTAGTGAGTTGCCGGAGCAATACGTACTGATTGGCGGCCATTTGGATTCTTGGGATCTAGGTACAGGTGCACTAGATGACGGAGCAGGTGTTGCGCTCACTATGGCCGCAGCCAAGCTTATTAAGGACACTCAGCGACCAAAACGCAGCGTGCGAGTGGTACTGTTTGCCGCTGAAGAACTGGGACTGTGGGGTGCCAAAGCCTATTTCAAACAGCATGAAAAACATTTACACAACATAGTTGCGGCGGCAGAATCAGACTTCGGTGCTGACGTGGTGTACGCGTTTGAATCCAATGTTCATGCTGACTCTCTACCTATTGTGCGCGCTATCGCTGCACAATTGGCGCCGCTTAATGTCCAGTATATTGCTAAAAACGAAGCTCATGGCGGACCAGACTTAATCCCGCTGGCAAAAGCCATCTCAGCGCCGATATTTGGCTTACATCAGGACGGTACTGATTACTTTGACTACCACCATACTGCGGACGATACCTTGGACAAAGTAGAGCCAAGCAAGCTTAAACAAAATACCGCCACTTATGCTGTCTTTGCGTTTATGGCTGCCGATGCACCCGCAATGATAAAAGGTAAATAGCCGACCACTCATACCCATGGCTTGGCATCACAGATGCCAAGCCCATTTAAGCATTTTTGCAACTCAATGTGCGTCAAAATAAATACTTATAACGACGCACAATCCAAACTGGACGATTTCAGATAATAGCTAAATTCACTACTTGATAGTGGTTTACTGTGTAAATAGCCCTGGGTATAAGTGCATTGGAGCGACGCCAACAGCGCTAATTGTTCAGCAGTTTCAACTCCTTCAGCGACAACTTTAAGATTTAAATTACTGGCCATGGAAATAATCGCACTCACCAATGCACAATCTTCCTGATCGTCCGGTAAATCACGAATAAACTCGCGGTCAATTTTTAGCTTAGTCAGTGGGAAGCGCTTTAAATAACTTAACGATGAATAGCCAGTGCCAAAGTCATCAATGGCAAGCTCCACCCCCATTGCTCTCAAAGTCTGCAATTGCTGCAAAATATAAACGGAATTATCAGCAAGCACTGTCTCGGTGATCTCTATGGTGAGATTGGCCGCTGGCAACCCTGTATCTCGTAAGACTTTGGCGACCAAAGACGATACATCCTGACGTTTAAACTGCGTACTAGAGACATTGACGGTGACGAAAAAATCCGTCCCATATTGCGTGACCCAATTTTTCGCGTCAGCACACGCCTGATATAACACCCATTCGCCCATCGCCACAATCAGCCCCAGTTCTTCACTGACAGGAATAAAGTCATTCGGTGATACGGCTCCAAGTAGCGGAGAATGCCAGCGCATCAGCGCCTCGCAACCAAACGTTCGTCCATCCACAGCAACGATTGGCTGGTAAACTACGCTCAATTCTCTGTTCACCAGCGCTTTATGCAATGCGCCTTCAAGTTTGCTACGCGCTTTGGCATGTTCATGCATGGCTGAGGTGTAAAATTGAAAACAATCACGGCCGTGTTCTTTGGCTTTATACATGGCACTATCAGCATTACGTAGCAGCACTTTGCGGTCACTGCCATCGTCTGGATAAAGTGTGATCCCCATACTGCCAGAGACAAAAGCTTCATGCCCTTCAAGATTAAACGGGCTATTCAAAGCCTTTAAGACTTTAGTGGCGACTTTTTCGATGTCTGAGATGGAATTGATATCCGGCAAAAGTAACGCAAACTCGTCGCCGCCAAGCCGCGCGACAGTATCTGAGCTACGCGTGCAGGCTTGGATACGATTCGCCGCTTCAATCAACAACAAATCGCCAATATGATGACCGAGCGTGTCGTTCACTGCCTTAAAGCGGTCTAAATCGATAAAACAAATGGCCAATCGCGTACCATCGCGCTGCGCACGTTGAATTTCTTGGTCAAATTTATTGTGATAATGGTGACGGTTGGCAAGACCGGTCAGATTGTCAAAGTTGGCTTGCTGCCACATCAGCTGCTCATTTTTCTTGCGCGAAGTGATGTCGTTGAACAGTGCGACATACATCTCTATCTCGCCATCCACCGCAAACACAGCTGACACAGATAACCAGCTTGGGTAGATATCACCATTTTTGCGTCGATTCCAGATCTCACCTTCCCAATGCCCTTGTTTATGTAACATGTCGTAAAGTTGCGTAAAATAGGCCGTATCGTGACGTCCTGAACTAAACAAGTCTGGTGTTTGCCCCAATACTTCGTCAGGGACAAATCCGGTGATCTCAGTAAAGGCGCGATTGACCAATTGAATACGATTATGCTTATCGGAAACCAGCACCCCTTCATTGGTCGTCGCAAATACCGTACTAGCCAGTCTAAGTTCACGCTCTGCGGCCACGCGCTGAGTGATATCACGAATAATGTACAGCACCCCTTGCTGCTGACCTAACTTAGTCACAACAGGTTCGCAGCGCACTTCCACTGGGAAAGTGCGTGAACCTATGGTCAATTCAGTTTCTTCAATCGAATCAAGCTGGATACGCCATCTTGTAGGAAACTGCATCAATTCCACAAGCTGCTTACCAACCACCTCACCGGCAAATTCAGCATAGACTTTTTGGTTAGCTGACAACACACGCTGTTTGTCATCGGTAAACAGTAAGTAATCATCAAATGCGTTAAAAATGGCTTTTAACGTAGAGCTGTCTTGCTCTGCGGTGCGCTTTGCATCGCGTAAGCGAAAGGCAAACACCCCTAACGTTAACGACGAGCTTAATAACACCAACACCACGATATACATCAAAATCCATTTAACGGTGTTGGCTTCGACAATTTCTTGGGTTTGAATTGCCACTTGCTGCTCTAAGTTGGCCTGATAATGCCAAAGCTCCTGCTGCAAGTCCCGCTCGGCGCTAATATCCTGAATGATGGACAACAAGTAAACTCGGTTATCAATTTCCAACGGGCTGGAAAACACATTAACGGTTTTTATGCTGCCGTCCGCCAATTGATGCTGAAAAATAAAGTAATTCCGCCCTTCGTTGGCAGCTGCCAAACGTTCATTGGCGACTTGTTCTGGCGTCAGTTGATTGATCTGCTGAATGGTTTTATTACTAAACTGCTGTTCGTTGTAGCCATAAAACTGCTGCGCCGCACGATTGGCGGCAATAATTTTACCGCTCGCGGGTTCAATCACCAGCATCACAGCACTGTGTTCCTGAAAGGTTTGCATAGGAATGGTAAACGCGTTGGCAACCACGGCAAACAGCATAAGCCAAAGGCTTAGTAAAATTTTTTTCAAGCCTAACCCCCGAACTGATGGATTACCGCAGACTTGCGCTTGCAGTGCCAGATCCTAACAGTTCGTTATATCTGAATATTGCGCAACATCAAACAAAAGTTTTTCGCGCACCAAACGCATACTTTACTCAGTGTAGCAAGTTCAGAGAAACTGGCAATCCGGTAAGAGCACTGGCGAAAAGCTACCTTCCGAGCGTAGAGTTGCTACAATAGAGCAACTCTACGCTCGGAAGCCTTATTATGAAATATAAAGACTTACGTGATTTTATCGCCCTTTTGGAAAAACAGGGTGAATTGGTACGGATCAAACATCCCGTGTCTACTAAGTTAGAAATGACAGAAATCGCTGACCGCACGCTGCGTGCAGGTGGTCCGGCACTCTTATTCGAAAACCCAATTGGCTATGACATTCCGGTCCTTGCTAACCTATTTGGCACCCCCAAACGCGTGGCGATGGGCATGGGTCAAGACGATGTTGGTGCTTTGCGAGAAGTGGGCAAATTGCTGGCTCTACTCAAAGAACCCGAACCACCTAAGGGTCTTAGAGAAGCGTTTGAGCAAATTCCAGTGTTCAAACAAGTGCTCAATATGCCGGTTAAAGAACTGCGCAAAGCCCCTTGTCAGGAAATCGTCAAAACGGGTGATGAAGTTGATTTAACCCAACTCCCGATTCAACATTGTTGGCCTGGTGATGCGGCACCGCTCATCACTTGGGGTTTAACTGTGACCAAAGGGCCACATAAAAAGCGCCAAAACCTCGGTATTTATCGCCAGCAGCTGCTCGGTAAAAATAAGATCATTATGCGCTGGCTGTCGCATCGTGGTGGTGCGTTAGATTTTCGTGAGTGGTGTCAGCTGCATCCAGGTGAGCCTTATCCTGTTTCGGTTGCGCTCGGTGCCGATCCAGCGACCATACTTGGTGCTGTCACTCCGGTACCTGACACGCTCAGCGAATATGCGTTTGCAGGTTTATTACGTGGCAGTAAAACGGAAGTGGTGAAATCCATTTCCAATGACTTACAAGTGCCAGCCAGTGCCGAAATCATTCTCGAAGGCTATATCATGCCGGGCGAAACCGCGCCTGAAGGCCCGTATGGCGACCATACCGGTTATTATAACGAGGTCGATGAATTTCCAGTGATGACAGTCACTCACCTCACCCATCGTGAAAACCCGATTTATCACAGCACCTATACCGGTCGACCACCAGATGAGCCAGCTATCCTCGGTGTGGCACTAAACGAAGTATTTGTGCCAATTTTACAAAAGCAGTTTCCGGAAATTGTCGATTTTTATCTGCCACCGGAAGGCTGCTCTTATCGTATGGCTGTCGTCACCATAAAAAAACAATACCCTGGTCATGCTAAACGCGTGATGCTTGGGGTGTGGTCGTTCTTACGGCAATTTATGTACACCAAGTTTGTCATTGTGTGTGACGATGATGTCAATGCCCGCGACTGGAATGATGTGATTTGGGCCATTACCACGCGTATGGACCCGACTCGCGATACGACATTAATTGACCATACACCTATCGACTATTTGGATTTTGCTTCACCAGTCTCGGGTTTAGGTTCGAAGATGGGGCTTGATGCCACCAATAAATGGCCGGGCGAAACCACCCGCGAATGGGGCACACCGATTGTCATGGATGAGGCGGTAAAACAAAAGGTCGACGAAATGTGGGACAGCTTAGGGATTTTTCCAAAACGCTAACAGATGTGATAGAGTGCTTGCCAAGATTGGCGGCACTGATGTGCTTAAAACAAGGTTCGAGATGCAAACATTACATGCTTCGGTAACGGCCATAACCCCGCTTACTGAATTCGTTTTTAAAGTACTGTTAAAGCCCAGTGCGCCAGCGTTATTTGAAGCCGGTCAGTATTTACAACTAGTACTGGCTGAAAAAGATAAACGCGCTTTTTCTATTGCCAGTAAACCATCACAAACTGGTGAGTTAGAGCTCCACATTGGTGCTGGCGCTGCAGATTCTTACGCGATGCAGGCACTGGAGTTTTTACGCCAGGCACGTCAGCAACAACAATCCGTTACGCTAGAAGTTGGCCTAGGTAATGCGCAGTGGCAAACCACTGACCGCCCTGTAGTATTGTTAGCCGGTGGCACTGGATTTTCATACGTTAAATCAATTGCTGATCATCTAGCCGAAATCGGCTACGACCAACCCGTATTCTTCTACTGGGGTGTCAAAGTTGAAAGCGCACTGTACGCCAAAGCTGAAATGGAAGCTTGGGCGGCTGCACGCAAGAATTTCCAATTTATTCCTGTGGTTGAAACCCCACAAGGAGAATGGCACGGCCACACTGGCTTTGTTCACCACGCAGTAATGAAAGATATCGTGTCACTTGAACCCTATTCAGTCTACATGGCGGGTCGTTTTGACATGATAGGGCTTGTTCGAGATGACTTTATGGCGCAGGGTGCTGAGCGTCAGTTTATGCATGCTGACGCATTCGCGTTTATCAAATAAATGCCTTGTAGATGAAAAAGGCAGTGATTCACTGCCTTTTTGCTGTTACTGCTTTTTCGCCAGCAGTGCTTTTTTATCACTCTCGCTCAAAAACGCAATCTCCAATGCGTTACGCTGCGCTTGTTCGCAATCCGCGGTACTGAGCCCAGCTGCCACTGCAGCATGCGTAAACTCATGTTGTAGTTCTATGCCTTGTACTGCCGGGTCATCGGTATTGATACAGGCCAGAATCCCATGCTCAAGGAAACGCTTCAGTGGATGAACGGCTAACGAGGCCACTGTGCTAGTTTGAATGTTACTGGTTAGGCATGACTCGATACCAATCCGCTTATCACGCAAATAATCCATTAGTTTAGGGTCGTGAATCGCATTGACGCCATGGCCGATACGCGTTGCACCTAACTCATTGATAGCCTGCCAGATACTCTCGGCACCTTTTGCCTCACCAGCATGTACTGTCACACCTAAATATGCATCTTGTACACGCTTAAAATGAGTGCGGAACAACTCACCAGGAAAGCCATGCTCGTCCCCTGCTAAATCAACTGCAACCATATCATTCTTATGGGCCAAGATAGCATCTAATTCAGCCACGCATTTTTCCACGCCAAAAGTGCGCGACATGATACCAATTAAATTGACCGCAATGCCGAGCTCTTTACTTGCTGCGCGCACCCCATCGACGACCGCTTCTACCACACCTTGCGGGTGTAAATTGTGGTTCATCGCCATGTAATAAGGGCTAAAACGCAGCTCTGTGTAGTCAATACCTTGTGCTTTGGCATCTGCCACATTTTCAACAGCAATACGGCGACAAGCGTCGTAATCACCCAGCACCTTGACTCCCCAATCGAGCTTGCTTAAAAATGCCATCAGATCAGGCGCGTTATCTTGCACTTGCACAAACGGCAGCAAAGTTTCCACGGAATCAGCCGGTAAAGCGAGATTAAATTTACGCCCCAACTCCAGTATGGTCGTTGCACGGACATTGCCATCAAGATGACGGTGAAGATCGAGTAACGGTAACTTTGAACTGAACATAGAGCCTCGCTTTTTTTAGCTAAAATTTCGCGGATCATACGCCGCTTGCGAAAGAATTCAAGGACATCTGTCCATTGTTAGCCGAGATTCGGTAATCTGCAAGGTGGGAAGAAAAACAGCTTGGCACCATGCAGTGCCAAGCCTGACATCAAACCATAAGCCTGATATTTATAACTCGATGCAACAAGCCTGCTCAAAGCGACCTGCGGCCATATAGGCCTTTTTCTGTAGCGGACGCCACAGCTTAGGCACAGTAGTTAGGCTACTAAAAATCTTACTGGCGAGTTCGGCATCTTGGTTCGCCCATGCCAACCCCGCTAAGCTGAGTAGCAACTCAGGTTGTTTGCTATCACGTTTTAACTCAGCTTGTACTTGCTGCTGTAGACTGAGTGAACCTTGACTTTGAATGTGGCTAAGCACTTGCGACAATTCACTATAACGCGTCTTTTTTAGCCATTTTTGTAGTGTTGCTTCATGCTTACTTATCTGGCCTGCTGCCACTTCGGCTTGTAAATAACTCACCTCAGCTAAACTTTGCAAGGCTTTTGGCAATGCTTGCCACAATGCACTCAGTTGTTCATTTGGACACGCTTTAAACCAGCTCGCCAGCTTGGTCTGCCAATCCTCATCACTGTAAGCTTGGCGTTTTATTAATTTCTGTAGCTGTGCACCGAGTAAAGACCAGCACTCTGCCTTTATGAGCGCCTCGGCATAGCGCAATACACTATAATCACTGGCGCCCTTACTATTGGCGACCGTTGCTAATTGCTCTAACGCCTCATCACGTTGGTCGATTGCGACCCATAACGCGGCGGTATGACCATCCAAAGGTAAAGCTTGCAACTGAGTTTGCGCCCGTAATTTATCACCACGTTGGCTAGCCGCTTTCACCAGTGCCGCCTGACGTAAAGTTTGGTAATGGCTTGGTAACTCAGCTCGTTGCCACAACCGCTCTACCCCAGCCCAATCACCATGCAACATCGCCCAAAGGCCATCGTGTAAAACTTGTTGTTGACGCCCCGAGCGGCGTCCACGCCAATGTCTTGAAGGCGCGCGCAATACCCGCCAACCATACAGGGCGACTTTAGCCACTAACCACAGCGCCGCCACAGTCACCAATAGCAAAACCGCAAACGCCACAATACTGCCTTCAATGGTCGTTTGACCAAAAGCAATAAGCACATAGCCTTTGTCACCGATAAACCAATGTGAAAAAGCCAGTACCACAGCGACCAATAAAAAATATAAGAGGACACGGATCATAATCACAAACCTCGCACTACAGCCGGTGAAGCCAGTTCAAGGTTGGTATCGAAGTGCAACGTTATCCCAGCCAAACGTTGCAGTTCAGCCAATACGCTTTGCACTGCGGTGTCTTTGCTATCGTAATGGGTTTGCAAGTGCGCGTGTGCAGCATTTAGCGCAGCAAAAAACACGCTGGCTTGCTTTTCCAGCAACGCCGCTTGCGCTGTGCTCAGGTGAATACTTAACTCATGACGCAACAAACGCTGCTCGGTGTCGTTGAGCAGCGGTGCAATTGTCGCGCTTTCGCGGGTTCTGATCTTAATAAAATCATCTACTAAACGCTGCCAACTACGCGCTAAATTGGCGCGCCAGTCAGAAAGCTGAGGGCTCAACTCTGTTCCTTCAACGGCGGCAGGTTGTGGCAATGCAAGCTGCAATAGTGGCAGCTTCGCCGCTTGCTGTTGCAACGCTTGCAGAGCGATATAGTGTGCCTCTACAGGCGCGTTTGGTTTTGCACGTAACTGATTAATATCTTGCGAAATCGCCACTTGTAGTGGTTGTGATTGAGGCAAGGTTTCAGCAATTGCTTGCATACGTTGCAATACCGTCAGTGCGCCTTGCCAATCTTGTTCTAATGTTACTTTAAACGGCAACAAACGTGCTAAATAGGTGAGCTCACTTTGTAACAGCAATTGATTTGGTGCCGCTGCGTTTTCCTGCCATGCGGCAATTTGCGCACTGAGTTGTTGTCGCTCTGCAGCAAGAGTATCTGCGACACTTCGCTGGGCATTTTGCCACTCGCTTTTGAAACCAGCCAACTGTTGCTGTTGTGCTGCAAGTTGCTGCTGCAACGCCGCATTATCATTGGCTTGCTGTTGTAACTGAGCTTGCAAATAACTCACTGACTGCTGACCTTGCCAAACCAGCGCACCACTGGCGGCTAAACCCGTGATGCCGACAAGCAATGCCAACACGGCTAATTTGCTGATTTTTTGTGTGGCGGGCACTACAGCCGCTGAAACTGGGGCAGAAGATTGTTCACTCATAGTGTGTTCCAAACTGGGCCGCGCAGGTGCGGCGCTAAAATCCTGATGTTGGCTCGCAACCTCTGGCTGCGAAAGCGCGGTGTCCTGTAATGATGTCTCTTGAGCGTTTAGCGACTCGTCAATAGCTAAGTGCGGCTCGCTGCTCTGAGAAAGCTCAGTTTCAGCATCCAGCTCACTGGTTTGCTCATCCGCAACACTTGTCTGCATCGCATTACGTGCCGCTAATACCGCAATGAACATAGCTTCATCGCCAGCACCTTGGCTGACTTGGCAAAGCTCGGGCGCTACGGCATGGTGCTGTTGCAAGTGCGTGGCGATACGCGCACTGGCCACCACAAATTGACGGGTGCGTAACCAGCTCAACTTGGGGCTGTCGTGGCTATTAAAAATCGCATCGACGGCAGCAATACTCGTCACCACTATACCGTCTATTTCGCTATGCTGCCAGTGGTCTAACCAGTCGTTGGCATTTTCTGCCAATGCCACGCGCTCATACACTACACATTGATTGAGCAGCGCGCCGCGAATTTTCAATTGTTTGGCTAAATCAGGTCGGCCACCTTGACCTTTGATAATCACCACAGGTTTTTGCTCAACTTGCTGTAATGCGCTCAGAGCCAGCATACCCTCGGTATCATGTTGCTCTGGAACGAGCGCTGTAACCGCAAAGTGCTGATAAAGCGCTTCTGCGGTGGTGCTCCCCACCGCAATACATGTTGCCGTTGTCGGCAATTGCGCCAGGCATGATTTAAGCCCGAGCACCGCATCTTGGGAAATAAATATGATTATTTCCGCTTCGTTAAGCGTGGCAAGCTCGATGGTACTTGGCGTCACGTAGTGAATACCAAGCACTGGGGTGTGACTGACTTTAAAACTGGCCGCTTGTAAATTGCTAACCAATTCGTCCCCTTTTCCTTGTGGTCGAGTCACCAAAATATGTTTCATACTAGGCCTTTGCGCCGTATACCGCAGCCAAAATGGTATCTGCGCCCATGCTCAGTAAGGTTTCGGCAAGATTAACGCCGAGCTGTTCTGCTTGTGCGACTGCGCCTTTAACTTCTGCCGTCAAGATTTGGCTGCCATCGACCGCGCCTACTAATCCGCGCAGCCATACTTCATCACCTTGTACTTCAGCATAGGCACCAATTGGCACCTGACAACCGCCTTCTAAGCGACGGTTCATGGCGCGCTCGGCATTGACGCGAATGCGTGTGACTTGGTGCTCAAGCGGCGCGAGCAAAGCCTTGGTACGCGCATCGTTAATGCGACATTCAATCCCAACCGCACCTTGACCATTGGCAGGTAAAGATTGCTCTGGCGTGATGTAAGAGCGGATCCGCTCTGGCATAGCTAAACGGATCAGGCCTGCAGCAGCTAAGATAATGGCATCAAACTCACCCGCATCTAATTTAGCTAAGCGTGTATTAACATTACCACGGAGATCTTTAATCACTAAATCTGGACGTAGTGCGCGAATTTGGCATTGGCGACGTAAACTTGAGGTGCCAACTACCGCACCCAAAGGTAACTCATCTAGGCTGGCAAATTGATTAGATACAAACGCATCACGCGGATCTTCACGTTCACAAATGGTGTGTAGCTCTAGCCCTTCAGGAAATTCGACTGGCACATCTTTCATAGAGTGCACCGCAATATCGGCACGGCCATCTAACATGGCCTGCTCAAGTTCTTTAACAAATAAGCCTTTGCCACCAATTTTTGCCAATGGCGTATCAAGAATAATATCGCCTTGAGTGGTCATCGGCACCAACTCAACCACAAGCCCAGGGTGGTGCTTTTCTAATTCGGCTTTCACAAATTCGGCTTGCCACAGCGCCAGCGCGCTTTTACGGGTTGCGATACGTAGTGGTGTGGTATGTTGTGTCATGTGTAACCTTTTGTTTTATACCGCTTAAGGTTTAGCGGAATGAGTACGAAATTGTTTTTGTGCCAGTAATTGGCCTTCTGCCGTCACGGCCTCTACGCGCCAGTCACCAAGCTGAGTTGCCTCAATATGCTTGAGCGAGTAAGTACGATAGCGACTCCCAGCTACGGTGAGCGGAATATCCGCCAATAGTTGTTCTTCGAAATACCATAAGTGATGCACTGTGGTATCTTGCAAGTCATGCAGCTCAGTAAAAAAATACAGCTTGTCGTCGAACTGACTGATAGCAATATCGCTACGCAGTACATTGATGGGCTCACGGTCTTCAATCCCCGTGGTTAATACCGCGCGAGTCACTTTGCTAGTATCTATCTTGGCGCCCAGCGCCACACTGGCAACCGCAGCTTGTGCCGTGAATTGCTTCTCAACCGTGGGTTGTGGCGATACGGTTTGCGCTTTAGAGATTGTCACTGGCTCAGCATCTGATTCTGAATCACCGGCTTGGGTTGGAATGGCAAGGTCTTGCGGCGCATCGGCGCTACTAAACTGCTGTGCTATCTGCGCAATCGTATCGCTAGGTAATGCGTCCGTGTCGTCAAACTGCGCATTGGTTTGCGCCAATAACTGTGCTTCAGCCTGTTGCATAGGGATTGATGCAACGAGATCTGGCGCATCAGCGCTACTAAATTGCTGCGCTATCACAGCGACCGTATCGCTAGCTAGCACGTCTGTGGCTTCAAACTGCGCGTCTTGTTGTGCGGATTGAGTTATTTCGTCCTGAAGGCTGGGTGCTGTGAGTGCAAATGTGGTGCTGACAAACTCGGTATTATCGCTTTCGTCCGCGTTTACACCTATAACTAAAACGTAGCCCAATGCCCCAAGGATTAAAGCACAAGACAACAGCGCCGCCCAAATTCGTCGCCAATGCCATTCATAGCTAATTGCTTTGGCAGGCTGCTGATTGGCTGCAACTTTGGTTTTAATCACCAATTTCTGTGTCATCATGCTTTTCCTCATTACACCGCAAGTGTCTGCAACAGCCAATTGCGAATGTCTTGTAACTCTTCCATACACACTTGATGGGCCATTTTGTAGCTATGCCACTGTGGTTGGTAGCCCGCCGCCTCTAAAGTTTGCTTGGCCATTTCACCCGCAGCATAAGGAACCACTTCATCTACCGTACCGTGCGCCATGAAAATATCAAGCTCTGGCTGACATAACTCATCAACCAATTTCTGCGGCGCGCACATGTAAGTCGATAGCACCATGACCCCACCAAGGCGCACCTCCAAACGAGGCGCAAGGTGCAAGGCAATTACCCCACCTTGAGAAAAGCCAGCCAAAATAATGCGGGCCGGATCTATACCTGCGGCAATCTCACGCGCAATCAATGCCGCAACTAAATCAGCGGATTGTCGCACACCAGCTTCATCGGCTCTTTTATCTAGATCAAAAGACTTGATGTCATACCAAGCACGCATGCGCATGCCACCGTTAACCGTAATAGCCTGCTCAGGCGCATGCGGGAAAATAAACCGCACACCGCTGTCTGCCGGCATTTGCAGAGCTTCTGCAACGGGATAAAAACCATGGCCAGAATCGCCAAGCCCATGTAGCCAAATCACACTGGCGGTATGTTGCTCACCAACCTGATAATCAACAAAGTCCAGCATTAGTTTGCCTGCCATGCAACGGCCTGCCCCGCCTGACGCGATGCAGCTTCACTAATAAACTGCCAAAACTCAGCGCCGCTGCGGTTATCAATCCACTTATCACCGTGCAACTCAAAATGATGACCGTTGAACTTGGTCGCGACCCAAACTTGGTGTAATGGAGGTTGTTTATTGATCACAATTTTACTGCGATCTGGGAAGATGATTTCTAACAAACCGCCATTGGTTTCGTAATCCAAGTCGACTTCACAGGCTTCCACTTGTTCTTCAAGGCAAAGCATCAGTGCATCGACCAATTCATGGTATTCATGATCTGTCATGGCTAGTATCCTTT
Organism: Pseudoalteromonas fenneropenaei; assembly: GCF_042643375.1. Lineage (NCBI taxonomy): Bacteria > Pseudomonadati > Pseudomonadota > Gammaproteobacteria > Alteromonadales > Pseudoalteromonadaceae > Pseudoalteromonas > Pseudoalteromonas fenneropenaei. Next base: position 24,132 of record NZ_JBHRSD010000040.1, read on the forward strand.
TCGAGTCTCAGACAAGTCTAACAGGAATAATTTTCACCCGCGAATTGCTGCTTTTTTTAGTAATTCTGTTACCCTGCGATTATAAAGCCACCGACAGTATTAAGCTAATGAAAGCGAACACTCTTTCTTCACTCCGTAACTTGGCTGTGGTCAGCACTATGTTACTGCTAGGCGCTTGTGGTCAAAGCGGTCCACTCTATTTACCTGAGCCTACCCAACCCAATCAAAGCCAAGACAACAATAAGCCAAAAGTAGGCAATGAGCAGCCTGCCGTTAAGCCAGTTGGCGAGCCAGCATAACCGAGGTCAAGCATGGATTATTTTAATTATCAAGGTGACAGTTTATTTGCCGAAGATGTCGCCGTCAGCGAATTAGCGAAAACTTATGGCACTCCTTGTTATGTTTATTCACGCAAAACATTAGAGCGCCATTATCACGCCTTTGCTGATGCAGCAGCAGGTCATCCGCACCTTATTTGTTATGCCGTTAAAGCCAACTCCAACTTGGCCGTGTTAAATGTTCTTGCGCGCCTTGGCGCCGGTTTTGATATCGTGTCGCAAGGTGAATTAGCGCGCGTGCTTAAGGCCGGTGGTGATGCCAGCAAGGTGGTTTTTTCCGGCGTGGCAAAAACTGAGCAAGAAATTGCCTTTGCGTTAGAGGTTGGGATCAAATGCTTTAACGTCGAATCGACTTCTGAGCTAAAACGCTTAAGTGCCGTCGCTAGTCGCTTGGGTAAAACCGCGCCGATTTCTGTGCGCGTTAACCCAGATATTGACGCTAAAACTCACCCTTATATCTCGACTGGGTTAAAAGAAAACAAGTTTGGTATCGATATTAAGCAAGCATTTGAAGTTTATCAGCTAGCGTATGCATTACCCGGCCTTGAAGTAGTCGGGATTGATTTTCATATCGGTTCACAACTAACTGAAATAGAACCATTTCTTGCTGCGTTAGATAAAGTCCTTGCGCTTATCAAGCAACTAGCTAGTGCCGGAATTGTGCTGCACCACTTAGATATAGGCGGCGGCTTAGGCGTTCCTTACAACACCGAAAAGCCGCCACATCCAAGTGCTTATGCTGCGCAAATTCGCGCTGCGTTAGCAGACTTCCCCAACCTTGAGCTGATTTTTGAGCCGGGCCGTGCGATTGCGGCTAATGCGGGGATTTTACTGACCAAAGTTGAGTTTATAAAACAGAGCGCAGATAAACGCTTTGCCATTGTCGATGCGGGCATGAATGACATGTTGCGGCCCTCATTGTATGGGGCATGGCAGGCCATTATCGAAGCCGAGAAAATGCCAGAGCGCGAAACGCACGAATACGATGTGGTCGGGCCGGTATGTGAAACCGGTGATTTTATCGGTAAAAACCGTGAATTAGCGATAGCCGAAGGGGATTTATTAGTTCAGCGTAGCGCAGGCGCTTATGGCTTTAGCATGAGCTCCAATTACAACTCGCGCCCTCGCGCCGCCGAAGTAATGGTTGATGGCACACAACATTATTTAGTGCGTCAACGCGAAGTGTTAGAACAATTATGGCAAGGCGAGCAACTGCTGCCATAACTAACTCTCGCAGTGCAAAATGAAAAAAGGCTGCAGTATCCCAGTCAGTGTGGCATGCTGTAGCCAATCACATGGTTTGTAACGGACACTATGTTAATCAATTTTACAAAAATGCATGGGCTCGGCAATGACTTTATGGTTGTTGATAATGTCACCCAAAATGTGTTTTTATCGCGCGATCAGATCAAACGCTTAGCCGACAGAAACTTTGGCGTCGGGTTCGACCAATTATTACTGGTCGAACCGCCTTATTCTCCCGACATAGATTTTCACTATCGGATTTTTAATGCCGACGGCAGCGAAGTCGAACAATGCGGCAATGGCGCGCGTTGCTTTGCTCGCTTTGTGCGCATGAAAGGCTTAACCAACAAGCACAAAGTCTTGGTATCAACTAAAGCGGGCAACATTACTTTGTTTACCGAAAAGGACGGCCAAGTCACGGTCAATATGGGTCACCCGCAGTTTGAACCTGCGCAAATCCCAATGAAAGCCAGCAAACGCGAGCAAACCTATATTTTCCGAGTGCTAGAGCAAACGGTGTTTTTAAGCACAGTGTCGATGGGTAATCCACATGCCGTCATGATAGTGGAAGACATTGACCGTGCTGATGTTGCAACACTCGGTCCGTTATTAGAGCTACACGAGCGCTTCCCTGCACGCGCCAACATCGGCTTTATGCAGATAGTTAATAACGAACACGTCAAACTGCGCGTTTGGGAACGTGGTGCGGGTGAAACCTTAGCCTGCGGCACCGGCGCCTGCGCGGCGGCAGTGGTGGGTATGCTGCAGGGCAAACTGGCCAGTACCGTACAAGTCGATTTACCTGGTGGTAGCTTGCAGATCCGTTGGAGTGGCGAAGGCAATCCGGTACGCATGACCGGCCCTGCAGAGCACGTGTTTGATGGACAAATTGCAATATGAGCCAATATAAATCACCTGATCAGTTTACCGACTTGCAAGAACATCAGATAGCGGCCTATTTAAGTCGCCACCCCGATTTTTTTGCTCGTCATCCATACTTGTTGTTGGAATTACAACTGCATAGTGATGACAAAGGGCTGCCGAATCTTGCTTTGCAACAGCAACGTTTATTGCGTGAGCAAAATGCCGCGTTTAAAGCCCAGATCAGTGATTTAATCCGCCATGCTCGCGACAATGAGCGGGTTTTCAAATTGTTTAGCGCTTGTCAGCGACAGCTGGCAAATGCCAATAGCGTGACGGAATTACAAACCTTAGTCAGTCATGAACTTGGCCAAGTACCTAATATCAGCCATTGTCAGCTCTTCGAGTTTGAACTGCGCTTTACCGCCTTAGTGGCAAACCGCCTTGGTCGCCGCGGTCATTATTTAGGTCGACTAAGCCACGACGAACAAGCGTTGTTGTGGCCAGAGCAATCGGTGCAATCGGTGGCGCTGTATTTGCTTGGCGACAGCCAAGCCCCTTTGGCTCTGCTCGCGTTGGCCAGTGACGACCCTGAGCACTTCGCTCCAGACAATGACAATTTGCTGATCAGCGAGTTTATTCTCAGCTTATCCAGTCGTTTAAAAGCGCTATCATGACCGCGCAAGCCGAGCTTTCGCCAGCCTGGCTTACCGCCATTGATGCCTTTATGGCGTATATTAGCCAAGAAAAGCAGTACTCCGCGCATACCCAAAGCCAATATCGCTTACAGCTGCAACAAGCCGCAGCCTATTTTGCCGCACACTGTAGCAGCTGGGCCAGCGTGACCCCAGAGTTGGTGCGCCGTTACAGTATGAACCTACGCGCCAAACAGCTTAATCCGCGCTCTATCAATATCAAATTAAGTTGCGTTCGTAGCCTCTACAAGTTTTTACAACGTCGTCAGAGCGAGCCTTGCAACAATCCCGCGCAAGGTATCAAAGGGCCTAAGTTCCAAAAACCGCTACCCAAGAACTTGGATGTTGACCAAATGGCGCAATTACTGGAAATCGCCCCAGAGGACGAATTGGCGGTGCGCGATAAAGCCATGATGGAGTTGATGTACTCTAGCGGCCTGCGAGTAAGCGAGTTGGTCAACGCTAACTTGGGCGACGTTCGAGACGGTGAGATCCGTGTTATGGGTAAAGGCAGTAAAGAGCGCGTCGTCCCTGTGGGTCGTAAGGCACTTGCCGCCATTGATGCTTGGTTACGATTACGCCCCAGCTACGCACCACCAGACGAACTGGCTTTGTTTGTGAGCAAACGTAAAACCCGCATTTCAGTGCGCCATGTGCGCGCTAGAATGAAAGAATGGGGTCTCAAACAAGGGGTCAGCACACCTGTTCACCCACATAAGTTACGCCACTCATTTGCCAGCCATATTTTAGAATCCAGTGGTGATTTGCGCGCGGTGCAGGAAATGCTCGGTCATAGTAGTTTATCTGCAACTCAGGCTTATACTCATGTGGATTTCCAGCATCTGGCCAAAGTGTATGACCATGCGCATCCTCGAGCGCGCAAGCAAAAGCCTTGAGCCTTGCCGTACACTGAACACTTATCTGCAACTTTGGAGGGATAATGCGATTTAACCGTACTATCGGAGCCATTTCGGTGTTGTCGTTTGATTTAGACGACACATTGTACGACAACCGCCCAATTATCAAAGCGGCGGTGCAAGCCATGCTCGACTATTTAACGAGTTTAGCAAATTGGCCGCATCATGATCCGCATTTTTGGCGCGATTGTCGCCGTGCGGTGCAAGAACAACAGCCTGAATTAGAACATGATGTTAGCCGCTGGCGTCAAGTCGCCTTACGTTTTGCCCTCAACGAACTCGGCTATGAGCCAAGTGCCGTCGAGCAGCATGCCACTGCAGCCTATCAAGCATTTGCTGAGGCGCGCAGTAATATTGTCGTGAGTGACGAAGTGCTCAACTTGCTTGCAGAATTACGTCAGCATTTTCGCTTAATTGCCATCACCAATGGTAACGTAGAAGTCGCGCGTTTTAACTTGCGCGACCAATTTGAGTTTGTGTTGCAAGCAGGCCGTGATGGCCAAGCCAAGCCCGCCGCCGATTTATTTATACAAGCCAGCCAACGTTTGCAAGTTGCACCACAGGCGATACTACACATTGGTGACAGCCTAGAGAGCGATGTGCAAGGCGCCAATCTGGCTGGCTGTCATAGTGCTTGGCTACGTTTATCTGCCACACACAACGGTACTTACGCAGGCTTACCAGATGCCGAAATCAGTGATGTACTACAACTGCGCACCTTACTCACAACGCGCTAGCAACTAATGCTCACAGGCATTGCAATTTACCCGTGACCACTTGGGCATCATACAGCTCAAAATGACCGTAGCACTGCGGCGATTGGAGCTCGGCAAAATCACCTGTGATTTCAATTTGGCCGAGCTTGCTAAGTGCTTGCTCGGTATCTAAATAATTCACTCCGGAAAAATGCCACGCCTGCGACCGCTCGAGCCACTGTTGTAATGCACTAAGTTCAATGCGTTTGGGGCTTATCTTATCAAGTAACTCTAATGCAGTGACCGTACCGCTATGATCCAATTCAAGCATTTGATGGCAACCAGTAAAGTAATATGGTTTGTTGTCTTGTTGATAAAACTCAATGAGATCTTGGCCTGCGATAGCGTCCGCCGCGTCCAAACTCGTAAAACAAGGCAATGCCGCTTGTTTACTTGCGAGTGTGATGACCTGACCTTGACGTAAACCAAGTAGTTTAAGTGCACTTTGCTCGTGCCCAGTTATGTAGGTCGCGATATCAACTTCAGCAAAGTCGGTTTTGAGTTGCAGCTCTTGCGTTTGGCTAATTTCAGCGTCTAGGCGTAACCGAGTGTTTGAGACTTGCACTGCAAGTTCAGCTTGATCGTTCAAAAACTCAAGCCTATTGTTTAGTGCTGTTGGCAGTAAGGCAATATGATATTGAAAACCAATGAGCTGATTTTGTCGATAAAATAACGCAAGGTTTCGTCCAACCAGTGCGATAGCGTCGTTAGGGTTGATTTGCCACCATAAAGAAAAACGTCCAAGTAGTGCTTGCGCAGCTGTGATATCACTACCAAGTTTCAGACCTAACACAGTATCACGAGTGATCAAAAGGTCTTTCGCGGCGATGGGTTTCACAACTGGGACAGCTTTAGGAGTGACGGTTATTGCCCTTTCAATATTTAGCGGCTTCATGGCGCCAAGACGGACAAATTGCTTTAAATCATCACCATTTTGCACTATCTCTGCGCTACATGTTGTGACCACCTTTGCCTGTGCCATCACTTTAAATATTGTTGAATCTTTGGCTAGATACTCAACCGATGGTACAACCTTAACCATAGCTAACGCCTGATATTCGGGATAATCTCGGCTAAGCTTCACAAATAACTTTTGTTTGAGTTTCGCTATCTCAGCCTCTGTATCCTCCGAAATACCGCTGCGCGATTGCACCACATCTAGTTTTAACAGCGGTTTATCAATAAACTCGCAGCCTTGCTCATGCTGATACAAAATAGTCGCGTTAGTGTACTGACTCCACATCAGCCCTAATAGCGCAATCAATAACACCTTTATAAACATCGCAATTTCCTTATTGTAGTCAGCCTAAGCTTGGGATGAGAAAGCAATAGATTGAATTGTAAAGTATTAAGCTTTATTAACTGTCAACGACACCCACAAAAACAAGTAAGATACGGTACTCTCGACCACCACTGTCAGTTAATATAAGTGACCTTAAAACAACCAGAATAAGGTAAAATAAATCAAATGCAACCTTTTAGGAACTCAAGATGAGCATACTTATTACCGGTGCAACAGGACTTTTAGGCCGTGCAATTTACGCGCAATGCCAAGCGCAGTTCCCTACCTTAGATATCATTGGTACAGGCTTTAGCCGCGCGCAAGCACCGCTTGTACAACTTGACTTGAATGACGCTGCTGCTGTGCGCGCATTTTTTGCTAAATACCAGCCTAGCGTTGTTATTCACGCGGCCGCCGAGCGTAAGCCTGATGTTTGCGAAAACGATCCTGAGCAAACCTTAGCATTAAATGTGGAAACCAGTCGCTTGCTGGCAGAGCTATGCCACGAACAACAAAGCCGCTTGTTTTTTATCAGTACTGATTATGTTTTTGATGGCAAAAATGCTCCGTATGCAGAAAACGCGACGCCCAACCCGTTAAATTTTTATGGCAAAAGTAAAATGATGGCGGAACAGGCCATTGTTGCAATTAACCCCAGCCATACCATTATTCGCGTACCGGTATTGTACGGCGAGGTTGAGTATTTAGCTGAATCAGCGGTAACTGTGATAGCACAGCAGATCCAACAAAATCCGCAAAGCAGTCATGACCACTGGGCAGTGCGCTACCCAACCCATGTTGCCGATGTGGCGCAAACCATTGCTGACCTTATCGCTTTACCTGCTGCACAAAGCGCTGGGATATTTCACGTTTCTGACTCGCAAGCCATGACTAAATACGATATGGCCTGTGTAATAGCCGCCGCGTTGGGGCAAAATGCAAGTAGTCTAGTTGCCGTGCCCGAGCCCACCCAAAGTGCGGCTAGGCCCTATAACTGTGCGCTTAAAGACACGCGTTTAAAGCAATTAGGGATAGTACATAGCCGCAAGTTTGACGTGGCAATCCAGCAGATTATCACCCGAAGCTAATTGTCGCTGTAAAAAGTGCCACAAGCTTCTCGCCCGCAGCCGCTAGCTATAAGTGCCACTCTAACGTGGCACATACAAATGACACAGGGCTCTTAGCAGTGGTTTTGGTAAAGGGTATTTACGATAGATTTTATCAAGGTATTGTTGCCATACCCGCGCTTTAAGTTCTGCGATCTTCCCAGCTTCCACGATACTGCTATATAACAAGGCAAAATCGCGCAAAAATTGCACATCGCGACGGCGGTTATTTTTCGCATAACCTTTACCTGCGTAATGAATAAAATCGCTCTTGAGATAGTCTGTTTTGCCAAACATATCCATGCGATTAAATCGTTTATCTAAGCTTTGATGTTTAAGCTGATGCTTATGAAGCAAGTAATTGAAGTAAGTTTGTTCATAAAACTTAATATTGTTACATAACAGATTTAAGTCTTCTAAGTTTGCCTTTAAAAACGGACTGCTACTACTCGAAGCGAGAATAACTCCGGCATTATAATATGTTGGTTTTTCTTGAACTTCACCCCAACTTACCTTTCCAAAACAATCTTCAATTAATTTAACTTCGCTATCTCTGGCAATAACTTGTCCCTCGTTAAACCAAAAAACCGTATCTAATTCAGGATATTCTGAAAAAATATTGTCAGCGTCCGGATGGATTAATATATCGCTATCTACGTATAAAACTCTATCATAGGTCTTTAGCAACTCACCAATTCTAAGCTTTTCCGCCCAGGCAGGATTGGCATTGTAACGCGGCTTATGAATATGGATTGGGTAGTGTAATTGCTCAGATACAATCAGCTCAGCTCCAACTTTGCTTGCATAGTGCTGAAAACTCAATAATGCGGCTTGATACATGGGATTGTCGCCAATCGCCAGTGTAAAAATAGCTTTCTTCATAGTATGTCCCTATAAAAATACGTGCGCAGTATAGAGAAGTTTTGTGTCTTTTCCTACAGCGGACCCCCTCCATACTTCGCTCGCAGCTTCTCCAGTGTTACAATTCCCTTCCTCAACTCTGTAGAACCTTTGTTTGCCGATGCTCACAGTACCAATGCGCCTTGCAAAATATTTAACCCATGCTGGAGTCTGCTCTCGCAGGCAAGCTTCACGTTTGATAGATGCAGGTGACATCACAGTCAATGGACGGTTGGCAAATCATATTGACCACGTTACTGAGTTAGATGAAATTGTTGTTTTAGGACAAAAAGTCGCTGGGCTGGCAGAAAAGCAACTGTTTGCTTACCACAAACCCGTTGGCATTGATTGCAAACTAAATCATGCAGATGCCAATAGCATTATCCACTTTCTCCCAACCCATACTCGGCTTTATCCGATTGGCCGCCTAGACAAAGACAGTCGCGGGTTATTGCTTATTACCAACGATGGCGAACTCTGCCAACGGCTTATCCATCCTGATAAACATGTTGAGAAAGAATATTGGGTAACGGTAGATAAACCTTTAGATGCGCAGTTTTGCCACACTATGGCGAATGGCGTGCCTGTTGATGGTCAGCTCACCTTGCCTTGTGAAGTCAGTTTAATCACTCCAAATCAATTCCGTATTGTTTTAAAGCAAGGGCTAAATCGGCAAATACGGAAAATGGCGAAATATTGTGGCTATAAAGTAATTGATTTAATTAGAACAAGAATAGGAAATATTTCTGTGGATGATTTAAAAATAGCAGAAAGCACTTTTATTGAGCTTTCTGCGACACAGCAAATTTATTAAAAGTTTAATTAAAATTGCATGATTTAATAACTTCTAACTTCCAGTTTGACTTCCCAACCATCGAAATCGTACGAATCGGAATCAACAGCGAGATCTGTCCAGCCGCCTCCCTGCGAAGCCCACGGTGTAAAAGTAGACTCACCAATGTCACTACCTTTTTTATCGGCAACTCGCAAACCAATTCTAAAATCTTGTAGAGCCGCAGGCACTTGCCAGTTTCGAGTTTCTATTTTTAATCTCACTGCGTCAGGATCATATCTGTCAGCATCAAACGCAAACCCTGACCAACCACCACCTTCACTAGCCCACGGTGTATATTGCCAGTAACCGAAGTCTCCATTACCGCGCTTGTCTGCTGCTTGAATTGCTAAGCGAAAGTCTTTATTGTTGGGTACACCTTTCAGTACTGATAAATGCAATTTAATTGCATCTGGATCATACGCATCTCGGTCTGTGACCCAATCCGTCTGAGTTACTGAACCAGAAGTCAAGTAGCCCGTATATTCAACTCGTCCAGGATCACGCCCAGCGTCATCTAACACCTGCACTCCAATTCTAAAATCGTAGTTGTTGGCTACTAAATTAGACTCTGCCTTAGTCGCCGAAACATTGCTAATAACTAATGTACTAGACGCTAAAATTAAGCCTTTTAATAGGGGTGTTACTTTCATATAAATGTCCTTTTTCGTTTTGAGTAGTAAACGACAAAAATCTAGCATAGCCGCGGACATCGAGTCAACAGAAATGATAATCACTATCATTAATTGCCAAATCAACAACTTTCCCTTATTTTTAATAGTGCCCTAATGAAAATAAACTTGCACTTTTAGATTACAAGAGTAATCTTAATATCAAAGATTACACCTGTAGGCGATATCATGATTGAACTTTCAAAAGCAGAATTTGCGGTAATGGAAGCTTTGTGGCAGGGCCATCCTGCTAAGGCCAATGATATTATTGGTCGGCTTAGTGATCACAGTGACTGGCACGAAAAGACCATTAAAACCTTACTTGGTCGTTTAGTAAAAAAGCAAGCCATCGACTTCACCAAGGAAGGTCGCGAATATATCTACCGTCCTTTAATTTCACGCGAAGAGTACACCCTTAAAGCCAGTCGCAGTTTTCTTTCGCATTTTTTCAATGGTCGTTTGACGCCTTTGATCAGTGGGTTTGCGAAAAGCCAACAATTGTCTCAGCAGGACATCGATGAGCTAAAACAAGTGATCCAAGACTGGGAAAACCAGAAGGAGCGTTAACATGCTGAGTTGGCTGCTTTCTCAACAAGTGTGGCTAAGTAGTTTACTACTGGCGCTGATCGTCGCTGAAAAATATTTAGTGCCTCAATTGGGTGCGCGTTTTGTACTGCGTTTATGGTGGGCGCTCCCTGTCGCTATACTATTCAGCCACATCCCGACGGTGTGGCTGGCGCAGCTCAATGCCCCTGTTTTTACTATGAGTGAACGGTTTGTGGTGCATCCCAATAGCATTCCAGCAACGGCTTGGAATATTGCCATAGATTGGCTTTATGGCAGCATTATGGTTGCACTGATGGCCTGCTGTGCGCTACAGCATCGGCTCTTTGTGCGCCAACTCAATATCTACCAACAAGAAGGTCAATATTACTCAAGCTTGCTCCATGCACCTATGGTGATTGGTATATGGCAGCCAAGATTAGTGTTACCAAGTCAGTTTGCAAACCAATTTAGCTCCTCACAGCAAGCGCTTATTCTACTGCATGAACAAACTCACCTGCGCCGTGGTGATAATCAATTTAGCGCCTTGATGCTGTTGATGTGTTTAATCAACTGGTTCAACCCGTTATTTTGGCTGGCCTTTGCCAGTTTACGCCGCCAACAAGAACTTGCCTGCGACGAAGTCGTGCTAGATAAGCAACCAAACCAAGTACGTCTGGATTATAGCAAGGCGTTACTCACCAGCTTGCAAGCAACCCAGCACGTGCCGATGGTATTTAGTCAATATGGAGATAAAAATATGATGCTACAAAGACTACAACATATCCGCCAACCCAACGCCATACGTCGCAGCGTACAAGCCGTGGTCTTATTGTGCTTAGGCACTTCATTAGGTGCAATGGCACTTAGCAATAAAACCCCTACGCTTGAGCAACCCAAAAAAGCACACAGCTCGCCGATTTATCGCGTTGAGCCCAAATACCCAATTGAAGCGGCTCAGCAAGCCATCGAAGGCGCGGTGGTGCTCAAATTTCGTCTAGATGCGCAAGGAAACACTCGAGATGTCGAGGTGCTAAAAGCCGAGCCACAAGCGATTTTTAATAAGACCAGTATTGCCGCCGTTGCGCAGTGGCGTTATACCCCACCAGCCGACACTTCCGTTTGGCATACCGTACAACTAGACTACCGCATGGATGCAGGCGCTCAAACTAAGCCATTGCTCGGCGATGAAGTTGAAATGATCAGAATAGAACATTAAGTCGTGGCTTAAACGGACAATTTTAAACACAAAAGCCGCCAGTTGTTAAAGCTGGCGGCTTAGCGTGTTTGTAGCATCCATATCAGTATAAGCAGGAAACTGCGCCAAGACACTGCGACAGATTGTCGCAGTGTCTTGCTATCGACTTGAGTTATTTTCATTATTCGCACAAAGCCATGGCACTTTTTGCCAAACCTAGATAGCTTAGGCGCATCTACTCCCACCTTGTAACATCATGATCTGGATAGCTTTTACCTTACTAGCTGCGTTTGCACAGGCTTGGCGCAACGCCTTACAAAGCCAGCTCAGCCAACACGCCAGTGTTGCCAGCGTCACCCTCGCACGCTTTATTGTGGCTGGCCCTTTGGCAGCGGCTTATTTATGGGCACTCTACCAGCTTTTTCCCGCGCCAATTTTGCAGCCTAATTGGGTATTTGTCAGTTATGTACTCGGCGCCAGTTTAATGCAGATCCTCGCAACGGCACTAATGGTGGTGTTATTTAAACAAAATAATTATGCCGTTGGCGCAGGACTTGCAAAAAGTGAGGCGTTAGTTGCTGCCATTTTAGGTGTGTTATTTTTTGGCTCCACGCTATCGGGTCTCGGTTGGCTTGGGGTGCTGATTGGTTCAATAGCCGTGATGCTGTTAAGCGGTGTATCGCTACGGCGCTTTAACGCTAAAACCGCGTTGTTAGGCATTGCCTGCGGTACGGCGTTTGCGCTTACTTCATTGTGGGTTCGCGAGGCCAGTCTTGCCGCACAACTGCCTTTCCCCCATAGTGCAGCTTGGGTGCTGTTGATGGTGTTATTAAGCCAAACGCTAATATTAGCGATTTACTTATGCTGGAAGGAACCTATCTCTTGGCAAAAGTTATGGCAACACCGCAAACTGACTTCTAGCATCAGTATCTGTAGCTGTGTTGGTTCAATCGGTTGGTTTAGCGCCATGAGCTTACAACACGTTGCCTACGTAAAAACCCTCGGCCAAATCGAAGTGTTTTTTACCATTGCGATTGCTACATTGTGGCTCAAACAACCCACAAAACGCCGTGATACCGTGGGATTAGTCTTGATTGCGCTAGCAGCAGTGTTAGTGATGTTGACCTAAAATCATTCCCAAACTCTCTCTTTTTCAGGGAAGAAAAAGCAGCGAAAAACAACAAAAAAGTAACAATTATTCGGCATTTTATCGCATAGTAACTAGACTCTAAAACGAGTTTAACTTTAGCCATCGTCTAAAATAGCAGGCTAACGTGACGTTATAAGGATAATAATCATGCCGTCAAACCTTGCAACTCTGCCCGCGTTACACACGCAGTACTATGCGCCTTCACATGCATCGCCTGCAACACTTAATGAAATTGGCTTGCTGCGTGCATCCATTTGGCAAGACCACCAGCTGAGCGAACGCCAACACGCCTGTCAACAAGTTTGGCTAGAGGAGGCAGATCGCCATGCGCATCTCTGGGGTGTGACCTCAGGCTCAGGGTTAATCGCCACTGCTCGCTTGTGCATTAGTGATAACTTAGATCATTTACCTGAGCAGAGCTTATATCAAGGGCTGTCTTTATCACCGCCTTTCGCCACTATGGGTAGACTGGTCGTTACACCAGCTTGGCGTGGTAAAGGCATTGCAACAGCACTTATCCGTGAACGTTTGTCCTTATGTGACCGCTTAGGGGTAAAAAGCTTATTACTGGATTGTCCTGAACATCGGGTGCCTGTGATGCAGCGTTTTGGTTTTAACGCGTTGAAACTACCGCAAGCTGGGGTACTCTTTCCTGATACGCGTTTTGTTGTGATGGGGCGTTTTAATTAGCCTGAACTTCAAGTTAGTTAGAATGGGCAGATTTTTCACCTCGCGCTCTGGTGGCAGTAAGCGCCACCAGAGCTTCCGCATTTACCTAAAAACACAGCACCAATGCCGCCAGTAAACTAAGGTATCCCACCGCCCAAACAATAGAGCGCAATAAATGGATATCTAACCAATAGCAAATACAGTACACCACCCGTGCTACTACATGCGTCACAAACAAATATTGTACTGCCGCACCGGTCGTATTAGTTGCAAGAACGGCGGCAAAGACCACCGCAAATATAATCAGACCCTCGAAACAATTCTGGTGGGCAGCAACAGCTCGAGCCCCCAAACCAGTGAGCGTCGCCTGCTGTTGACGCGGCTGGTGATTATCATACCCACCAGCTTGCTGCTGGGCATATGCTACCGGAATTTTGGCTAGATAAGGCAAGAGCACTGCGAGTAAAGCGCAGCTCAATAGTATCGTCATATCGTATTCCTTACTTCGTTAATTGGGGAATGTGCGTCACCCACTACGGGCGTTAGCAACACTTATTAAATTACGCACCGTCTATACAGTACGCAAGTGCTTTCACTTGGCGCAATTGCTACAAAGCAAGTTCGCAGCCAACTGCGAAATTGAGCCAAGCTTCAGGTTACTGCAAATGAACTGCAACAAGGTGAATAAAAATGTCTGCAAATACCTCTCAAGCTAGTTAAACAGCTCCCATGGATTTACTTAATCTTGTCTGACTGCTTAAGACTACGATAAAACAATCGCGTCACCCGTTCTTTACTTAGCCACTGCAAATATTCCAAACCGAGCGGCGCGAGCGGATCGGCTTTTACCACTTCATCTTCACTCGCCAATTGCGCCATACTGTTTAACAGCGAAGTCCGCGCATCTTCTATTAACTTAATATAACTGAGCAGTGTTGCGCGATTAGTCACCTCCCCATGCCCTGGAATCACTTTAGTGTTATCGTCAATCATCGCGGCAATTTGCCGCAGTGCCTGCAACAAACCATCAACACTACCACCGCTATCTACGTCCACAAACGGTAAACTTCCAGTATTGAAAAACAAATCGCCCATATGCACAGCATTTGCAACCGTAAAAAACACCACAGCATCGCCGTCTGTATGTGCGTGTGCAAAATGCCGCAATTGAGCATGCTCTTGATTAAAGTGCAAACTTAAATCTTCACTAAATGTCAGCCTAGGCAAGTACGCACTGTCCGAACCATGTTTGTCTTGTAATCTATGCCGTACTTGGTGCTGAGCAATAACATGGCTACCTGCATTGGCAAAGTTTTCGTTGCCACCAGTGTGGTCGCCATGATGATGGGTATTAATCACAAATTCCGCTTGAGCTGGATGCAACAACTGCAACTGCTTTTTTATCTCGTCACTCAACCTTGCGAACTGGTCATCCACAATATACAAGCCATCTTGCCCATGATGTACCGCGATATTACCTCCTTCGCCATACAGCACGGTCAAATGCTCAGAGAGCTTTTGCTGTTTAAACTCCACCGCCGTAGCGGTAAGGCTACTGAACATTGCCGCCACCGCCGTCAACCTGATTATGCACTTCAAGTAATTGTTGTTATTCATATTTGTCTCTTATTTATAGTTTGCTTAGGCTTTACATCACTTTGATAAAAGTAGAGCAAAAAATCAACATCATCATCTATACTTGCCATTATTGCCGTATTTGCAGAAGTGGTGTCAGTGACTGTCTACGACCATCCTCACAGCGAACCCGATAAAGTTGAAGTACTGAAATATAAATTATTTCGTCAAGTCGCTTGGTATTGCTTGCTTCTCCACCTCTTGCTCATTGGGGTTTTTGCTCATTTAGGTGTGACTTTATTAGCGTGGGTCAATGTCGGTAGTGTCGCCACTTGGGGCATTGGTATTTGGCTGCTTGATAAGGGTAATAGCTCACTAGCGCTACGGATTTTCTGTGCTGAGGTAGCGATCCACGCCAGCTTGGTCTGCGCTCATCTCGGCATGTCGTTAGGTTTTCAGTATTATTTATGGACTGTGTCCTGTTTAGTATTGTTGGATTATCAGCTCAAGCTATCCCATGCCGTGGTAGCTGCACTGATTATGATAGCGACCTTTGCGCTGCTTAATTTAGGCTATGCCGATATCACTTACCACTACGCTTACCCCGAGCTAGTCCCATATGTGCATGTACTCAATGTGCTTATCTGCGGCATTCCTATGATCTATACCATAGGCCAAATTCGTGAAATCACCTTTAAGCAACGCCATGAATTAGCAGAGCTCGCGGCTATTGATCCTCTCACCCAACTCTACAACCGCCGTTATGCAACGGGTCTTATTCATCAAGCACATGAGTCCAGTTTACAGACCCAAACCCCGTTGTGCGTGGTCATGGCTGACATAGACCACTTTAAACGCATCAATGACAGCTTTGGTCACGATAAAGGCGATGATATTTTACGTAATGTGACAGAGCAACTGCGCCTACATATGCATCCTGCGGATATTCCCGTGCGCTGGGGCGGAGAAGAGTTTTTACTGGTGCTTTCACCTTGTTCATTAGGGCAAGCCATGGCGCGCATGGAAAGTTTACGTATTGCGATTGCAGAACATGCGTTTGCACACAACATGTTGAGAGTGACAATGAGTTTTGGCGTGGTTGAATGGGGTAAAGATATGGACTTTAAATCCGTGCTGCAACACGCCGATGCAGCGCTTTACGACAGCAAACACGCGGGCCGCAACAAAGTGACTGCGGCCCCTGTAATGTCAATCACTTCGCAGCGGACAAAGCCCTAGTCGGGTTATTGCGGTACTATCGTTAGCCTATGCTCAATTGCGCCTGGCAACAATGGTGTTGCCTCGCCCTTGGCATATGCCACAAAACCTGCGCGATAATAGCTTGATAACGGATGACCGCTTTGACCACCCGCCATGGTTAAAATAGCCTTATCTAAATGACCGGGCTGGGCGATAAAACGCTGCGATGCACCAAAATGTGGTCCCTGTACCGCTGGCATAAAAGTATCGCCAAAGGCAGGTATCTCTGGCATATCGAGAAAGCTACTTAGCAACGGGATTTGCTTACTAAACGGATGTTGGATCTGAAGCGCATTCACTTTCCCCCACTGCCAAGCGGCCATCCCCGCGCCATGTTGCTCTGACAGCGTGGATTTGCTGCGTTGATACGCATCTAATAGCAGCGCCGACCAATCAGGGTAATTTTGTAACCAAGACTGTGGCTTAGCAGTTAACAGCTGCCACATCGCAGGCTCTAAATAACGCTTTAGTGCTTTGAGCGAACTTTTGTGTTGACGCAACTGGCTTTCTACTGGAGCAAACGTGACATCAATCACTTGGTCGCGAAAACGTTTGACCAAAGTATAGCCAACCGACTCAGCACAGGCGCAATTACCCCATGCCGCCAAATATTGGAGATCTTCCGCAAACTGCGGATTCGATTGATTGGCCGCATTTAGCACACCGACTAATAGTTTATGCCAAGGTTGTAAAAAGCGTGCCTCGTTGTCATGTTGCAAAGCATTAAAATCAGTTTCATTAAACTGCTGTTTTTCCGCCAAACGGTCACGGATCTGCGCAGATCTAGCGCCCAGCGCATAACCTCCATCACCAAAACGCCGTTGCTCATCGACACTCATAACGCGCGAGTTACCCGTCCATAATTTACCCACAGGTGGGTTTATCACGCTAGGGCGTAGCAATTCGTTGCTTTGCCAAGCCTTATCATAATCAGCACTTGCGACAGCAACATCGCTTGGTTGCGTCCGTGCAGGAAGAGCTCCCATGGGTCGCCATCCTGCATTCCCCGTGCTATCCACCACCATTAGATTCTGTACTGGAATACCAACTTGGGGAGCTAGTGCAATGGCTTGTTCGACACTTTGCAAGCCTTCTAAATCTAATAATTTTAAATTCAAGGCATAAGGTTGATGCGCCACCCAACTCAGCGCATAGCGCTGACCATTAAAGCGCTTAACTGGCCCATATTGGCTCATGGTTAATTCGTAGCGGTGGCTTTGCCCTTTTGGTAGTGCAATGGTTTCTACCACAGTTTGGGTCACCTCTGTGTCATTCAATGCAATCCAGTCAGCTGTATCAAGATAACCATTGGTAAAACCCCATGCGATTTCATTGTTACTGCCCACCACTATGGCTGGCGCACCAGGCAAAGACACCCCCGTCACTTGCCGGTTTTGCCCTTGCGATGGGTAGTTCAGCTGCGCTCGATACCAAATCGCTGGCACATTGAGACTTAAATGCATATCGTCCGATAACATACCTGCCCCTGTCGCAGTGTGCGTGCCAGTCACAGCCCAGTTATTGCTACCATATAAAGGTGGCTCGGTGATGGTGTAAATTTGTGCCAACTGGCTTGGTTGCAACTCGGGGATAACTGCAGGTGCGGCACTTTGAATACTGCCATCCAATGCCGCCTGATAGTTACTTGGTTGCATCACAAACTCACGCATCTGCTGACCAAATAAGCTATCTAAATAGATAAGCGCTTCATCACGCTCGTAAGTCGCCGTTTGCAAGTCTAGATACATGCTAAAAATACACAGTAAACTGTCTTCTGGGCGCCATGGCACAATATCAGCCCCAGTTAGCAAATATTCAAAACTGTTGAAACCGACCTGCGCGCGTCCTTCATTCACTCCCTGCGAGTAAGCTTGTAAAATTTGCTGTTGATCCGCAGGTAAGTTGTTAAAAATAGCGGTACTTCGCGCCCTTAACTGATGAAAACGCATGCTTTCGTCCAACTTGAGTGCAGCGCTACCAAAGAGTTCGCTCAGTTCTCCAGCCGCATTGCGGCGCAGCAAATCCATTTGGAAGAATCTATCTTGGCCATGCGCATAGCCTAAGCCAAACGCCGCATCCGCTCGACTACTGGCCGTGATCACCGCCGTACCTAGCTGGTCACGCTCAACTATGACGGATTGTTTAATACCATTGCTGCGCCCTTGTCCATCCAAAGTCGGTAAACTTAATGACAAAGCGCCGTAAATTAACGCTGTCAACGCCAGCAGTAGCACCATCACCACAATAAAAATGCGTTTTATCCACATCAACATGTTGGACTCCAGTTAGGTTTATAATCCATTTTGTCAGTCACTTACGCCTGCATATAACGATAGCCTAACTTGGCTTTGCGACGCTCAAATGACAACTTGTTACTTTTAATTCACCTTAATGACTACGGTTTAAGAGCTCAAGGTACAAGGCCAAAAAACCTCAAAATAAAGATAGATTTAACCCACAAGAGCACTAAAAACGTTTGCTGCGTTGTGAATTTACAATTTCTCACCTTTCTCTTGTAGTGGCAGTGCTCTATAGTTAATTCATTACAGGACTAACGACATCATCATGCATCTCACATCGCCGATATCGCCAAGGAGAGCGCGCTCGTTGAAAGTGGGCTTTTGGTTTATTCTTGCCACTATTGCATTGGCTGGCTGGTTTGTTGACCGAGTTAACGTCAATCGCCTCAAAGAAGTCGCCAAAACACAAGCTTACGAAGACCTCAGTTACTATCGCGCCACACTGGAAAATGAAATTACCAGTAACCTGCAAATGGTGCGAGGCTTGGCCATTGCATTGGCCGAAAAAACCAGTTTGCAGCAATATCAGTTTGAACAAATCGTTGCGCCACTTTACGAACATAGCCGAATCCTACGTAATATTGGTGCCGCTCCTGATATGGTGATAAGCCGCATGTATCCTCTAGCGGGAAACGAGCAAGCAATTGGACTTAATTTACTTACCCATCCAACGCAGGCCAAAGCCGCGATTGCTGCCCGCGATAGCGGTAATGTGGTGATCTCCGGCCCACTTAAGTTAGTGCAAGGGGGCGATGCATTAATTGCCCGCATCCCCGTGTTTCACCAAGAAACGAAGCAGTTTTGGGGGCTATTGTCGGTGGTGATTGATATGAACAAGTTATATCAGGCCGTCGATTTACCCACCCTTGAAGAGCAGTTTCAAGTTCGCATGCAGAGTTTAACTGGCGAAGACAGTCAAAATACCGTCTTTTATGGAGAGCAAAAAGCATTACCGCAAGATGCGCTGGTGATGAATATCACCCTGCCAAATAACCAAGTTTGGGCTTTTTCCGCCTATCCAAAACAGGGCTGGCAAGCAGACAGCGCCGCCATTTGGCCCTTTCGTCTTACTTTAATTACCTTCCTTGGGTTGTTTATTGCAGCGTTTTTGTTTTTAGAGCGGATCATCAAACAAATTCAAGACAATGAACAACACTTGAGTACCATGAGTCATTTGGCCGAAGTCGGCGCTTGGTCAGTAAACCTGCGCACTCGAGAAGTCTATTGGTCTGATGTGACCAAAACCATTTTCGACACCCCAGACCAATTTGTGCCCGGCTGGATGAGCACCATAGAGTTTTTTGTTCAAGGCAAGCATCGCAAACGTGCCCAAGAATTAATGGATAAAGCCATTAAACAAGGCCAAAGCTTTGAAGAAGAGCTGCTGATAGCCACACAAAGTGGCCAGTTAAAATGGATTTCCGTTAAAGGTTACCCGCGCTTTGAACAGGGCCGCTGTATAGAAGTGCAAGGCTCAGTGCAGAATATCGATGAACGCAAAAAAATGGAGTTAGAACACGATAAAATTGCTAAGCACAATGAGTACCTTGCGCGTCTAACCACGCATGATGCCTTTTTAGATACGCAGCTAGAGCTTGCTCATCCTCTATTCACTGACGCGATTTGTGAAGGCGTAAACTGCGAGCGCGCCAGCATTTGGCTGTTTAGTGACGACAGGCAACAGTTAGCACCGAGCAGTTTTAGCCACACGCTCAATAAGACCATGGTGCAGTTCCCTCCTTGGCGCAGCAGTTTAGTGCCTGAGCTGTTTGCCGCCATCGAAACTCAAAAACCGTTACAGATCACCTCTGCACGCCAACATGAACTTACCAAAGCGTTGCAAGATCACTACCTAGTCCCTTTTGAAATCAATGCCCTGCTAATTTGCCCCATTCATCATCGGGGTAAAGTCATGGGCGCATTATGTGCTGAGTTTAGTGAAAGTCGCCCAGCTTGGACACTCAACGATAAGCGTTTTTTACAAGCACTAGCCGTTTTGCTTGGCAGCTTACACACCAACAAAGAGCAGCAAAAAGCTCGGCAACTGGCCTTAATGGAAAAGGAGCTGGCAGAACAATCAGCTAAGGTCAAATCTGACTTTTTGGCCAGTATGAGTCATGAAATCCGCACCCCCATGAACGGCATTTTAGGTATGCTGACCGTGCTGCAACATACTGAACTTAACAACAAACAACGTCATCATATTCAGCTTGCACAAAGCTCAGCTGACGCGCTATTAACTATCATCAACGATATTCTCGACTTCTCCAAAATCGAAGCAGGCAAGCTTACTATCGAAAGTGTGGAAGTTGATTTAGTCAGTTTATTGAGCGATACCTTAAGCGCATTTGCACTGAAGGCCGAAGCGATGCAAACCAAGTTGGAAATAGACTGTCGTAATATGCAGGTGCAGTTTGCCAAAACCGACCCACATCGCCTCAGGCAAGTGCTGAATAATTTACTGAGTAACGCCATTAAGTTTACCGAACAAGGCCGCATTAACCTGACCTGCTACACAGAACAAACTAAAGAAGGTATGCGGTTATGGTGTAGCGTTGAAGATACTGGTATTGGCATCGCCAAAGAGAAATTGGCCACCATTTTTGACTCATTTACTCAAGCTGACAGCTCTACCACGCGTAAATATGGTGGTACGGGCCTAGGTTTAACCATCGCCAGTCAGCTCTGCGAATTAATGGGCGGCACTTTAAGCGCCTATAGCAAACCCAATATCGGCAGTACCTTTACATTTTTTGTTGAGTTACAAAGCCCTAAAGCGATTGCCGCGATGGCAACTTCATGCAGTGAGCTTTTGCTTTTTATTCCCGCGGATTTAGCTGGCTCAGCGTTACGCCATCTGCTGGCACCTTGGCATATGCCCACACAGGTCTTTACCAGCGCGACGTCTGGGCTGCAATATCTGAGAGACAATCCCGACCGCACCATGCGCTTAATTGTCGACCCTTTGATATTTAGCAACGACTCTGACGCCAGTAACGAGTTACAACAGCTGATCAGCAAAAGGCAGCTGTTGTGGGCGCAGATTGCAACGATGAGCCAACCCAGTGTTAGCTTATGGTCATCGCCAAAACCAGACATGGAATGTTGCTATCCATTAACGCCTGCAACGGCTTTGATGCTCTGCCAAGTTGAAGTGAAATCGCACACTAAACCCAGTATTAGGAAGTTGCGCGGCAAGATATTGTTAGTAGAGGATAACAAGGTAAACCAAATTGTTGCGCAAAACCTTCTCGGTAAGCTCGGCTTGATGGTACACACGGCGCAACATGGTAAAGAAGCACTGACTATGCTCAATGAGGCGCATGGTGAATTTGACCTTATTTTAATGGACTGCCAAATGCCAGAAATGGACGGTTATGAAGCCACGCGTTTAATTCGTGCTGAACACGCGGGCAGCAAAGCAGCCAAACTCGCTATCATCGCCTTAACTGCAAATGCTATGCAGGGTGACCGTGAAGCATGTCTGGCAGCAGGTATGGACGATTATTTAAGTAAACCGTTGCAATTTGAGCAACTCGCCTCCACTTTGGAAAAATGGCTTGCGCGTGCGATAACAACACAAAACTCGGCGTAACGCCTTCATTCAATTTATTTTATCTAGGAAGTAAGCTATGGATTTGTCTGCAATTGAAGCTCGTATTATTGGTTGTTTAATCGAAAAAGCCATTACCACCCCAGATATTTATCCACTCTCTTTAAATGCACTCACCACAGCGTGTAATCAAAAAACCAATCGTGAACCTGTGATGGACTTGAGTGAAAGTGAGGTGCTTGATGCCTTGCAGCGCCTCGTTGCCGAACGTTTTGTCGTTGCTGAGGAAACCAAAGGTAGTCGCGTACTAAAGTATCGACAACGCTTTTGTGACAGCGAATTTGCCAAGCTTAAACTTAATACGCAACAAACCGCCGTCATGTGTTTGCTGTTATTGCGTGGTGCCCAAACCCCAGGGGAGCTGCGCACTCGCTCTAATCGCTTGGCAGACTTTCACGATGTGCAGGCCGTAGAGCATACCCTGAATACCCTCATCGCGGAGGGTCATGTACAAATGTTGGCCAAAGAGCCTGGTAAACGTGAAGCTCGCTATGCCCACACCTTTCATGATGTCGAGCAAAGTGACTCAGGCACCGCACTTGCGTCAGAATTAGCCCTGAGTAAAGATGAGTTGTCCGATTTACTGCGCGAAATTGCCGAAGTAAAAGCAGAATTGCAGCAAATTAAGCAACATTTAGGGCTTTAAATTCATTATTAATAAAAACATAATATAACCACCATTTGACGTTGCGAGCGTTAAGCGCTGCTACGTCACGCCAGAAGGATATTCGCCTTCAGCCATTTTAATTGAGTGATAGGGGTTAAGCATGCGCGCTGCAATCATGGCAGAAATGAGAGTACAAGCAGATATTGACGTGGCGTTTGAAGTCACTAGACGAGTCGATTTTATCAAACAGCGCCTGCTTGCGGCGAACTGTCGCAGCCTAGTGCTTGGTATCAGCGGTGGTGTTGATTCCTCTACTTGTGGCCGCCTCTGCCAACTGGCGGTGGAAGAGCTGAACCGCGAACACAATACGGATCACTATCAATTTATTGCCATGCGTTTACCTTACGGCATTCAAGCTGATGAAAGTGAAGCGCAAATGGCGGTGGATTTTATTCAACCTTCGCAGCGCCTGACGGTGAACATCAAACCTGCCGCGGATGCCATGCACGAACAAGCTTTGGCTGCTATGGCTGGCGCACAACTGCCACTTCCGGCGCCACATAGCGTGGATTTTATTAAAGGTAATGTCAAGGCACGACAACGCATGGTTGCGCAATATGAGATTGCCGGATTAACGCAAGGTTTAGTCGTTGGCACAGATCATAGCGCTGAGAATATCACAGGTTTTTATACTAAATTTGGCGATGGCGCGTGCGACTTAGCACCACTATTTGGCTTATCAAAGCGTCAAGTTCGTGCACTTGCCGCGCATTTGGGCGCGCCGGAAACCTTAGTGTATAAAGTTCCTACCGCCGACTTAGAATGCGACCGCCCAGGTTTAGCAGACGAAGATGCGTTAGGTTTAAGCTATAACGATATTGATGATTTTCTTGAAGGCAAAACCATCACTGCCGAGGTTGAAGCTAAGCTGATCGCGATTTATCAGCGTACTCAGCACAAACGCCGCCCAATTCCGACCATTTACGATTAAGTGTCTTCTGGGTGGCAGCACTGGCTGCCATCCACTATGCCTGCGCGACTAATTCCAGCAAGGTAAACAGCACTTCCAAAGCTATCAAAGCCAATAAAAAACTCACCAGATAAGCTACCTTGATACGTGCGCAAACATAGGCCCCCAGCGGCGCACCTATCACCACTATCGGGATTGCCGCCAGTAAATACCCTTGAATTTCAGCATCTATCACCTGCAACTGCCAAGCATTGATGCTACTGCCAAGCACTGAGGTAAATGCCATAATTACCACAGATGTCGCGGTAGCACGTTTTACATCGGCGTGATACACCAGTACCAACAAAGCAAAAATCGCAATATCAGCACCAGATCCCACCAAGCCACTAGCAACTCCACCAAATAGCGCCACCAACATAAAACGCAATGGCTGTGGCGAAATATTGATGTGGCTCGGCAAATGATGGGCTTTACGCCACCAGCGGTAAATAAGCGTGACCGCAAAGCAAAGTAGCAATAGGCTAAAAATACTTTTTGTCAGTAAACGCGGCGCATAAGGTGCAATGTAATGTAGGCTCAACCAAACCCCGATAAAGGCCATAGGTAACGCCATTACCACCACGTTGGTATAAATAGGAATGCGTCGGCAGAGAATCGTAATGGTTGCCGCCGTCATACCAAAACTTTGAATTGCCAAGGAAAATACTTTTGCCGTAGCTGGTTCTATGGCGAGCAATTTGGTCATCACTGGAAATGCCACAGCACCACCACCGAGCGCCGTTCCACCCGCTACAAATGATCCAAGCGCCATGGTGAGGGCAATTTGCCATTGAGCTATTACGCTTTGCAACGCTTGCGGAGCGCCTTGCAACCACATCAAACTGCAATACACCGCCAGCACAAACCAAACCGGCACCTGACTTAATGAAAAAGCACGTTGCAGCAATTTTAACCTCGAAAGCAAACAAGCAAAGTTCTAGGATGAGTGATCGACTCACGCTTTTAGTGCGTAAAAGTTCAAACATCTTAGCTGTTTGCGTTATAGTTAGCCAAGCAGAACTTGAGGAAAGTACCCTTATAAATGAACTCCCCAATCCTTATCACTGGCGGCGCGCAGCGCATTGGCCTAGCTATTGTTGAGCATTTATTAACAGCTGGTTTTACGGTTATTCTCAGCTACCGCACCCATCATCCGGCCATTACTGAATTGGCTACGAAAGGGGCGATTTCCCTACATGCCGATTTTACGGATAATGAGAGCGTGACAAACTTTATCGCCGAGGTGCGCCGTCACTGTAGTAGTCTAAGAGCCATTATTCACAACGCCTCAAGTTGGGATTGTGAAGCGAACAGAGAAGACTTGGCAACGCTGTTTGACGATATGATGCGCATTCATGCCAAAGTCCCTTATTTAATAAATCATGGCCTACTTGACTATCTTGCGCGTTGCGATGAGGGTGCGGACATTATCCACATCACTGATTATGTAGTAGAAACTGGCAGCCCTAAGCATTTGGCTTATGCAGCTAGTAAAGCCGCATTAGATAACTTAACCCGCTCATTTGCCGTCAAATGTGCACCACATATTAAAGTTAACGCGATTGCACCATCACTTATCATTTTTAATCAACATGACAGCGATGAGTACAAAGCCAAGACTTTGCAAAAATCCCTAATGGGTATCGAACCCGGTTGCGAGGAAGTGATCCGCAGCATAGAGTTGCTATTAAACAGTCGTTATATCACAGGCCGTAGTATTCCCGTTGATGGCGGCAGACACCTGAAATAAAAGAGAACACCATGCATAAAGAATTGAAAGACAGCTACCATGCTATTCTCACCGCGGTGGGCGAAGACCCAAGCCGTGAGGGTTTGCTTGATACCCCAAAACGCGCAGCTAAAGCGATGGAATACTTAACTCAGGGCTATCGACAAACCCTGACTGAGATTACCAATAACGCGGTATTTAGCTCAGATGCGGACGACATGGTGGTGATCCAAGATATTGAATTATATTCCATGTGTGAACACCACTTACTACCGTTTGTCGGCCGTTGTCATATTGCCTACATTCCTAACGGCAAAGTGTTAGGCTTATCTAAGTTTGCCCGCATCGTCGATATGTTCGCACGCCGTTTTCAAATCCAAGAACAGCTAACTCATCAAATTGCCAAAGCGGTAGAAGAAGTCACGCAAGCCAAAGGCGTTGGTGTTATCGTGGAAGCAAAACACATGTGCATGATGATGCGTGGTGTAGAAAAGCAAAATTCTCAAATGCGCACCTCAGTGATGCTCGGTAACTTCCGCTCAGACCCAAAAACCCGCAATGAGTTTTTACAGCTGATCAAACGCTAAGGAAGGCTATGAACGCCATAATTCATATCACTAACTTGCGGCTACGCACTTATATTGGCTTCAACCCAGATGAGCGCGAAAAAAAACAGGACGTCGTGATCAATATTGAGATCCATTACCCTGCCGACAGCGCCTGTGTGGATGCCGACGAAGTGTCGCATGCCCTTAACTATAAAACCATTACCAAAGCTGTCATCGCTAAGGTAGAAGATGGCCACTTTTTGCTGCTAGAAAAGCTGGTTGCAGATATTCTGCATGAATGTAACCAGCATCCCAGTGTGAGTTATGCCAAAGTCAGAGTCGACAAACCGCATGCTCTGCGTTTTGCCGACTCAGTGTCACTCACGCTCGACTGGCGTAAAACCTAATGCGATGCGCTACGTAGTGGCAAAGAGCTGCAATGCCAGCCAAATCACCAATGCGTAGCGCGCACCCTTGCCAATGCAAATCAGCCAAAAAAACTGCCAAAATGGTAGGCGTATTACCCCAGCCAGTAAAGTGAGAGGGTCGCCAACTACAGGCAGCCAAGCAAATAACAAACTAAAGCGGCCATAGCGAGCAAAAAATTGTTGCGCTCGCGCCAGCTGCGGTGCTGACACAGGAAACCAGCGCCGTCCTTTAAAGCGCTCCAGTTGCAAACCTAAGCCATAGTTAATGGCACTGCCCAGCACATTGCCAGCGGTTGCCACTAGCCACAACATCCACAACACAGCGGTTTGCTCATGCAGTAACGCGGTCAGTAAGACCTCTGACGAACCCGGCAATAACGTGGCTGAGAGTAGTGCACTTATAAATAACGCTAAATAACTCATCTTGAACAGTTGCTTTCGCTGTCTAAATACGCGTAAATGAAGCCAAAAAGGAGAAAGGTATGGTATCACAAGTTGTTAAGATGGCTTTCATTGGCTTGGCGCTCGCCACGACCAGCGCTTGCAGTAGCACCCCAACGCCAGATTCAATTGGTTATGAAACGTATGTGCAACAAGGAGATATGTTCAAAGATACAGAATTAACCGATAGCCAAGGTCAGGCTGTGCAATTCGCCGCAAACAAAAAGAAATTGGTGATCCTGTTTGCGACTTGGTGTTCAGACTCTCAGCGCACACTAAAAGAACTAAAAGAGTCCCCGTTGCTTAACCATCCTGAACTACAAATTGTGGCTATCGGCAGAGAAGAAAATAACGATTCACTCAACCAATTTGCTAGCGAGTTTGGTACACCCTTTACGCTCGTTGCTGATCCAGACCGACAAATCTATTCTCGCTATGCCAACAAAGGTATTCCACGATTATTATTGCTTGATGAGCAAAATCGCGTGCTCAATACCTGGATAGCCGAAGCACCAAATACAATTAATGAGGTAAAGTGGTAATTATGGACGCCAGTGCTTTACAAGTACTCACAATGGCAAAAGTTATCCAAACCGCGGTGGCGCCAGTATTTTTAATTACTGGTATCGCTGCGACGTTAGGCGTGCTGTCTAATCGTCTGGCGCGGATCACTGACCGTGCCCGCTTGCTTGACCGTCGCCTCAAACACCCGCAAGATGAATCTACCACCTTTGATTTACAAACTGAAATGCGCGCCCTCTTAAAGCGTTCGCGCTGTATTCATATTGCTTTCAGTGCCAGTGTGTTAAGTGCATTACTGGTAAGTGCTGTGGTGATGATGTTGTTTATTTCGCATCTCCATACCATGGACTTAGGCATTACCATCGCCAGCGCCTTTATTGGTGCAATGGCTTTGTTAATAGCCGCCTTTTTGGCGTTATTGGCAGAAGTTTTTCTCGCCACGCGCAGTATGCGCCGCGGCATGATCTTCGCCGACTTCAGCCAAGACGATAATTAATTAACCCTATATAACTGCAACATAGTGCAGCTATCGTGGGTCTATTCAACGGATTAAATTTGAGAAAAGGGTCTCATTATGAAAAAAACACTACTAGGATTTGCGTTAGCAGCGGTATTTTCAAGCTCGGTATCAGCCAACTCACTGTTTGAAAAACCAGAAGATGCGATTGAATATCGCCAAGCGGCATTTCAACTGATCCGCTACCAAATTGGCGATATGGGTGACATGCTCAAAGGCAAAGTACCATTTGATGCAGAGCGTTTTAAGCAACGCGCCCACAATGCCGCACAACTAGCAGCGATGCCTTGGGAAGCGTTCATTGATGGCTCAGATAAAGGTGACACCGAGGCGTTGCCTGCGGTTTGGAGTGACCGTGCGACCTTTGACCAAAAAGCACAAGCTTTTGCTGCTTATGCTGTAGAACTGGCTGCGGCAGCGGATACTGGCGACCAAGACAAAATCAAAGCGGCATTTGGCAACTGGGCTAAAGGCTGTAAAGATTGCCATAAGAGCTTTAAAGAATAATTTACATGGTCAAAAGAGGTATAATCTACCTCTTTTGACTTTGCTAGTGCAAAAGCCCATAGTTCGGTTACAAATCACATCATTTTTTATGCGCCTTAGTCGCAATTTGACCGTTAAATTTTTCACACACTCTAGCCAAGTAATGTAACTTTTTTGTAATATCCCGAGCTTACACTATTGCCCCTTTTGGGTAAAAAACACGGGAAAATAAAAAAATGTTAACAACTAAACTAAAACCTTTGGTTTTAGGGATGACGCTCGCGGCATTGCCAGCCAGTGCTTCTGTGATCATCTCTGAATACGTTGAAGGTAGCTCAAATAACAAAGCCATTGAACTCTATAACGCAGGTACTGAAGCGGTTGATTTAAGCGCTTACGCACTGCAAACCTATTTCAATGGTAAAACTGATGCACCACTCACGATTGCTTTAGCTGGCACATTAGCTGCTAAACAAACCTATGTGGTTGCGCATGCCAGCTCAGCTCAAGCAGTGTTAGATAAAGCACAACAAACCACTGCCGCCAGTTGGTTTAATGGCGATGATGCGATTGTGTTGGTACAAGGTGATACCATTATCGACAGCTTTGGTAAGCGCGGTGAAGATCCAGGCTCTTACTGGTCTGGCAATGGCGTGCAAACTATGGATCGCACTCTTCGCCGTATCAGCTCAATCAATGCAGGACGCACAGAAGCGGATGGTTTTTTTGATCCGAGTGCACAGTGGTTAAGTTTTGACAAAGATGATTTTAGCGATCTTGGTCAACACGCAGGCTCTACCACAGATCCAACCGACCCAACTGATCCGACAGAACCACCAGTCGAACCGCTGGTTTGCGGTGATACCGCCACAGCCATTCACACCATCCAAGGTGCTGGCGCGACAAGCCCATTGGTTGATCAAATCGTCACGGTAGAAGCCGTCGTAACCGCAGATCTACAAGCTGACAATGAGCTGAAAGGCTTCTTTATTCAACACCCAGCGGCAGAGCAAGACAACGACACACTAACCTCTGAAGGTATTTTTGTTTACTACACAGGGACTGACGTGAAAGTCGGCGACCGCGTCCGTTTACGCGCTAAAGTGCAAGAATATTTCAATGCCACGCAACTGGGCTTCGTTGATGCACTAGAAGTGTGTGGTCAAGGCAGCGTTGCAGCCACCACACTCACTTTACCAAACGATAATTTAGAAGCCGTAGAAGGCATGTTGGTGAACATTAACCAATCGCTAAAAGTGGTTGATAGCTATGGTTTGGCTCGTTACGGTGAAGTTCTGCTCGCCACTGAGCGTCTCTATCAAAGCACACAAGTCGCGTTACCGGGTGCTGATGCCAATGCCGTTGAAGCTGCTAATTTAAGCAAACAAATCCTCCTCGACGATGGTTCAACCAAACAAAACCTTGAACCAATTCGCTACCCTGCGCCTGGTTTAGATGCATATAACACACTACGTTTAGGTGATACCGCAGACAACCTGCAAGGTGTGATCACTTATAGCTTTGACAAATATCGCTTACACCCAACGGTGGAGCCAATTTTCAGCGCCACCAATCCACGTACTGATGCCCCAGCCTTAGACGCTACGGGTGACTTACGTATCGCGTCATTTAACGTGTTAAATTACTTTAATGGCGATGGTCAAGGCGGTGGTTTCCCAACTAGCCGTGGCGCATCAAGCGCAATTGAATTCCAACGCCAAAAAGCGAAGATTGTATCGGCGATTTTAGCTTTAGACGCAGATGTGATTGGTTTACTCGAAATTGAAAATGATGGTTTCGGTGAATTCAGCGCCATTGCCGATTTAGTCGCGGCACTAAATGCACAAAGCGCTGAAACTTATCAATATGTGAACTTCAATGCGGAGAAAATTGGTGGCGACGCCATTACATCAGCGTTGATTTATCGCAGCAGCAAAGTCACAGAAGTAGGCACTGCCGCCTTTACCGAAATGGTTCCGTTTGATTACGGCAACCGCCCACCAATTGCGCAATCTTTTAAAGTAAATGCCACTGAAGAAGTCTTTACTATGGGCGTGGCACACTTACGCTCAAAAGGCAGCTGCAGCAAAGCCGAAGGTGCTGACCAAGATCAAGGTGACGGCCAAGGTTGTTGGAATGTGGTGCGTACCACTGCAGCCAATACTTATGCTGACTGGCTCGCAACGCACCCAACTGGGGTGGCTGATGACGACATCATAGTCGTGGGTGACCTTAACTCTTATGCGATGGAAGATCCATTACGGGCGTTTGCCGCGAAAGGTTTAGCTTCTGTTATCGCTACGCAAGATGGCCATACCCAAGGTTATTCTTACAACTACGCCGGTCGTATTGGAAGCTTAGATCACGCGCTAGCTTCAACATCTATGATGGAAAAAGTCGTTGCCGCCACAGATTGGCACATCAATGCCGATGAGCCAGTAGCGCTTGATTACAATGTGGAGTACAAGTCTGACGCATTGCAAGCCAGCCTTTATGCGGAGCATGCTTATCGCGCATCAGATCACGACCCTGTCATAGTAGCGCTAAATACTCAACCTCCGGTTGTTGAGCCAGAAGTATGGCAAGGTGAGTTTACCAATGTAGGCGGTTGGTTCTGGCCAAAGAACTTCAAAATTGAGCTACCTGAAGGCTTTCAAAATCTCAAAATTGAAGTGACTGGCGGCTGGGGCGATGCCAATTTGATGGTAAAACAAGGTAGTGCACCGAGCTTGTTCCGTTACGACTGCTTGTCAGCCAAATTTGGTAACCAAGATGTCTGTGAATTTGCCACACCTAAAGCAGGTAAATGGTTTATTCAAGTTTCAGGGTACTTGCCATTTGGTAACGTGACCGTGAAATACAGCGCGATTAAACCTTAATCGCGTGTGCGTGGCCTGCTTGGCCACGCCATTTTACCCTTTGCGCGCCTGATAGAGTAAAGACGCCAAGGTCGCTAACGCCGCTTCTACCTCTGCACTCCAAGGTACACCAAAGCTTAGTCGTACGCAGTTTTGATATCTTTGCCCTGCGCTGAACAAGGCGCCCGGGGTAATACTGATTTTATGCTCTAATGCGAGCTGAAATAATTTACTGCCATCGTAACCACTACCGAGATCCAACCACAACACACAACCGCCTTTGGGGTCACTCACACGCACATCATCGGGAAATAGTCTTTGTATACATTTGCTCATACGCGCTTTATTGGCTAACAAGCGCTGCCGCATCAGTTTTAAATGCCTATCGTATTCACCTGAGGCGAGATAATCTGCCAGCACCCATTGATTCATCAGCGATGACGAACAACTTAACGCGCGTTTAATGCGTTTGGCTTTAGCCGCGTAAGGCCCAGCATACAACCAACCAATACGATAACTGGGTGCTGCCGTTTTGGAAAAAGACGAGCAAGTTAATACTTGCCCAGGAGTGGCATAACTTTGCGCTGGCAAGCCACGCTCACAGCCAAAATGTAAGTCGCCATAGACATCGTCTTCAATCAAAGGCACTTTAAATTCTGCTAATAACGCGAGCAATTGCTGACGGCGACTGTTTGGCATAAAGCTACCGAGCGGGTTATTGATACTAGTGGAAAACAAACAGACCTTAACTGGGTGTTTTCTTAACGCGTGTGCTAAGTCATCCAGCCAAATGCCATCGTCTGGGCAGAGCGGGATCTCAAGCGCTTTTAAACCTAAATTTTCAATCAGCTCAATAATGCCAAAATAACAGGGCGATTCGATTGCCACCACATCGCCAGGCTCAGTGACGCATTGCAATGCAATCGCCAAAGCTTCTTGTGCACCATTGGTGATCACCAACTCGTCTTGCTCTATAAATACGCCCATATTCAGGTAACGATGGACGATTTGCTTTTTCAGTGCTGGCAGTCCATCCATCGCGCCATAATCAATGGCATGTTCTCCTGCTTGTTGCATAGCGCGGCGCATTAACTTGGCAAGCGTTTTATCGGTACTGGCGACCGCCACTGGATTGGCAATCCCAAATGGCACCATACCTGAGGTATGGATTGCCTGATAAACCTGTTCAATCAACACTTGCTTATTCACCTGTAGTGGTCGATTGCTAAGGCGACCACGTTTGGGCTGCGCAGGGGTTGATTTGGACGCTAGAAAATAACCCGACTTCTCTTTTGCCACCAGCTTGCCCTGTGCTTCAAGATACTGATAAGCCTGCTTAACTGTGGGAATGCTGACTTGTAACTGATTCGCCATAGCACGCAATGAGGGCAATTTATCACCGGCTTGCAAAGAACCTTGCTCAATCATGGTATGAATAAGCGCAACCACTTGTTGATAAAGATACGCGGCACTTTCACGGCTGACGGCGACACTCATTGTCCACTCCAATCTGTATAGGTCGAAATAACTTAGATCTGTATATGGTATATACAGATAAGATCTTTAAACTAGCTTATTGTCAACTAGAGTGCAATGCCGACAAGGTAACCATCACGCCATATAAGTAGAGCCTAATCATGAAAAATTTATTGTTATATTTAAGCACAGTGTTGATCTGGGGGTCGACTTGGTTGGCAATCGAGTTCCAACTCGGCAGCGTGAACGAGGTGGTGAGTCTGTTTTATCGCTTTGCGATTGCGGCTGCCTGTATGTGGTTATATGTGCTCATCAAACGCCTGCCAATGCACTACTCACTGCGTGACCATGGCTTTTTCCTGTTGCTGGCAATCGGTAATTTTGGCCTGAATTATCTCTTCCTTTATTGGGCGCAAGGCTATTTAACGTCAGCCATGGCTTCAATTGCGTTCTCCTTGCTGTTGGTATTTAACATCATCAATACCAAGGTATTTTTCAAAAAGCCCATTGCCAAACGGATCTATGTTGGCGCGACGATTGGCGTGGTCGGAATTGTGAGTTTATTTTGGCACGACCTGCAACATTTTGATCTTGCCAACGGCGCGGTAGTTGGACTCTTACTGGCGCTAGCTGGCACGATTTGCGCGTCATTCGGTAATATGGTGAGTGTGCGCAACTCCAATCAGCAAATCGGCGTACTACAAGGCAATGCGTGGGGCATGTTATACAGTGCTACTTTGCTAGGAATGTATGCCTTAATATCTGGGCAATCTTTACTAGTCAGTGCGGATTGGCCATATTGGGGGTCACTTGCTTACCTAGCGGTGTTTGGCACAGTTATCGCGTTTGCCTGTTATTTCTCGCTACTCAAAGCCATCGGCCCAGAAAAGGCCAGTTATATTATTGTGCTATTCCCTCTAGTGGCGGTAGTGCTGAGTAGTTGGTTTGAAGGCTTTGAATGGCAAACTCATACCTTTATTGGTTTCAGCTTAGTACTACTTGGCAACGCTTTAGTGTTAACGCCATTAGAAAAAGTGCGTGCATGGCTCTATCCCGTTTCCCCAGTTCGAGGCGAGTCCTCGACCTAAAGCGCCGCACTGGCGCTTTTTTTATTGCGGCATTTTGAGTTGCAATGCAGCCTTAACGCAACGGAACGTCGCAGGCGTATGACCGATAAGTTCACCGTCCGCCTCAATAGCCAGACCTCCACTACCAACGCTCACCAATGCTGCACGCCAATGACGAACATGCTTTAATCGGCGATGAAAACCCGCCAACATTGCAATAAAACTCATTACTCGTTGCCACGCGCTATTACCGTGGAACTGCACACAATCAAATTGACCATCTTGCAAAGAGGCCTCTGGCGTGGGTGATAAACCTGCGGCAAAAAACCGCCCATTACCTATGACCAGCATTAAGGTGGGTTTCGCTGGCTGTTCGGCAACCGCCAAATTTACGCTGCGGTAACGGAAAAGCTGCCTAAGGCCGGCCCACACATAACTAAAGCGATGACGTCGCTCGCTCATGTTTAGTCCTGCCACTACCGTGGCATTAAAACCCACACCAGCAATATTGAGAAAGTAGCGCTGGTTAACGACGCCTAAATCAATGGCCATTTGCCGCTTAGAAAACACTGCGGTGCGCCACATACTCTCATTAAAGCCAAATTGGCGAGCAAAATCATTACCTGTACCGGCTGGCAGAATCGCCATGGCACAGTGCGTATTACCAGCAAGGGCATTAGCCACTAAATGCAGCGTACCATCGCCACCAATTGCAACGACTTGGCTCACGTGCTCAGCCTTTGCCATGATAGCAGCTTTATCACGGGTAAAATCGCCACTTGTTTCATACCAATGCAAGGTAATTGCGTGCTCTACTGCGACGGCTTTTAGCCAGTCGATATGGTGCTGTGTAGCGCTCGCTTGCTGCGGTTTAAATACAACTAACATTTTTATTATTTTTACAAACTCAGCTAATATGAATAGATAGTCATAAAAAGTGCATACTAAAGTTACCACTCCACTTAAGCCTTTGAATAGTGCTAGCTAGCACTGTTTACAAGCTGAAAATTAGCTGAATAACAAACACCTTAAACAACCAGATTCGGATAAAATAATCTAATCCGATAGGGCCAATATTTATCGTTTTATTTTTCGGCAATCTGCCTGCAAAATAAGCACCGTACTCAACCACACTTTGCAGGAGAAAACAATGCTTAATGGCGCCGGTGCATGCTGTGATACTCACGCTCACCTAGTTACAACAGCCCCAGTGAAAAAACCAATCAACTGGCTATCACTATTAAACCGTATCGGCCAATTATTGGCGCTCGGTCACGCTGTTCGCACTAAGTAATCCTTGCAAGCGGGTGTTATTCCCCCAACCAAATAACACCCTTGCAATTTCCCGCAAAACAGCCGCTCACACCACTTATTTCTCGCTTGTTAATAATTATTTTCTAAAAATAAGTGCTTTTCGTTTAAATTTTCGCCAAACAAATCAATTAACTGTTTACACTTGCTTTTTCGCTCAGTATTATTCTCGGCCATGGAGAGATGGCTGAGTGGTTGAAAGCACCGGTCTTGAAAACCGGCGTACGTTAATAGCGTACCTAGGGTTCAAATCCCTATCTCTCCGCCACTTTTAAAGTTTTGCGTTGGTGAGATGGCCGAGAGGCTGAAGGCGCTCCCCTGCTAAGGGAGTATAGGGTTTGTAGCCCTATCGAGGGTTCGAATCCCTCTCTCACCGCCATTTCTTGTAAAAAAACCGCTGCCAAAGCGGTTTTTTTATGCCTAAAATTTACCGCAGGAGAGAGGGTGAGAAACACCGTACTCACTTTGTCACCTCAACGCCATTTAAATGTACCGCAAGAAAATCCACCAACATGCGCACTTTAGGTGATAAATAGCGATTTTGTGGAAACAGTGCCCAGATCCCTTCTTCGGGTTGTTGATACGCATCAAGCACTGTCACCAATTGCCCTGCCGCGATATCGTCCGCTACATAGTAATCTGGCAGCTGGACAATCCCTAAACCTTTTAGTGCCGCATCACGCAGCGCAATGCCACTGTTACAGCGTAATCTACCTGCCACTTGCATTGCCCGCGCCTTGCCTTGCTCCTGAAAATGCCAGTGGTCGTGATTACCAATTAAACATTGATGTTGGCGCAATTCTGCCAACGTGTGCGGTGTGCCAAAGCGTTGCAAGTAACTCGGCGCGGCACACACAAATTGCTGACGACTAGCGAGCCGCTTTGCCACTAAGGTGGAAGAAGACGCCAAACGCCCTAAGCGTACGGCCAAATCAAATCCGCCTTCGATTAAATCTAGGGTTTGGTTACTCAACACCATAGTGACGCTCAACTCTGGATATTGCGCCATAAAATCATGCAGTAGCGGCATGACAAACTGCTCACCATAGGTCACTGGCGCCGTTACTTTAAGATGGCCGTGCGGCACGGCTCGGTTGGCATTGAGCGCTTGTTCAGCCTCAGCTAGGCCATCTAATATTTGCCGACAATGGCGTAAATACAGCTGCCCTTCCGCAGTTAACGACACTTGCCGAGTGGTGCGATAAAACAATTTACAGCCAAGCCGCGCTTCGAGCGTGTTGATCTGTCTGCTCACTTGCGCCGTGGATAACCCCAATTGTTTTGCACCTAAAGTGAAACTGGCGGTTTCCGCCACAGCGGTAAATTCACTGATCCCTTGCCAAGCCAACATGATTATTACCAAATAGAAAAAGTCATTTTCATTTTAGAGTAATTACCTATCCTGTAGAAACAAATATACTAAGATGAATTTATTTATGAGCGTTGGCACAGCGCCCACGCTCCAACACATCAAGGAAAGTCATTATGGCTGAACAATTTATAAAATCCCGCGCAGCAGTCGCTTGGGGACCAAAGCAACCACTCAGCATTGAAGAAGTGGATGTGATGTTGCCGAAAAAAGGCGAAGTATTAGTGCGCATTGTGGCCACTGGGGTCTGCCATACCGATGCTTTCACCTTATCGGGTGAAGACCCAGAAGGGATCTTCCCTGCGATTCTCGGCCATGAAGGCGGCGGCATCGTCGAACAAGTGGGTGAAGGCGTAACCAGCGTTGCGGTTGGCGACCACGTTATTCCACTTTACACGCCGGAATGTGGTGAATGTAAATTCTGCACCTCAGGTAAAACCAACCTGTGCCAAAAAATTCGCGCTACTCAAGGTAAAGGGTTAATGCCTGATGGCACCACGCGTTTTTATAAAGATGGCAAACCGATTTTTCACTATATGGGCTGCTCAACATTTTCTGAATACACCGTACTGCCTGAAATCTCACTGGCTAAAGTGAACCCAGCAGCGCCGTTAGAAGAAGTGTGTCTACTGGGCTGTGGTGTGACTACAGGCATGGGCGCGGTACTCAAAACCGCGAAAGTACAAAAAGGCGATACCGTGGCAATCTTTGGCCTTGGCGGAATAGGTCTTTCAGCGGTGATTGGCGCGGTGATGGCCGGTGCCAGCCGCATTATAGGGGTAGACATCAACACCAGTAAGTTTGCCCTCGCGCAGAAGCTCGGCGCCACAGAATGTATTAACCCAAACGATTACGACAAACCAATCCAAGAAGTGATTGTTGAAATGACCGATGGCGGCGTTGACTTCTCGTTCGAATGTATCGGTAATGTCAATGTGATGCGTTCTGCCTTGGAATGCTGCCACAAAGGCTGGGGCGAGTCAGTGATCATCGGCGTTGCCGGTGCAGGACAAGAAATATCAACGCGCCCATTCCAACTGGTGACCGGACGAGTATGGCGCGGTACGGCATTTGGTGGAGTCAAAGGCCGCTCTGAACTACCGGGCATAGTTGAAGACTATTTGGCCGGTAAATTTAAGTTGGATGACTTTATTACCCATACCATGGCATTGGACGGCATCAATGAAGCGTTTGATCTAATGCACGAAGGTAAGAGCATCCGCTCGGTGATCCATTACCAGCGTTAACGCTACAGCGAGCCTTAGCGGCTCGCAACCTTAATAGGTATGATGTTATGACTTTAGAAAATATTAGCAGTAACAAATGCTTTAATGGTTGGCACAAGCAATTCAAGCACAGCTCGAAAGCACTTAACTGTGAGATGCGGTTTGCGATTTTTTTACCACCACAAACCGCCAGCGGCGAAAAAGTCCCAGTGTTGTATTGGCTCTCAGGACTGACGTGTACAGATGAAAACTTTATGCAAAAAGCAGGCGCCCAGCGCTTAGCAGCAGAGCTTGGCATTGCGATTGTTGCTCCCGACACCAGCCCACGCGGTGACGGTGTCGCCGATGATGCCGAAGGCGCTTATGACTTTGGTCTTGGCGCAGGCTTTTATGTTAACGCCACGCAAGCGCCTTGGCAGCGTCACTACCATATGTATGACTATATTGTAGATGAGCTACCCGCGTTAATTGAAGCACACTTTCCCGTATCGTCGCAGCGCGCCATTGCGGGTCATTCTATGGGCGGCCACGGCGCATTGATGATTGCACTGCGCAATCCTGAGCGTTACAGCTCGGTATCGGCATTTAGTCCAATTTGCCATCCATCAGCTTGCCCTTGGGGGATTAAAGCGTTTAGCGGCTATTTGGGTACAGCCACAACGGATTGGGCGCAGTACGACAGTACACTACTCATCAGCCACGCCAGTAAGACGGTACCGATGCGAATAGATCAAGGGGGTGACGACGCCTTTTTAGCCACTCAGCTCAACCCTGAAGCTTTGCTGGATGCGG
Source organism: Pseudoalteromonas fenneropenaei (assembly GCF_042643375.1). Classification (NCBI taxonomy): domain Bacteria; kingdom Pseudomonadati; phylum Pseudomonadota; class Gammaproteobacteria; order Alteromonadales; family Pseudoalteromonadaceae; genus Pseudoalteromonas; species Pseudoalteromonas fenneropenaei. The sequence goes on from NZ_JBHRSD010000040.1 coordinate 62,428, forward strand.
CAGCGGCGTGCGGTTACCCAGTGCAATATCAATTGCATCAAGGTTACGACCACAGCTATTACTTTATTGCCAGCTTTATTGACGCACATTTGCGTTTTCACGCTGAGCACTTTCAGTCGTACTAAGCATTCCTTGCGCACTTGAGCACCGCTGCGCCAGTTTCAGCAACTACGCAGCGGCTATTTAGGTTAATGTTAGGCTCGCTGACCGTTTACAACCGCCACTAGCGCCGCAATATCTGCTGCGCTGTTGTAAATATGCGGAGAAATGCGAATACCCAGTGCGCGCTCATCTACTGCTATCTGCGCCGCTTTTAACGCTTTGAGTAGCGCTTGGTTGCCTTGCGGCAAATTGACAATTGCCGTCCCTGAAGCGCGGTTTTGCTCCCGCGGCGACACCACCCAATCACCTAACGCTTGGTGTAAGTCGGTCAATAGCTGCCAATTGTGTGCGCGTACTTGTGCCACACCCAATTGATTGAAATACGCGATGGCATGGGCTGCACTGATATAGCTTTGTACAGACGGCGTACCGCCCCAAAACCGCAAGGCATCTGGGTGATAAGCGAAATGATGGATATCAAACTCAAACGGATTGGCATGCGAAAACCAGCCAACATCTTTGGGCTGACACTCTGCCAATAGCGCATCGCAAACCCATAGATAAGCCGCTCCCGGACCACCACAAAGCCATTTGACACTGGAACCCAGTAAAGCATCGGGCTGCAACTGCAGAAGCGACAATGGCAACACGCCTGCCGCCTGCGCAACATCAACGATAACACGAATACCCAGTTGTTTAGCGCGAGTGCAAATGGCTGCCAGTGGCGCTTGTTGCCCAGTATTTGAATACACTTGGCTGACAAACACCCAATCTAGGGAATCGTCCAAGTGCGCCAGCCAGACCTCAGGGTCACTCATATCCTCTGTCTTGGCAATAAAGCGCTGGGCAATATCATCACGCGCGTGCTGCATCACAAAACCCATGCTTGGAAAATCCGCTTCACTCATCAAGATATTCAGTTTTCCTGCTGGTAAGCTTTGCAGCAGTTTAGTTAAGCCGCTGGATAAATTGGTTTGCGGACAAAACAAACGGGCGTCGCTATCAAATAAGATCGCCAACTGAGTGCGAAAATCATCTACCCCTTGTAACCACGTACCCCAAGGTTCAACCGCACCTTCACACCAAGGCGTAAAGTAGTGCTGTTGTAAATGCGCAGCAAGGCTCTTCAACGGTCGCCCAACCGAGTGATTGAGCAAATAATGGCCCTGCGGTAAGTGAAAATCTCTATGACTACCCATCTTAAGCCTCCGCCGCTTTGCCTCTGCCAACCAACTCACGTAGCGTTTGTAAATCCGCATAACGGGTAAAGATATCGTCACGTTTGGCGGCGGCGCGTTTATCACGCAACACTGCAAGCTGGGCCAATAACACTTCAAGCGGCGGGCCACTGGCAGTGACTTTATCTAAATGGGTTGCAACCATAGTGTGAGCAGGTTGACTGATATACTTGTGGACTAACTGATTGTGGTGCTGGATTGCCGTATCACCATGTAATTTACACACCTGAATAAAGAGACTTGCGGTTTCTTGAAACCAGCTTGATTGGTGCGCATCACGCGCAGCCAATAAAGCATCAAACAAGTTAGGTAAACGCATACATTCGCGCAGTGTCGCCTGATCTTCTGGCATCATATACAAGAACTTATCGACCAACATTTGTCCATAATTGACGTCATTGGCCTGACACAGACCCAGCAGCAAATCAATCACATTGATCCCCGCAAAGTCACCAGCGTTGGCGCCGCGGTATATCTCTTTACCAACTCGGTATGGTTTGTAATATGGCCGCACCTGATAAAAGAACGCCGATGTATCAAGTTTGCTGTAAAGTGTTTGATTCGACGCAATCACGTCAAGCAGTGCACGCTTTACTTCCTCTAGCAGTACTGGCGCCATGGGATGAGAAATACCCAGCGCGTGGATCTTCAACAATGACTCCGCAGCCCGTTTATAGGCCAAAATACCTCGGGTGTTATAGTCGATAAATAGCCGCTCTGCGGTTAAGTTGGTAAAACGTTTATACACCCCATTGATAGCGCGGTTGTGAGTAGTCAGATGGGCGGTGGCAAAACGTGGCGTCACCCCAATAGACGCACCTATGTGCATAGCCAGCGCTGAGGCCTCACGTAACGGTGACACTTGTTCACGGCTTGGCTCTGTTATTTCATGGCGCCGACATGCAGCCATAAATAAGCCAACATTGCCAAGCAAATCAAAGGCATTTTCAAATCCTTCGTCTGTATTGCCTTCTGCCAATAAATCACGAATATGGGCGTTACCTTGCGCGGTTAATTGCTGCTTAATGGTCTCGCCAATCCCAACCACATTGGCTTTGTCATCCTGCTGCCAGTACAAAGCCTCTAATTCATCGTTGAGGGCCACAAAATCATGGCGGATCCAACGGTCAAACTCAGCCGACAAATTTGTCATTTTGTTTCTCAATCTGCTGCGGTTGTATGTCAACCTAAGACCGTCAGCGTAGCAAAAGGTCATGAGCAATTTTTATCAATTCGTTGCTGGAAAACATAATAAATTAGCAATAATATAATTAAATAATTATTTTATTAGCAAAAATCACTCACATGGTCGAGTTAGATAAAAAAGACCGCCAGTTGCTACAGGCACTACAAACAAACGCCCGACTCAGTAATAGTGCATTAGCAGAGGCTGTCAGCCTCTCCGACACCCCCTGCTTACGGCGGATCAAAAACCTCCAAAGTAATGGCGTCATTTTAGGCTATCATGCCGCACTCAACCCTAAAGCGCTGGGTTGGTCAGTGCTGGTGTATGCTTTTATTCGCTTGACCGAAAACTCAGCGCAGGCCGCAAGTCAGTTTGAGGCCCATGTTGAAGCTTTACCTCAGGTACTAAGCTGCTCGGTCATTTCGGGGAGTTACGATTATTTGTTGGAGATCATCGCGGAAGACCTAGAACGCTATGAGTATTTCCTGAAACACCGTTTAGCCACCTTTGCGCCGATTGCTGCGATGGAATCCACTATAGTGCTAAAGCAAACCTTTACTCGCAGAAGTTTGCCAATATAGCCTATACTTTGCCAATCATCTTGTCTTAAAGGATTGCTGTGCTTACATTTTCTCATCGCTGGTTAACTGCCGCTGTATACTTGTTGTTGGGGTGTGCTTATGTCATAAGTGGCCATGTGTTGATCCACTTTTCATTCCAAGCTCAAGTATTACCAATCTGGTTACCCGCTGGCTTTGCCTTGGTAGGCTGTTATTTTTGGGGGCTACGTTTTGTGCCCGCAGTGCTGCTTGGCTCGATGGTATTCAACTGGAGTGTCTCGCAAGCTAATTCACTATGGGTACTAAATTGGACCGCAATTGCCGAAGTCTCGATGATCGCCAGTGGCGCTGCATTTCAAGCACTAGTAGGCGGTCTGCTGATGCGGCACTGGCTCGGTAATCCGCTCTATCCCGAGTCTCGCACCCACATCGCTGGTTTTGTATTAGTGGTTGGGATTATCGTCAATTTACTCTCTGCCAACATAGGGGTCAGTGCGCTAAGTTACTTTAATCCAGCGTATAGCATTGACAACCATTGGCTTAATATGATGTTTTGGTGGCTTGGTGACAGCTTGGGGGTGTTACTAACGACCCCGATTTTATTGGTCTTGCTGCAACCTTGGTTAAAAGCCTATAAGCATAAACCGCGCCCATGGGCCATTTTATTCAGTAGTTTGGCGCTGTGCTGCTCAGTTGCCGTTACGACATTTTTATACACCCATAATAACAGCCAAAATGCACGAACGGTTGCTGACCGAGAAGCTCAAGTGATCGAAAACATTCTCTATCGGCACTTAAATCGCTCACTATTGGCAGCACATAATTTAGCCTCCGCCATCCATGCAACACCCACTCTAACACAACAAGAGTTCAATCTGATTGCCACTAGCATTACGCGGCAAAATCCGTTTATTCGCGCCTTGTCTTGGAATCAACTTGTTGCACGCCAAGATCTTGAGCTGTTTCTTGACACAATTAGCACTGAATATGGTCGTGACATCATCGTCCAAGGTGAGCCACTCCATAGCGATGACCCTTTTGTGGTGGTCACTTATATTACCCCATTGGCTGAAAACCAAAATGTGATTGGCTTCAATGTGCTATCTCGCCAAGACCGTAAACAAGCGCTAACCGCAGCGGCTAAGCTGTATCTGCCGCAAGCTTCAAGCATATTGCAACTCGTGCAGGACACCTCTCAGCGCCCGGCTTATTTGCTCTTTGCACCTGTCTATCAACACCAAAAAGATAGTGCTGAGTTAAGGGGTTACGCAACTGTTGTGATCGATGCGCAAACCATAGTGCAAGAATCCCTGACGCAGGCGAATGCCGAAATGCTGGATGTAGCGTTGTTTGAAAATGGCAAAAAGACCGCCTTTTATCGCAATCGCCCTCCAGAGTCTTCCCAGCATCATCCTTACACTAAAGTGCAGGATATTTACTTTGCAGGGCAAGTCTGGCAACTGGCACTGAGCTTAAGAGACGAATTTATTGCTAAGCTCAATCATCAGCAAACCTTGCTGCTGATGTTATTGCAAGTCAGCGTTACCAGTTTGCTGCTGTTTGTGGTGTTACTGTTTGCTTATCAACAAGATGCACTGAATGTGTTAGTTAAACGCCGCACCGAATCACTGGCCAAAGCCAAACGTGAGTCCGACGCAGCTAACCAAGCTAAAAGCCGCTTTCTTGCCAACATGAGCCATGAGATCCGCACCCCGCTTAATGCTGTGATCGGGTTTTCTTCGCTGGCCAAAACCACCCAATCGTCCGCTGAATTACATGGTTATTTTGACCGTATTGGTTTGGCCGCGAAAACTTTGCTGAACTTAGTGAACGACATTCTGGATATTTCCAAGATTGAGTCGAATAAGCTGACCTTAGATATTCATGACTTTGACCTCAACGAATTATTGGCGCGCCTTAACAGTATGTTTGCTAGTACCGCAGCTGAAAAAAATCTGCAATGGCGAGTCAATCATCAACTTCCTGAGCCTTGCTGGTTGCAAGGGGATGCGTTACGCATCGAGCAAATTTTGCTTAATCTGTGCAGTAATGCCGTCAAATTTACCCAGCGAGGTAAGGTCACGGTCAGTGTCGAAACGCAGTGGTCCGCAACTGCCTGTGCACTCACCATCAAGGTTAGTGACACAGGTATTGGCATTGCGCCAGACAAACAAGCGATCATTTTTGCCCCCTTTAGCCAAGCAGACAGCTCAACTTCGCGGCGTTTTGGCGGTACTGGGCTTGGCTTAGCAATAGCCCAAGAGCTGTGCCAGCTGATGTCTGGCACCCTGAAAATGGACAGTAGCGAAGGGGTAGGTACCACCTTTACCATGACACTGACCTTACCAAAAGGACACCCACCACAACAGCAGGAGGTCGATATCAATCTCGAACAATTACAGCAGCTGCGCGTGCTAGTTGCTGAAGATAACGCGGTTAATCAATTGGTGGTCAAAGCCATGCTGAATTCATTGGGAATTGAACCGACCATAGTGGATAACGGCCAGCTAGCGGTCAACGCCGTACATTTAGAACATTTTGATCTGGTGCTGATGGATTGCCAAATGCCAGTCATGGATGGCTATCAAGCGGTGGCGACCATCCGCGAGAGTATCCCAAAAACCGTTTTGCCTATCATTGCACTTACTGCTGATGTGATGCCTGAACACAAAGCTCACGCCGATGCCATTGGCTTTAACGGCCACCTTGCTAAACCGCTAGAGCGCGATAAATTAGCGGCGTGTCTGATGGCATGGAGTCGGCCATGTTAAAGCGCCTGTGTTTATCCGCACTTGTTTGCATCAGTACGTCGGCGTTGAGCGCCGACTGCAGTAGCGAGCTTATGGCGCAGCAAGCGGATATGGCTACTTGGGTGGCGAAAGCAGCATTTCGTGAGGCCATCAACCAAGGTCCTCTTTGGGTGGAAGCAACGCCTGAAATGGCCTTCTCAGATTATTTGCGCGCTGCCACCGCAATTATTACTGCTCGCAACCCGCGTGGGCAATTGCCCTGTGCGGTCACAACACCTGTGGTGACCATACTACAGCAGCAAGGTCAATTACCTGATGTGCCTACGCTAGCACAGCTGCAAAGCCCGTTTGAATTACAACGACCAAACAGCGAGAAAGTCGCACTATTATTACACGGCTTGACCGATTCCCCTTTTAGTTATCATTATCTCGCAGCGCACTTTTGGCAATTAGGCTATCAGGTGAGAAGCGTGTTATTGCCGGGGCATGCAACGGCACCAAGCGATTTGAGCCAAGTGACCTTAGCTCAGTGGCAGCATACCACCCACTACGCCCTTGAGCGCGCCAAAGCCGATTTTAAATCTGTGGTGGTGGTCGGCTACTCAACAGGGGCGGCTTTGGCGATAGCGGAAGTCAATCGCGCCCCGCAGCAGATAAAGGCGATGTTATTATTATCGCCCGCCAGTGAGGCACACAATAAACACGGTTGGTTAGCGAAATGGATTGCGATGTTGCCGGGGATAACTTGGCTTGATGCCGATGCGGACCTTGATGTGTTTAAATACGAAAGTTTCCCGTGGCAAGGTGCCGCTTTGGCCTATCAAGCCATGCAAACCGTGACACCAAAGCAGCTACAAAACACCAGTGATGTGCCTATTTTTGCTGCGCTCAGCGAGGTTGATAGCACCATTGACAGCCAAGCGACGCTAGGTTTACTGCGCCATTGGCATCAGTTGCCCAGCCGCCGCACTAGCAAACTCGACACCTTAGTCTGGTACGGCGACATGCAAACCGCACAGCGCCAATTACCCAGTGACTTCAACTTCATCTCCCCACCGTGCAATTCAAGCTGGTGCGATAAAATCAAAGGCATGTCACACATTGGTATCATCCAACCGGTCAATCACAGTTATTATGGCGCACAGGCAACCTATCGTAGCTGTGGTGGTTACTTAAGCGACTTAACCCAGTACCAAAAGTGCAAAACCGCTCCTGAAACCACTTTTGGGGAGCGCACCCCGCAACATATGCAAGACTATTTTCCGCTGCAGAGGTTAACCTTTAATCCCAGTTACCCGCAGTTACTTGAGAATATCAGCGTGTTTTTAGGCGATGTTGATAAGCACCATGCTGCGCGCTGAGTTTTGTACTGCCATTGAACAAGTAGCGAGCGAAGCGTGGGATGCGCTGCATCCAAACCATCCGTTTGTGCGCCATAGTTTTCTGGCCGCACTGGAGCGGGAAGGCTGTGTTGGTGGGCAAACCGGCTGGCTACCGCAGCATTGGTTATGCTGGCAAGGTACTAAACTGATTGCAGCAGTACCTGGCTATGTCAAAAGCCATTCCTATGGCGAATATGTCTTTGACTGGAGCTGGGCCGACGCATTTACCAAATACAATTATCCTTATTACCCTAAGTGGCTAGCGGCCGTGCCCTTTACGCCTATCAGCGGGCCAAGATTACTCGGCGCAATGACCACAGAAGTGCAAACTTTGCTTTGCCAGCACCTCTCGCACACGATGCAAGAAGCGGGTTGGTCTGGCTGGCATATCAATTTTGCCGCACCAGAGTTAGTGCAATCCCTCGCCGCGCACTCCTCGGCAATGACCAGACACACTGTACAATTCCATTGGCACAATCGCGGTTACGCAGACTTTACGGCATTCCTTGCGACATTAACGGCAAGGCGACGCAAACAAGTCCGCAAAGAGCGTGAGCAAGTTCTGGCACAAATCACCATCCGCACGCTGTGCGGGGCAAACATCAGTGAACAGGATATTGTTCATTTCTATACTTGCTACCAACACACTTATCTCAAACGCTCCGGCCATACGGGTTATCTAAATCTGAGGTTTTTCCGTGCTTTAGTGGCACAGCAAGCATCACAAGTCGTCTTGATGCAAGCTTGGCAGGGCGAGCAATGCGTGGCAGCAAGTTTGTATTTGCAAGACGATACCACTCTGTATGGCCGTTACTGGGGGGCGCTCACTGATCTACCCGGTTTACACTTCGAGCTCTGTTATTATCAAGCGATTGAATATGCCATTAAACAGCGCTTACAAACCGTCAATGCAGGTGCGCAAGGGGAGCATAAAATCTTACGTGGCTTTGAACCTGAGCTAACCCAATCACTGCACTGTATGGCCGAGTCGCCATTTTCTGCCACACTTGCGCAATTTTGCCATCAGGAACGTCACGCTATGGCGCAGTATCAACAGGAATGTCGATTAGCTTTGCCGTTTAAACACCAGTAAACGATTATTGGCTGGCATCGCGAAATCGACCTCTAGCCGCAGCCCCTGCTCTGCTGCGAGCATCAAGATCCACTCAATATCGCGAATACCGCTGTCGGTATCACGCATTTTCAACCAAACATCAAACTGCGCGTTGCTGGCACTGGTAAACTCCCCGCCGCGATTAAATGGTCCATATATAAACAAGTAGCCAGCAGGCATCAAATGCTCGCCCACCGCGCTAAAAAATCGCTGCACTAGGGCTTCACTGACAATATGTAAAGTATTCGCAGTATAGATGGCTTCAACTGAAGAGACCGGCCAAGGCGCCCTTAGATCAAGTGCCAACGGTGGCAGAAAGTTGCGGCAGCCCGATGCCTCTTGCCAAGCTAAGATACCTTCATGTTGCTCAGGTAAATCGCTGCTTTGCCAAGTTAGATTGGCAAACTGCTGACAAAAATAGGCACTATGCTGACCAGTACCTGAGCCAATCTCTAGCACATAACGCAGCTTTTGCCACCAAGGCGTTAACTTGGCAGCTATGATCTGCTTGTTGCGTTCACACGCTTCAGAATAAGGTTTGCTCATCTGCTCCGCGCACTATTTTGTTGCCTTTTGCGCCACTTTAGCGCATTAATGATGAAATATTCAGCAATATTTCATAAAAATTGCCGTATAAGTCAATATATGAGCCAGATCATCTCAATGGCATGGTCTATGCTCTACTATAAACGCAGTATCTCTCGGGAGTATTAACCGCATCTCGTAAGTCGTAAAACAGGGGACTATTATGACCAACAAAGTAAATAAATCGCTACTCGCGCCTGAGCCTGAGCTCACCAATCCAATTGATGACGTGTTGCTAAGTGAAAGTGACGCCTATCGTGCAGAAGTATATAGCTTGCTCACGCCAACTAAAGAGCAAAAACGTAAAGGGGAAGAGCCCAAAGTGTTCGTCCTTGGCTACAACTAAGTCTTTTAGTCCTTTACTTTTACTGTGAAGCACATTAGTGTAATGATAACCATTATCAGTACACTAATGTGCTTTGCTATGACGACACCCCATCTGTTTCAGCAACCGCTTCATCGCCTAGATCTGTCCCGAGTTTCCGGCTGTCGCACCCCTTGGGTCGTGGCGCAGTTTATTGAAACGGCGCTCCAGCAAGCACGCTCGTATCAATCCAATAATGTCCCGCTGCTGCAGGAATGGCTATTACGCAACACGTGTAATGCGTTGCTGGAAGTCATAGTTGACCCATTGGTGTACTACACTCAACGTCAGCATTGTTTAGATCAGCTCTATAAACCTTTACTCGCCTTGAAACGCTTCTACCGAGAACATCAAGCGTTGCCAAGATACTGGCGCTTTGCTGATGAACTAAAAACTCAGTGCGACACTCTGTTTGCCTATCAATAAGGAATTCTTATGAGCCAATTTCGTACTGCATCTGATAGCATGGGCACTTTGCAAGTCCCAGTCGATGCCTTATGGCAAGCACAAACCCAGCGTGCCATTAATAATTTCCCCATCAGCGGCCTTACGCTACCGACCACTTTTATTCGTGCCTTGGCCTATATCAAGCAAGCAGCTGCGCAAACTAACCAAGAGCTCGGTCACTTACCAAAACCACTCGCGGAGGCCATTAGCAATGCGTGCCAACAGATCATTGATGGTCAACATGCCGAGCAGTTCCCTGTCGATGTCTTCCAAACCGGCTCTGGCACCAGCTCCAACATGAATGCCAATGAAGTGATAGCCACATTGGCAACTGACCTTGCCGGGCAAACTGTCCACGCCAACGACCACGTCAATATGGGACAAAGCTCCAATGATACCATTCCCACGTCGATTCATGTTGCATGTGTGATAGCACTGGTTTATGACTTGCTACCCGCACTCAATCATTTAAGCCAAACCATCGCCAACAAAGCGCAGCAGGTCGGTCATCACGTTAAAACTGGTCGCACCCACTTAATGGATGCCATGCCTGTGAACTTTATGCAGGTGATGAAAGGCTGGCAATGTCAGTTAGACAATGCCCAGCACGGTATTGTCCAAGCTTTAGATGGTGTAACCCGCCTAGCACAAGGCGGAACCGCGGTCGGCACTGGGATCAATGCCGATCCCCGTTTTGCGGCTCTATTTAATCAGCATCTCAGCGAAAGTTTAGCGGTACGCTTTAAACCAGCGGAACAGTTCTTTGCCTACATAGGTGCGCAAGATGCCGTGGTCGCCTTATCGGGTCAACTCAAAACACTAGCGGTGGCCTTAATGAAAATCGCCAACGACTTACGCTGGATGAATTCAGGGCCATTAGCAGGATTAGCCGAAATAGAGCTAGAAGCATTACAACCCGGTTCTTCCATTATGCCAGGCAAAGTGAATCCTGTGCTCCCAGAAGCCGTGGCCATGGTTTGCGCTCAGGTGATAGGCAATGATGTCACCATTACGGTTGCTGGCCAGTCGGGTAACTTTGAGCTCAATGTGATGTTGCCAGTGATAGCCTATAATATTTTGCAAAGCTTACAGCTATTAAGCACCAGCTCGCGTCTTTTTGCTGACAAAGCTATCGCAACCTTTAAGGTCAATGACAGTAACCTCCATCACGCGCTCACTCGCAACCCCATATTGGTGACGGCACTCAATCCAATTATAGGCTACGAGCTGGCGGCAAAAATCGCTAAACAGGCCTATACCGAAGGTCGACCTATTGTTGATGTAGCAGCTGAGCATTGCGACTTGAGTAAAGAACAACTAGCCAGCTTGCTTGACCCACACAAACTGACCCGAGGTGGATTAGCATAGAGGCTTGTATTCTCTGTGTAAGGGAGGCATGCTATAGCCTCCCTTGCTCGATAATGGAAAATCCGATGCGTATTTGGCTACTCACCTTACCTTTCATTCTGAGTTTATCTGCATGCAGTAATGAAGAACCGCAGACCGCCTCGCTCCCAACTCCCTCTGCGCAAAGTACAGAGACAACTGAGGTAGAGCCAGTGCCATCAGTGAAAAAACAACATACCTCTGCTGAAGAGGAAATCGTGGTGTTAAAAGCGCGTTTGGCACAACTTACCCAAGATAAACCATGTCAACAGAGTGCAGAATGTCGGGTTTTGCCAGTCGGACACCGCGCGTGTGGTGGCCCAGATGGCTTCGTCGTGTTTTCAACGCAAAACAATGATGCCAACCAACTTGAAGCCCTAGCAAATACGATAACAAGTCTGCAACGACAGCTCAATTTTGCTGAGCAGCGCATGAGCATTTGCCAGCACTTAACAGCCCCTGCGGCACAATGTATTGAGCATCAATGTACTGCGGTCGAAATCCAGCAAGAAGCGATGTAACGCAATGAACTACAAACTTATTATCTCCACCTTGGCTTTGCTCACTATGTCCGGCTGTGAATTAACCACAACGCAGCCCGATAGTAGCAGTGGTCTAGCACTACACAATCTCAGCTGTGAAGGGAGCTACCAATGTCATGTTGTTGAACTACCCATATTTCCTGGCTGCGCAACGCCTGCTGGCTATGTGCTATTTTCCTCGCAACACAATGATCCTGACAGAGCGAAAGCCGCGATTTTAGCAGAACACAGCAAATCTTCAGCCAATGAATCAACTTGTCCTAGTGTTTATCCGGTGCAGGCATTATGCATCGCGCAACGTTGTGAAGCGATAAGCTTAACTAAGTAACCAAGGTCCCAACGTCGACAACAACACAATCACAACCACATACCCCATAACGCGGCGGATCAACTCCAGCCGCAATTCCTTTTTAACCCAAGAAAAGTAAATAAAGCGCAGCAGCTCGGTGCTTGCCATGCCAAAGAGTGCAAAAATCAATAAGTAGACAATGAGCAGTGCAGACATACAACCTCACTCTATGGCTGGCATTTGGCGTACCGTCTAACACAGTACATGGAATAGTGAGGATACGAAGTTACTGCACAAAATGCAAAAACTCTCTAAGCACAGTAGTTTGAGATATGAAAGGTCGAACAGTTAAGGTTGGTGCACGGCAATGTTATGGAAGGTTCATAACCGTATTTCTAGGGTTTTCCAAGCAGAGGTACGCCATAACAGATATAAAAAAACCCCAGCTAAGCCGGGGTTTTTCTTTTAAAGCGCATGCTTAAATAATCACGATAGTAATTATTTCTTGTTCGCTTTCTTTTGCTTCTCAGCTGCGATTACCGCTTCTGCCACGTTGTTTGGACATGGCATGTAGTGTGAGAATTCCATAGAGAATTGACCACGACCTGAAGTGATAGTACGTAAGTGGCCGATGTAACCGAACATTTCTGATAGCGGTACTTCGCCCTTGATACGGATGCCCATTGCGCCTGGTTCTTGATCTTTAATCATACCACGACGACGGTTAAGGTCACCGATCACGTCACCCACGTTGTCTTCCGGCGTGAATACGTCAACTTTCATGATTGGCTCAAGAAGTTGTGCACCCGCTTTCGGGATTGATTGACGGAATGCGCCTTTAGCAGCGATTTCGAACGCGATAGCTGACGAGTCAACTGCGTGGAATGAACCGTCAAATAGTTCAACTTCGATGTCTAGTACTGGGAAGCCTGCAAGCACACCCTCGTTCATCATAGACTTGAAGCCTTTCTCAACTGCTGGCCAGTATTCCTTAGGAACGTTACCACCAACAACAGTTGACTTGAACTGGAAGCCTGAACCTGGCTCACCTGGACGGATACGGTAGTCAATCTTACCGAATTGACCAGAACCACCAGATTGTTTCTTATGCGTGTAGCTATCTTCAACTGCGCGAGTGATAGTTTCACGGTAAGCAACCTGCGGAGCACCTACGTTCAATTCGATACCGAATGTACGCTTAAGGATGTCCACTTTGATATCAAGGTGAAGTTCACCCATCCCTTTAAGGATAGTGTCACCAGTTTCTTCGTCAGTTTCAACTTGGAATGATGGATCTTCAGAAACCATCTTACCTAGTGCGATACCTAGCTTCTCAGCTGCGCCTTTGTCTTTTGGCGTTACAGCGATAGAGATTACCGGTACTGGGAAGATCATCGGTTCAAGTGTACATTCGTGCTTAGGATCACATAGTGTGTGGCCTGTTTGAACGTTCTTCATACCAACGATAGCGATGATGTCACCAGCTTGTGCTGAATCGATCTCGTTACGGTCGTTTGCGTGCATCTCAACCATACGGCCAACACGCTCAGTTTTACCTGTTGCAGAGTTAAGGATTGTGTCACCTTTCTTAAGTTTACCAGAGTAAACACGTACGAAAGTTAACGCACCGAAACGGTCATCCATAATCTTGAACGCAAGCGCGCGGAACGGCTCGTCTTCAGACACTGTAGCAACTTGACCTGTTGGCTCACCAGTTTCTGGGTCAGTTAGGTCTTGTGGAGCAACTTCAGTTGGTGAAGGTAAGTAATCTACAACACCATCTAGAACTAGTTGCATACCTTTGTTTTTGAATGCAGAACCACAGAACGTTGGGAAGAACGCTAGGTCACGAGTACCTTTACGGATACACGCTTTTAATTGCTCAATAGAAGGAATTTCACCTTCCATGTAAGCCATCATTAGCTCGTCGTCTTGCTCAACTGCAGACTCAACTAGCATTTCATGGTATTCGTCAACTTGGTCAACCATGTCTGCTGGAACGTCTTGCACTGTGAAGTTTTCTGGAAGACCAGAATCGTCCCACACGTATGCTTTCTTAGTAAGAACGTCAACAACACCAACGAATTGGTCTTCGATACCAATTGGTAGTGTCATAACAAGTGGGTTCGCGCCAAGTACTTTCTTAACTTGACCAACTACGCGGTAGAAATCCGCACCCATACGGTCTAGCTTGTTTACGAAGATCAAACGAGATACTTCTGAATCGTTCGCATAACGCCAGTTAGTTTCTGATTGCGGCTCAACACCACCAGAACCACAGAATACACCGATACCACCGTCTAGTACTTTAAGTGAACGGTATACTTCAACTGTGAAGTCAACGTGTCCAGGAGTATCGATTACGTTAAAACGGTGATCTTTCCAGAAACAGGTAGTCGCTGCTGACTGGATAGTGATACCACGCTCAGCTTCTTGCTCCATGAAGTCCATCGTCGAAGCACCATCGTGTACTTCACCTAGTTTGTGGATCTTACCAGTAAGCTTAAGAATACGTTCTGTTGTCGTGGTTTTACCAGCGTCAACGTGCGCGAAAATACCAATATTTCTGTATTTTGATAAATCTGCCATTGATGTGCTCTGTTTAAGTAGAAAAATTATTCGGCGGGAGTATATCACCTCTTCAAGCGAACATCATCCTTGATATCGCTTAAAATGCGTGCAATTCACGAAAAATTTTTTTCTACCGACATTTCACATTCTGTAAGATTGGCGCGAAAAGTGCCAGCGGTACTAATCTCCGTCAATTATGTCACCAAGGTTACCTAAAATGCTGCCTTCTCCCTGACGACGCCCCCCAGCACTCGGTGCGTGTTGCAATACACGGTCCGCCAAACGCGAGAACGGTAAACTCTGCAACCATACGGTGCCATGACCGCGTAGCGTGGCCAAAAATAGCCCTTCTCCACCAAAGAACATACTTCTTAGACCTTTGATACGTTCAATGTCGAACTCAATACCGTCGGTAAAACCTACTACACACCCAGTATCGACTTTCAGCGTACCACCATTGAGCTGTTTGCAGACCACAGTCCCACCCGCGTGCGCAAACGCCATACCGTCACCTTGCAAGTGCTCAAGGATAAAACCTTCGCCACCAAAAAAGCCCGCCCCGAGACGACGCTGAAACGCAATGTCCACCTTAGTCCCGAGGGCTGCACATAAAAACGAGTCTTTTTGCAGATACACTGAGTTGCCAAGTTTGGCCAAATCAAGTGGTATAATGGTCCCGGGAAACGGCGCAGCAAACGCCACCCGCTTTTTACCTATGCTTTGATTGGTAAAGTGAGTCATAAACAGTGATTCACCACTGATCATGCGCTTACCTGCGCTAAACAGCTTGCTCATAAAGCCTTGGTCGACCTCCGAACCATCGCCCATTTTGGCTTCAAACTGAATGCCGTCATCAAGATAGTTCATCGCACCGGCTTCCGCTATTACGGTTTCACCTGGGTCTAATTCCACTTCGACCATCTGCATTGAGTTGCCGATAATTTCATAATCGATTTCATGGCTCTGCATTGACTGCTCCTTGGGCTATATGTTCAGTGCTATTCATCACTATGCCCGAATCGAAGAGGAGAAAAAAGTTCGAAATGTAAGCAAATATGTGTATCGCAAACATCATCATTGGCTAATTTTCATGCAAAATAAATAAATGAGAATTATTTGCAAATAATATTGACACGCAAACAAATCTAACTGATAATCACTCTCAACAAATCGAGATGGTGACTTGATTTGTGAATAACGATTCGTTTCGAGACCCTGAAACACGTTTGGCGAACGAAAAACGCTTTGGTTGTATATGGGGGGAACAACGCCCCTTGAGTCCTCTGTCTGCAACCGCTCTACTATTTTACTTGCTACATTGCTCATATCGGTGACGGTAGATATGAACTAAAAAAGCCCGAAAGGGCTTTTTTTATTTCTCACGAAAAGCTAAGAAGTCTGACAAACAACGCTCGCAGTAAGGTGTGGTCGTTCATTTTCGCTAAACGACTTAGCGGCGGTTTTTCCGCGCCCTTGCCAAACGCTGCTTTTTCTCTTCAGCTTTCGCTGCTTTTTTCGCTTCTTCCTCGTCGCGCTGCTGCTGTACGAGAATTTCCTCTTCCTCGCGCATCGCTGGCGTTTCCATGGTAATACGGCCAATCACCGCATCACGTAACTCATTGATCAAGATCTCAGAAAACTTATGGGTATCCACTTGCGCACCACTGCGTAAACAGCCACGGATTTTACCTGCTTGCTGAATAAACTCCCAATCGCAGTCTGGTAGTTCCGCCATTTTGTAACGTGCTTTAAGCTGCTCAGGATACGCTTGTAGTAAATATTCTGCGGTGAAGCTCGCTACTTCCTCATAATTCATTGCCGTGTCACGTACCGCACCAGTCGCAGCTAAACGGTAACCTGAGTTGCCATTCTCTACTTTTGGCCACAACATGCCCGGCGTGTCATAAAGCATAATGCCATCTTCGAGTTTAATTTTTTGCTGCGCCTTAGTTACCGCGGGTTCATTGCCTGTTTTTGCGACAATACGACCAGCCAAAGTATTGATCAAAGTCGACTTTCCAACGTTGGGAATGCCCATGATCATGGCTTTAATTTGTTTATCCGCACCCACTTTATGCGGCACTAGTTTTTTACACAACTCATTAATACGATGGACTTCAGCAGCTTTATCATGACCAAACGCTATCGTTTTTACCCCGGCTTCACGCTCTAGGTACTCCTGCCACTGCGCGGTTTTTTCAGGATCAGCTAAATCCGCTTTATTCAAAATTTTGATGACCGGCTTATCACCACGTAACTGCGCAACCATAGGGTTTTCACTACTATAAGGAATGCGCGCATCCAATACTTCAATGATGACATCCATTTGCGGCATGATCTCTTTGATCTCATTGCGCGCTTTGTTCATATGGCCCGGAAACCATTGGATAGTCTGTCTAGTCATTTGAGTTTTAAACCTTTATTTTTACATGGCGTTCGGCAGCAACTGAATGAGCTTGCTTGCCTCGCATCGTTATTTGAAACGGATAACCGTAGTTTACTATAGAACTCAGGTTTGATGAATGGCAATAAAAAAGCCCTTGCTAATTGCAAGGGCTTCAGACTGTTGAAAAAGGGCTAGACACAGATCTAGCCCTTTGATCTAATAAGCACAGTGAGTATCGAGAGTTCACC
>NZ_JBHRSD010000041.1:0-1163 GCF_042643375.1 Pseudoalteromonas fenneropenaei
TTCAAAAAACGCATTTTGTCACTAGGACTGGTTATTTAGACTCTGACCATACGAGTTTCAACGACTTGGTGGAGCTAGGCGGGATCGAACCGCCGACCTCTTGCATGCCATGCAAGCGCTCTCCCAGCTGAGCTATAACCCCACTACTAAACTGTGATTTCGACATCACTTATCGCTGAGTGCGGGGCGCATTCTATGCAGACACAAAAACAAAGTCAACAAAATTTCTTAAAGAATTGTTCGACCGCTCCATTTTTCGCCACATTGCAATTAAAGCAATCAAATTGATTTAAATATGCACAAATACAGGGGTTTAGTTAAGCTGCGTATTGAGTTCGGCAGTTATAAATCTGAAGTTATTAACCCCCGCTCACCTCCCCTACTTGTAAATCTGTACTCTAAGCACTCACAAAATTACTCCTATATAGAGGCAATAGTTAGAATGCCATCAAATGGCTCATCGTTTAATGCGAGACTCTTTTGCTTGAAACTAGTTGCAGAGTTGCTTTGCTCTATACTTTTTGTGAATAACGAATTGTGACTATATAGAGGATAGAGGCAACTTTGTCTTTAAGTATAACTGCAGGTAAGAGGTGCGTTTTGTTACATATTAGCAGAACAACCAACCTTAACTAGATCTGCGCTCATTTGCACATTAAGGTGATAACTAAGCCAGATACCCCTCTTTATAATCCTTTGCTATATAGATGTGGGGTCTACCTAAACCTACAGCTAGATGTCGAAAAATTCGACTCTAAACCATCTTTCTCTGCAAAGTGGGTATAAATACTGGATAAAATCCGTACAAAAACTTTTCTGTCGGCAATTTTTCATTATTGTTCCGCAGAAATTTTGACCCATCGCGCTAATTTTGGTTATAAATCCCGCACATGGCGCATTTTTACGAAAACTGGGTATTGACTCTATTCCAACTCTCCCTATAATACCGCCCCACACGACGATGCAAATTGTCACAAAATGTGGGTTGTTAGCTCAGTTGGGAGAGCATCGCCCTTACAAGGCGAGGGTCACTGGTTCAAGTCCAGTACAACCCACCACATTTTGCGGTTAGTTTGAAGAACATAAAATTTTGTTTTTAGTCGTTATCTAGATGGGTTGTTAGCTCAGTTGGGAGAGCATCGCCCTTACAAGGCGAGGGTCAC
>NZ_JBHRSD010000042.1:0-3386 GCF_042643375.1 Pseudoalteromonas fenneropenaei
AGAAAAAACGACCTAACTATCGAAAAAATAAACCCCGCTTAAAAAAGCAGGGTTTATCATCAATCTGAAACCGACTTAGGTCGGTTTTTTTGCAAAAAAAGTACAAAAAAACCTTCACTATTACTTTACAAAGCAAAATAACAGAGTAATAATGACAGCGTTGTCATAATGGTAAGCCTAGATAGTTGTATCTCTATTAGGTTTGATCTGGCCTTGCGCTGATTGCACGCGGTGCAAGGTTCAGATCCCATTTTCTAAGCCCTCACAATGAGTTTTAAACTATGCAAATCGTAATTCTAAAAGACGCCGCTGAAGTTGCCCGCTACGGTGCAGATATTTTTACAACTCAGTTACAACGTAAGGCGGGAGCGGTGTTAGGCTTAGCAACAGGTTCAACGCCTGTGGCGCTTTATCAAGAACTTATTCGCCGTAATCAGGCGGGCGAAGTGAGCTTCAAAAATGCCACCACATTTAATTTAGATGAATACTTAGGTCTTAGTGGTGAGCATCCACAAAGCTACCGTTATTTTATGGATCAGCAGTTGTTTGATCATGTGGATATCGACAAAAACAACACCCATGTACCGCCGGGTGATGCGAAAAATCCCATTACTGCCTGCCAAGAATATGAAGCGAAAATCGCAGCAGCAGGTGGTATTGATATTCAATTGCTAGGTATAGGCCGCAATGGTCACATTGGTTTTAACGAACCTTCGTCCGGATTGACATCAAGAACACGAGTAAAAACCTTAACGAAAGCGACCATAGACGATAACGCACGTTTCTTTGCGGCAGACGAATATCAACCACATCTTTCCATTACGATGGGAATCGGTACCATACTTGATGCGCGTAAAGTGGTGTTACTTGCGACTGGTGAAAACAAAGCCGATGCCGTAAAAGCTATGGTAGAAGGGCCTCTTACTGCAGCTTGTCCAGCTTCTGCGTTACAACTCCACCGCGATGCGGTGATTGTGATTGATTTAGCAGCGGCCAGTAAACTTGCCGATATTGAATTTTATCAACATATTGAAGCTGAGAATCAAAAGCTTCAAGCCTATCTTGCCTCTCTGTAGTGTGATAAACACTGTAGGTTTAAAAAGCCCGAAAGGGCTTTTTTTTTTGCGCCACTCTGTGCTAGTTTGAGCGCAATCAAAAGCAAGGAACAGGACTATGTTGTATTACGCTCACTTACCACTCAATCGCCATTCGGCAGAGCGCAAAGATGCCAACTGGCTACTCCATAAGCAAAGTAAAAATAGTCTGTGGCTGCTTGTCAATAATAGTCAGACCTTATTCAAATCTGGTTCTCCGGAAATAGCACTGCTGTCATATCAACAAGTGCAAACTTTAGATCTCTGGCAAGCGGTATTTCTTGGTGCTGAAGAGGGGCAAGGTTACTTTGCTTTAGATGTCTCTAGTCTTGATACGGAACTGTTGGCACCACTACTACATGCGGTGGAATTTAAAGATATTCGCAGTTATGGTCCGCTGGTTGATTTACAGAAAGGTTCAATTGCAGCGTTGGCACGCGGTCTATGTCATTGGCATGTGACACACAGGTTTTGTGGCCGTTGTGGTCATGCTAACAAACCAATAGAAGCAGGGCATGCACGGCTTTGTACGAACGCCGAATGTAAGCATATGACGTTTCCGCGAACCGATCCCGCGGTGATCATGTTAGTAACTAAACGTTTTAGCGATGGCATTGAACGATGTTTGCTTGGGCGCCAGGCAAGTTGGCCTGAGGGGGTGTATTCCACGTTAGCTGGTTTTGTTGACCCCGGTGAAAGTTTAGAGCAAGCCGTAGCACGAGAAGTACTAGAAGAAGCTGGTGTTGCGGTGAGTGATGTAACTTACATCGCATCACAGCCTTGGCCTTTTCCATCTTCTTTAATGTTAGGTTTTTTTGCCAAAGCTGAATCGAGCGATATTTATGTGGATAAAGATGAACTTGACGATGCCAAATGGTTTAGCCGTGCTGAATTGAACCAATTTTTGGAGTGGGGTAGTGAGCTACCTGGTTATAAATTAACGCGTAAAGATTCGATTTCACGATTTTTAGTAGAACATTGGCGTAAGCAAGAGGAATGACAATGAAGAAACCAACTCAGATTGTAGCTGCTGGTCGCAGCAAAGCTTATACCCATGGCGTAGTTAATCCCGTTGTGCAACGCGCTTCTACCGTAGTATTTGAGACTGTTGCTGAAATGCAACAAGCGGCCAAAGAGCGGCATAACCGCACACTATTTTATGGTCGACGCGGCACCACAACGCATTTTGCGTTGCAAGATGCTTTGATGGAGTTGGAAAATGGCGCAGGTTGCGCGCTATTTCCCTGCGGCGCAGCAGCCATTGCGCAAACTTTATTATGCTTTTTAAAAGCCGGTGACCATTTATTAATGGTTGATACCGCTTATGAGCCTACTCGAGACTTTTGTGACAAGATCTTGAGTCGCTACGGGATTGAAACCAGTTATTACGACCCTATGCTGGGCGCCGCGATTGAGCAAGAAATTCGCCCCAATACCAAAGTGATTTTTATGGAATCACCCGGTTCAATCACCATGGAAGTTCAGGATGTCCCGAGTTTGGTCGGCATTGCTCAGGCACATGGGATCTTAACTATTCTCGACAACACCTATGGTAATGGGCTGCAATTTACGCCGCTCGATTTAGGCGTCAACATCAGTATTCAGGCTGCAACTAAGTATATTGTAGGTCATTCTGATGTGATGATGGGTATAGCTGTGGCAGATAAGCAATACTGGCCAACGCTAAGAGAGCATGCCTATTTGCTCGGTCAGTGCACCTCAGCGGACGATGCTTATTTAGCACTGCGTGGGCTGCGAACGATGGCGGTGCGCTTGCAACAGCATGAACAATCTGCTTTAAGCATCGCCAAATGGCTGCAAGCTCATCCATTAGTGGCGGAGGTGCGTCATCCTGCGTTAGCTGGTTGTCCTGGTCATGAATTCTTTGTTCGTGATTTCAAAGGCAGCAATGGGTTGTTTTCATTTATTATGAAGCAAACTTCACCTGCCGCGGTACAAGCATTTTTGGAAAGCTTACACCATTTTAAAATGGGCTTTTCGTGGGGCGGTTACGAAAGTTTGGTGACGGCTAACCAAAATATGGCCGCGTTACGCAGCAAAACCGGTTGGCAGCAAGGCACTGTGATCCGCTTACATATTGGTTTGGAAGATGTGGAAGACTTACGTGCCGACCTTGCTCAGGCTCTGGATGTCTATCAAAGCCACTTAGAGCGCAGCTAATAACCTATGATAGTTTGATACCAAGCCAGACACTTGTCTGGCTTTCAGACTGTTGAAAAAGGGCTAGACACAGATCTAGCCCTTTGATCTAATAAGCACAGTGAGTATCGA
>NZ_JBHRSD010000043.1:0-55206 GCF_042643375.1 Pseudoalteromonas fenneropenaei
AGAAAAAACGACCTAACTATCGAAAAAATAAACCCCGCTTAAAAAAGCAGGGTTTATCATCAATCTGAAAGCTCGCAACTGCGAGCTTTTTGTCATTACTTATGCTTATTGAGATACTTGGCTTTCAACCTGCTGTACGACGACAGGCTCTTCTTTACCACGCCATTTACGGATCAGACGTTTAAAGTCTTCCAGTGCAACATATTGGCAAGGGATCAAGATTAACGTAATGACCGTTGCAAACAGCACACCGAATGCCAATGATACTGCCATTGGGATGACGATTTGTGCCTGTAGGCTAGTTTCAGCGATGATAGGCATCAAACCAATAAAAGTCGTTAGTGAAGTAAGCAGAATAGCGCGGAAGCGTTTACAGCCAGCATCCACCGCAGCTTGCTTAATCGGCACACCTTCCTTACGAGCTTGGTTGACGAAGTCGACCATCACTAATGAATCATTCACCACCACACCCGCAACGGCAATGATACCGAAGAAGGAGAGGCTGCTCATGGTCATACCTAAGATCATATGGCCATATACCGCACCAACCACACCAAATGGGATCACCGACATGATGAGCATAGGTTGCGAGTACGAGCGCAGTGGAATAGCCAATAGTGCGAAGATGATAAGGAGTGACAACACTAAGTCACGAATTTGTTCCGCCACACTGTCCATTTCTTCTTGAATACGACCTGCTACCGCACTTTGTACGCCTGGGTAGTTTTTCAACAATGAAGGTAAGTATTCGTCACGAACGTTTTTTGCAATTTCAAACGGCTGCGCCTGATTCGTATCAACAGATGCCCATACGTTAATGGTACGCTTAGAGTTTTCACGGCGAATACGATTAACGCCATCAACAATACGAATATCTGCGACTTCAGAAAGTAAGACTTCTGCGCCACTTGGCGTGACAATACGAACGTCGTTAATGTCGCTGATGTTATCGCGCGATGCTTTGGGATAACGGATCATCACTTTGATCTCTTCGCCTTCACGTAAAATACGTTGTGCTTCGAGGCCGTAGTAGCTGAAGTTCACTTGTGAAGCAACATCCGCTAAGGTCAAACCTAAGCTGTAAGCAAGCGGTTTAAGGTCAAGTTGAACTTCGTCAGTAGCACTTTGCATTGAGTCATTCACATCACCCACGCCTTTGATGGTTTTCAGCTTATCTTTAAGCTTGTTAGCAACTTCGATAAGTTCATCTTTGTCTTTGCCTTCAAGGCGGAAGCTTATATCACCATCGTCACGGCCACCGTTCATGATGCTATCGGTGATGTTCATGGTTTTTAAGCCCGGTAATTGCGGCATATTTTGACGCCACAAGTCACTGAGTTCAAACGTGCCAATAGGGCGATGCTCAGGTTTAACTAATACTGCCATTAAGCGTGCATTGGTACGGCCATTTAAGCTGACAGAAATATCCTCAATCATCTTTGTGCCATATTGTGCTTCGATTTGCTTGTCGACCGTTAGCACCATTTGTTCAATCTTTTGAATGGTTTGCAAAGTCGCTGTTTCAGACGAGGCCAAGTTCATTTCAATTGAGATACTTGGGAAGTCGTGTGGAATTTTTGGATTCGCAACGAATTTCACGAAGCCACCCGCAAATAAGCCACCACTGACAATTAAGACTGAAAGGAAACCAACAATAACGGTGTAGCGATAGTGCACGCATTTTTCCACAAACGGACGGTACATTTGCTCGATAAAATAGCGTAAGCCTGCGTCAAACTTGTCACGCATGCGATGTAAAGGATTCTTTGGATTGTGTGGAGTATTCTTCATTGCCGCTAAGTGCGCAGGGAGAATAAATTTAGACTCAATCAAAGAGAACAGTAAACAAAGGATAATAACCCCACCAATGGCTTTCGAAAACGCCGCGCCAGGGCCGGTGGCAAAAGTTTGCGGTAAGAAAGCCGCAACTGTGGTTAACACCCCAAAAGTGGCAGGTACAGCAACGCGTTTTACGCCGCGTACCACGTTATCTAAGCTATGGCCTTTTTCTTCGATTTCGGCATGGACTGACTCACCAACGACAATCGCATCATCGACTACGATACCCAGCACTAAGATAAACGCAAACAGCGATGCAAGGTTAATAGTGACATCGAGCGCACCCATTGGCATAAACAGGAATGCCCCAAGGAAAGATACTGGCAGACCCATCATGACCCAAAATGCCAAACGAATACGCAAGAATAGCGCGAGCATCAGCATGACCAACAAGCCGCCAAGGACCATGTTCTCAATCATCATATTCAAACGACCATTGAGGTAGTAAGTCAGGTCAATAAATGGTTCAAGTTCGACTGTTGGTGGCAATTCTTTCGCTTTACGCTCAAGGTATTGCTTCATGACCGCGGCAACTTTGGTAATGTCTTGGTCTTTTGACGCGTTCAGTTCAAATACGAGAGAGTTTTTGCCGTTGTATTTGCTGTATTGCAAACCTTCTTCGAAGTCATCATGTATGGTCGCGACATCGCCTAAACGAATTTGTGCGCCGTCAGGTAAGTTGAGGAGCGGTAAACTTCTAAATTCGTTACCACGATAGGCCTGATGCTCAACCCGCATGGAGATATAACCGTTTTCAGAGCGAATTTGACCTGCTGACATATTAGCCGAGAAATTACGTACTGCATTGGCGATATCGCGGAACGATAAACCATATTCGCGCAGTTTATCTGGACTCACTTCAATACCAATTTCATAGGCAAGGCCGCTGTGGAAATTAACTAGGTTAATACCCGGCAGTGACATCATTTCGTCATGAAGCTTATTGCCTAAGTCCTTGAGATCATGATTGCTTAAGTCGCCGCTCAGCGCCATCCACATGACTTCTTGTTCGTACTTTTCGCGACGTACAATCGGGCGCTCCATGCCAGCGGGGAAGCTAGAGATAGAATCAACCTGCATTTTGACTTCGTCGAGCACTTCTTTCGGGTCGTACTTTTCCTCAACTTCAATCCAAGTTTGCGACATGCCGCGATTTGAATAAGTGATAAGGCGTTTGATCCCTTCTAAGCCTTCAAGCGCTTCTTCCACTTTAATGGTGATGCCTTCTTCTACTTCCTGAGGCGCAGCACCGGGGTAAACTGTTTGAATACTTAACCAGTTAATTTCAAATTGTGGGAACATCTGTTTTCTGATGGTGAAGGCAGACAGTAAGCCGCCCACCAAAATAAACACCATCAACAGGTTGGCAGCAACAGGGTTGCGTGCAAACCAAGCAATGATGCCTTTTTCCTGAGATTGTTGCATGGCTTACTCCTCTTTCAACGCCAGTTGCGTAGTAGCGTTATTTTCTAAGCCGGCATCAATACGCAGTTGCATGCCTTCAGTTGGGTACTCAAGCGCAGAGGTGATGAGCTGTGCACCTTCAGTTATGCCGCTATCGACTATCACCATACCTTCGTAATCACGAATGATATTGACGGTTTTAAAGCTCAGGGTTAAATCGTCATTCAATACACGGATTTTACCATCGCGCACCAAATGTTGTGGAATAGCAACGGCGTTATCAAGCGCTTTACCTGTGATCTGGGCGGTTAAATAGCTACCAAAACGCAGCGGTTTGCTGTTGTCTTGATACGGATTAGTGACTTGGGCCACAAGATAAGTCATGCGGCTGCGTTCATCGATAACGCCTTCACTGCGGACAATTTGACCTTGCCACGTTTGCTTTTTACCCGCCACGTTAGCCGACAAAGTCACATTGGCGTCAAGGCCGAGCTTTTCCAAATGACGTAAGTCTTTATCGGCTACAGGTAAGCGAATTTCCGCTACGGAAATGGAGTTGAGTAAACCAAGCGCGTTGCCAGGGTTTACCACGCTGCCTAAGCTGATGTCACGACCTTCAATGATTGCGTCGTACGGAGCACGCACATAAGTGCGCTCTAAATTACGCTTTGCACGTTTGACATCTGCCTGTGCCGCTTTGTAGCGAGCTAGCTTTTCTGCCAACTGAGGTTTACGTAAATACAGCTCTGACGGGATGGCTTCGCTTGAATCACTTTTGATGCGTTGCCACTCAGCTTGTGCCACTTGCGCTTGCGCACGTTCAATTTCAAGTCCTGAGCTTGCCTGGGCAAGATTCGCTTCGGCTTCAATCAGCGCCGCCTCATAATCATTGGGGTCGATGCGTGCAAGCACTTGGCCTTCTTTAACAAATCCGCCTTTAACAAACTGTTCAGAAAGCTCGACCACTTGGCCTGCAACTTGAGCTACTAATTGGGTGTGATATTTTGGCTGAACTACGCCATAAGAGCTCACATCTAGCGTCATAGGAGCCAGATGCAGCGGGCTTGCCTCAACCAGTGGATGGATAACTTCTTCCACTTTTTCTTGTGGAGGCGCTTTCATCGCTGCAAATCCTGCAGCAGCTGCAATGCCGATAGCGAGGACGGCGACGGGAAATAGTATTTGTTTACGACTTGCCACGATTTCATTCCTTCAATTTTTATAAGACGGTTTGCAATGGAATTTTGCAGTTTATGTAATGAAGGATACGCTAAATCTTATGTCTAGGTGTTTACAGCAA
Source organism: Pseudoalteromonas fenneropenaei (assembly GCF_042643375.1). Taxonomy (NCBI): domain Bacteria; kingdom Pseudomonadati; phylum Pseudomonadota; class Gammaproteobacteria; order Alteromonadales; family Pseudoalteromonadaceae; genus Pseudoalteromonas; species Pseudoalteromonas fenneropenaei. The sequence continues at coordinate 4,544 of NZ_JBHRSD010000043.1, forward strand.
GCATTAGTTTGTAACAAAGCATTGCGTAATGGTGAGGGTATTTACATTAGTAACTTTTCTAGTAACAGATCAGGAGGTGAACACCTCCTGATCTGGATAAAACTGGCTGTTACAATGCTTTTGGTGGGAAGTTAGCTAAGATCTCAGCCACGGTTTTGTTAATGGTTTCGGTGCGTTGTTCAGGCGTTTGATTTTTGCGTAAACGGCCTTCTTTCACTCCACGCCAAACCAATTGTTGGGCGTTTTTATCAATAATATCGACGATAATGGTGCCAACATCGTACTCTTGAACTGTGGTGCGGCTGCGCACGCCCCAACCCCAATGGCTCCAATGTGCGGTGTACATGGTATCTATGGTGTCAGAGACAATTTCTTTATCGACGCTGACATGATAATTCACCAGCATATCGGCTTGATTTGGCTCGGTAGCATTAAATCCTTGCTTGCCCATTTCGCTGCTGATGGCGCTACGTAGGCGTTTTTCCATCAAATCATTGACCTGATAGTGCGGCGCCATGTTGCTAATGTTGGCATCGGGTGCAAACGCGTAGGTTTTGTAATTGCTGAATTGAACTGACTTGTCGTAGTCCCAGTCTGGTGTTTTGGCACAGCCAGCTAGCAATACCAACAAGGCCGCGCTTAAGAGTCGTTTCATGATGTTACTCCTTGTTATCGAGCGCTAATGCGCTCGCTGATAAAATACTTATAAGCAATAGACAGTGAATTGGTTATGAATGTTCCACTTCAATCCAGTCTTTCTCATCAACCCAGTTTTGGCTGCCCTTATTGACGCTGCGAATTGGCACTAGGTAATCACAGCTGATCTGTGGCTTCACCGAGGCGAAAATTGGCACAAAGCCAAAGCTCAACGCAGTTTCAATAATGGCTTTTTGGTTTTGCGGGTCGATATCAGCCGCTTCATCTATATAGATAGGAATACGATAGCGTGCTTGTTCCTGATCTGACAAGAGATAACGGATAAATAACATACCGCATAGCAGTTTGATGGTTATACGGGTGCCGTTTGAACCCGCTGAGTCGATTTTTTCAAAAAACTCAGTTTCTCCCGCACGGTTAACCACTTCAAAACGAATGTCGAATAGATCAGTTAAGGTTAAACCCGCCTTTTCACTGGCAAATTTGATCAATAAATCTTTGGCTTCGTTGACGGCCTTTTCGTCATGCGGTTGGCTGGAAAGCAAATCTAAGCTTTCGCCTTGCTCATACAGATCCGACGTCGCGATGATGGTGTCGATGGCGTCCACCAACATCTTGCGCGGCATAATATTGATTTTAAAGGCCTGCAAGTTGGAGATCCGATGCAAACTAATGCCTTTATTGAAGGCGTTCATTTCGCGTCTTAAGCGGTCAAGATCTTCACGCAAGCCTTTAATTGTGGCAGCCACTTCAGTGAGCGCAACCCGTGCATGTTTGCCAACGGCATCACGCTCGTTGTCGATATTGTGATAAGCCGCAATCAGTTTTTGGTATTTAACTGTGGCGTCGGTTTCATTATCAAACTTAGTGATCCCCGCATTGTAAATATGCAGGTAAGTATTTTTGATATTGACATCTAGGTTACGTAGTTCGTGGCTCCATTTATTGAACTGATGAACCACTTCTGCCAAGTTGTCAAAATCAAGATTAATTTCAACAGGGTAGGGCGCAATTTTACCACTGTATAAATCCAAAGTGTGATCAATACGCTCACTTTTAACTTGGCGTAAACGTTCTGCTTGACGCAAGATCAGTTCAATGCGGCTTTGAATAATGGCGCGTCTATCGGAAATAGAACCAGCATTGCGTTGCACATCATGTAAGTAGCTATCGACTTGCTCACGCTCCGCATCTAACTGTGCTTGCAGTAAGCCTTGGGCTTCGGCGGACTGCGCCATAGTTTGAAACTGTTCAAAGCGTTTTAGTGCTGCTTCTAACGTCATTAGCTCATCGTAAAGTGCGTCGCGCTCTTGCTGCTTTTGTGCAACGTTGGCGGCGACTTCGCGTTGCTTTTCTAACTCAAGTAATGATTGTTGCAATGCGTCAACGCGAGCTTTTAATTGTTCACGGTTTTCACCGCTTTGCATTTGCACTGGGTTGAGCTTTTTGATTTTGATGGTGGCGCCAGGCAAATGCAACTCTTGGCCGACAATCGCCGCTGAGAGTGCAGCGAGGAAATCACCAAACGCGGCTTCGTCGTGAATATCCACTTCACCCTGCGAAGTAGTGGCGAATGACAGTAAATCTGGGTTTAAAATCCGCGAAATTTCTTCAACTTCTTTTAACGATAAATCTTCGCGCATGCGCGTAAAGAGGTTGTATTCGAGGTTTTTCAGTTGCAGCTTTAAGCTTTTGATCTGCTTTTGCGTTTCGCTAATACGAAAATCTAAGGTGTGTAAGCTTTGCCCTTGTGCGCTGTTAATTGAAAACGACAGGCTTTCGTATTCTTTTTTCAACAAGCTGAGATTGGTTTTGAGCGTGGCGTGATGGGTAAGCTCAAATTCAGATTTAAGTGCGTTGTAGTCCAAGAACCATTGCTCAATCTGTGTTTGCTTGCGGGCAATGTCGCGAGATTGTTGCAAATACAGTTGCTGCTTTGACTCAAACTCATGGCGCTCCTGCTCTATGTCTTCCAGTTGAAGGTTAAGTTCAGCGCGCTGTACTTCAACATATTCATCAAAGGAGATCAGCGCTTGGTCAAGTTTTGGCGCGTAGGCGGCCAGTTTGCCCCGTAAACCACTTTCTCCTTCGAGCATAGTTTCGAGCGCTGCAATTGCTTCACTCATGGTTTCTAGCGCGTTTAGCTCACGGCGGGCGTGATTTACTTTGTCAAACGCACGGCGCCACACTTCGTAAAAGTCGACCTTAGAGTTAGACATATGGCGTTCAAAAACGCGCAGCATAAAACGTTTTACATCTTGTGCGCCGAGTTTGTGCAGGTTCAAGATGCGGCGAAAAATTTCTTTATAAATAGCGGCATCTTGGACGTTATTAAGTGGGATCATCTTAAGATTGATCTCACCATCAAACTGGGTGGCGCCGCCCGTCAACAGCGCGTTTAACTCTTGCGCTTTCAGTTCCAGCGGTTTGTAGCCTTTTTCACTCAAATGATTGAAGAGCTTAGTGTACTTTACAATGGCTTTGCCTTCAGTAAAGTCGCCTAAATCCAGCTTGCCGTTATAGCAGAAAAACTGATGGGCATAGCCGGCAATTTTACCAAGGCCTGCCACACCAATCACTACATCACCATGAGGTAACGTTGCTTCTAGCAAAATATAGGACTGGTCGCTAGAGAAATAAAATTTACGGGTTTCCTCTAAGTCGTGACCATCCCATTCAGTCAAGCGCAAGTCGTTAATCAGCGGAAACTGAAGGGCGTTGATAACCGAGCTTTTCCCTGTATTATTAGGGGCGCAAATAGATGCACTTTTATCCAGTGGGATAACACATTTGGCGTAACCTGCGGTGTTTAGCAGGGCCAGTTTTTTAAGTCCGTACAGCTGACTCATAGAGTATCCTCAAATCCTTCAATCTGTGTTTCGTTGACTTCCATCAACGCGTCAATATAGCGATAAACTGGGGCCAGATGCTGATAGCCATTTTCCACTTCGCGCGCCAAACCAAAGCGTACCATACGGCCATACACGTCTTTGCGCAGTTCACTGCCGCTGAAAAGCTCCAGCTGGTCAAACAGATGTTTGTTCATTTGCACTAGCGTTTGCATCAGTTCTAGGTCAATCACTTCATCAAATAAGGCGCGTAGCGGATCTTTACCTAAGTTGGCAAAGTGTTCTATCAGCACATAGATGGTTAATGCAAAGCTGCGTGAGGTTTTGCCCATGTTGGGGGTGCTTTCATCGGCGGCGAAGTAAAAGAAGCCGCGGCTGTCATGTTTCAGCTCTTGACCAAGGCTGGCAAACAGCGCCTCATACGCGTCCATATGTTGGTCCAGCTGTTGCCACTGGGTGGTGTCTTGCTCGCTAATATGACAGCCACTTGCCAATTTCTTATGAATAGCTTGCAGCTCAGTGAGTTCATTTAAGTTAATTGTTGTCATGGTTAATCTGCTTTATTGGCGGCGTTGAAGGGGTAGAGCGCAAATGTTTGCTCGCCTATTACCAAACGGGTTTTCTGCTCGTCTTGTGTGAGGTTAAACGCGTCGTCGCTGATGAGCTTTTGATACAAGAACAACAGTTCATCTGCTTCTAGAGCGGGGTACGCGTCAGTGAGAAAACCAATCAGTTGGGTCTTTTTACCGCTAAAGTGTTTGAGTTTGGTGGTGACATCTTGGTAGTCAGGAATAAACGGACTTTGATAGCTTGGCACATCGCGTTCATCCGGTAGTTGATAGGTTTCATCTTCAAATTCGCACAAGCTTGCCATATAAGCCACCATATGGCGCTGCTGACCCAGTGAGAAACGTTGTACATCCGAGACAAAATGCGGTTGTGTTGAGTTAAGTACGTTATCTACGCCATTTTTGCGAATAAGTTGCAGCACTTTCGCCGCTTGACGGGTGATCAAAGTGTTACGGCGCAACTCCTCACGTAGTGGTAACAGCATATCGGCGCTACGCCTTAAGCTCTCACGACCAACTAAGTGCATATCCAAAATTCGAGTACGCAGCTGCTCTAACATACGTTTATCTTCGATCCCGCGACCGAGCGTACTCAAAAGCGCGATTTGGTCGCTAATTTGCGTCTCAATGGTAGAAAAACAGGCGTGAAATGGGCCATGAATATCAACCATGTTTAACATTGGCTCAATGTATTCATCAAATGCTTCAAGTACAGCTTGGTAGCGTTTTTGCAATGAGAGGTTAGAGTGGTCGGCCTTGGCTTGCTCAACAATATTGAAGATTGCGCCTTCATTATGTTGATAAAGCTTTACGATTTTGCGTACCCGTTCATCCATAATGCGGCTAAAGCGCCGTAATTCACCATGGTCGGCTACTTGTCCGGCTTCCGCTAAGCGATTCCCTAATCTCTCCAAATCTTGTACTAATACGGTAATTTCCTGCGCCAGACCTAAGTCTTCTTCTTGCAACAGATAACTCATAAAGTCGGCAATGGCACGATTGAGTTCGAGTTGCGAAGATTTCGCTAACGGAATGATGATTTCCAATGTTAGCAATTTGTTAGCTTCTTTAAAAAGCCGTTCGCTCGTCCAATTTGGATTCTTGTATTTTAGTAAGTTTTGTACATCTTTTAGACTAAAGTCTGAGTGCTTAAAGCGCTTAAAAAGCAGCTCTAGCATCGACCAATGCTCATTTATCGTATTTAATATCTTTTTAGCTGGGATCATAACTTTCCAGTCAATGGCTTATACATCGCCGCTTGGTGTAAAAATTTCGACAAAATCCGTTTACTCAATGGCATCACTTGTCCTTAAATGCTAGACTGCGCGCCGAACTACGTTGCCCTTCAATTTTTTTACTTATTACACAGGTTGTTTACGAACTATGGTTACGCCCATTATTCTTACCCTGGTAGCGGTCGCATTTTTGCTGATTGTTATAGAGGATATCATCCATGTAAACAAGGCCAAAACTACGCTTTTTTTTGGTACTTTATGCTGGATTATCGCATTTATCTTCCCAATTCACGGCGAAAGCCCAGAAAATGTACAACATCAGTTAGATCATAACATTCTCGAAATCGCCACCTTGTGGTTATTCTTAATGGCTGCGATGACCTTTGTTGCTTACCTCAACTCCAAAGGGTTCATTCAAAATATTGTCCATCGCGTGATGCCTGCCGAGATCAGCGAACGACGCTTGATGTTTGTGGTTGGCGCCGCCGCTTTCTTGTTCTCATCCATTTCCGATAATATCACAGCGACGTTGATTTCGCTTGCGGTGGTGATGTCGCTGAAGCTGGACCCAAAAAAGTTAGTAAAATATGCGACTTTAATCATCTTTGCGGTGAACTCAGGTGGGGTTTCACTGATCACAGGTGATGTGACAACGTTGATGATTTTCTTAGCGGACAAAGTCTCAATTCCAGATTTATTACTGTTGGTGTTGCCGTCCATGGTGGCGGTGTTACTGCTTGCCACTATGCTATCGTTTGGTATGAAAGACCCAATCATCTTTGAAAAGCAAGAATTAAGACGCATTGAGAAAACCGATATCGCAATTGCGACGATTTTCTTCTCAACAATTGTGGCAACGTTAGTTTTGAGCGTGCTTTATCATGTACCGCCGCTATTGACGTTCTTATTCGGGTTGTCTTTGATGTTCTTGGTGGCACAATTCTTAATGCGTAAGAAAGACGTGAACAAGAAAATCATCGATTATATTCGTGAAATAGAATACGACACTTTATTGTTCTTCGTTGGCGTACTGCTTTTGGTTGGTGCGCTCAAAGAGGTCGGGGTGCTTAACTTATTTACGCATTTATATGAGTACTTGCCACCGCATTACGCCAACTATTTGATGGGGTTATTGTCGGCAACGATAGATAACGTGCCGCTAACAGCTGCATTATTGAAAGCAGACATTGTGATGACAGAGCAAAACTGGTTGGCCTTTACCTATGCGACAGGTGTTGGTGGTTCCATGCTTATCATTGGCTCAGCTGCTGGTATTATTGCCATGAGCAAAGTAAAAGCCCTGACGTTTATGAGCTACCTGAAAATGTCGGGTTACTTATTGATTGCTTATACTGTTGGCTACGCAGGGGCGTTCTTAGCAGGACAATTTATTTAAAAAGTACTTGACACCTAGACGTCTAAACGATAGTTTTCATCCGCCCAGTGTGAACTGGGCACTGCTATCAAACAGAGCTTTGTTAGCAACAGAAGAGGTGCGATACCTAGGTAGTTAGTGTGAGAGGACGAACTCAGTGAACACTAATGAGGGAGAGTATCGCCGAGGAGAGCCAGCGCTTCGTCGCGCCGGTTTTTCGGTTTGTGAGGCTGAATCCTCAGGACTGTCACCAAGATAATGGTGGAGAGCTTCTGGCAATGGTTTATATCTTCCTTACCGACGAGTCACCTACTTGCCAAGTTCTCCTTGTTTTTTGTGATTGCCGCCACCATGTTTAAGGCGCAATCAAAAGGAGATTCCATGAATTCACAATTCGTTGTTGCTAAATTTGGCGGCACAAGCGTAGCCGATTTTGATGCCATGCAGCGCTGTGCGCAAATCATTCACGACGATAACAATGTCCGTCTGGTTGCTGTAAGCGCCAGTGCTGGCGTAACCAATCACTTAGTCGCTTTGACTCAACAAGGTCACAGCGATGCGGAACGCGCGCATATTGTTGAGCAGATCATTCAAATTCAAGACAATATTCTTGCCAAACTGAGTCTTGATGCAGATCTTGCACAAGGTTTTGACCTAACAATCAATGAACTACAAACCTTGGCAAAGCACAGTGCGCTCAGCAAACAACAATGTGATGAAATGCTGAGTTTCGGCGAGCGTCTCTCTTCTTACTTGTTTACCCAAGTTTTACGTGACTTAGGTATTGCGGCACAGCGTTTTGACGTGCGCCAAGTGCTAAAAACAGACTCGCATTTTGGTAAAGCAACGCCAGATATTAAAGCCTCGCGATTAGCCGCAGAAGCGCATTTAGTGCCACTGTTAAACGATTATGTAGTTGTAACCCAAGGCTTTATCGGTGCAGATCAGTTCGGTCAAACAACGACTTTAGGTCGCGGTGGCTCAGATTACAGTGCCGCATTATTAGCTGAGGCAATTGACGCCTCTAGCGTACATATTTGGACTGACGTAGTGGGGATTTTCTCAACCGATCCAAGACTCTGTGCTAAAGCGACGCCAATTGCGCGTTTAAGCTTTGATGAAGCGGCAGAAATGGCCACGTTTGGTGCCAAAGTATTACATCCGGCGACGATTCTACCAGCGAGCCGTAAAGGTATTTCAGTGTTTGTTGGCTCAAGTCGTGAACCGCATGCTGGCGGTACTTGGATTGAAAAAGAGAAACGCCAAGAAGCGGGCATTCGTGCGGTCACCCAACGTAAAAACCAAATTTTACTGACCTTGAAAAGTCCCGAAATGTTGCTTGCCAGCGGCTTTTTAGCGCGTATCTTTACCATTTTGAGTAATTACAATATCTCGGTTGATTTGGTTACGACTTCTGAGATAAGCGTTGCATTGACTTTAGATAATGCGCCAAACGCTAGCCGTCCAGAATTGGATCAAGCTTGTTTGGAAGAGCTCAGTCAGTTCTGCCATGTTACGGTAGAAAATAACCTAACATTAGTGGCTTTAATTGGCTCTGAAATCCAGCTTAAGTGTGAGCAGAGTAATCTGATGGCGGTATTGGCTGATTTTAACATTCGCCTGATCTGCCACGGTGCCAGCAAACACAACCTGTGCTTCTTAGTTGAGCAAAGTGAATCAGATAGAATCGTTCAAGCTATTCACCAACGTTTGCTTGAGGCGGCGTAATCTTATCGGCGTAGTGTAACGCACACTACGCCAGCATCTTTTTTAAAATAGTTTCGTCACGATTGGCACATTGTGGTTTTTTGCTAATACTTAAAACGCATGGGTTAACCATGTACGCGTTGATTTTAAGCAGCAAACCAGATGAGTCAGCAAGGTAACGCTAAGCTATGAAAAAAGATGAAGATAAGAACCTAGAAGAACTGTTTTTTTTCAGTCAATTGCTGCAAGAGTGTTCAGCGCTTGAGCTGCTTAAACAGATTTTGATTTTTTCCCACCATGCCGTTGTGATCACTGATGCTAATCAGCTCAATGGCTATCGCATTATCTATGCTAATCCGGTTTTTTGTCGTCAGACTGGTTACGAACTGGCGGAGTTAGTGGGTAATTCACCTAGTATTTTACAAGGCTCTGACAGTAATTGGCCGGTCATCCATCGCATTACGCCTGAGCTGCGAGACAAAGGTTACTTTCACGGTTCTTCAGTGAATTATCGTAAAGATGGCAGTAAATACGCGGTGGAATGGAGCATTTCAGAAATACGCAATGAGCTTGGCGATGTTAGTCATTACATTTCATTCCAGCGCGATTTAACGCAGTTGCATCGTATGTCGGATAAAATTAAAAAGACCAATGAGGTTTTTAAGGACTTTTATCTGAATATGTTGCACGGCAAAAAGGCCGAAGCTCAGCCAGATTTATTAGAGTTGATAAAAGATAACGCAAAAATGTACAGCGGCAATATACGCCAAGATGACATACCAACGTCACCCACGGATCGTTACTTTGAAACTTCTGATCAGGAATTAGGCGCGTTTGGTCGAAAGGTTATCAAAAAAGCTGAGTCCGCAGCTTTCTTTTGGGAATCTAATCCAATTGATGAAGCGCGAGTCAAAACCATAATTCGTGCGCTTAAGGCGGTTGAGAATGAAATTGCGCGGATAGACCTCGTTGGTGTTACAACACGCAGGCTCGCCGCAATTGCAGATAAACTAAAAGAGGTCGCAAACAGTGTGTTCTTTTGTCGCGAACTTAACGATGGCGCCTTAATCATTGATGAAGTCGCCAATTCCTTACGCCAAGAATTTAATCCCAGTGAATTTCCCATCGAAGTGTTGCTGGCATTTTACAAAGAATGTGCCCACTGGATAAACGATGTGTTTGTTCAGCGTGAAGCGGAAAATATCTTTTTAGGTGAAACCCATGTGATTGCTGCGGGTAATCAGTTATTGGCCTTATTACGCCATAAATAAGGCCGACCACAACCAAGTTGTAACTGTGCGAAATAAGTGATTAAAAGCAGGTTTAGGTGGGGCTTTTGGGGCTTACATTACTCGCCTTATTTGGTCGCTTTTTTCTTCAGCATCAGTATAATCAAACGCCCACAACAATAAGCAAAAAGTGAAATTTATGGCTGCAATCCGTGATGGATTTCAAAGTCGCATTGGCTTTGTACTCGCTGCGGCAGGTGCTGCGGTAGGTCTTGGCAATATTTGGGGTTTTCCCACTCAAGCTGCAAACCACGGTGGAGGTGCATTTCTTTTAGTGTATTTTATCGTGGTGTTCTTATTAGCACTGCCAGCCTTATACACAGAGCTGTATATTGGCCACCAAGCACAAGCTAACCCGGTAAAAGCTTTGAAATTAGCATGGACTGAAAAGGCACCGAAAGTGGGCGCTACAGCCGGTTATATTGGCCTGTTTGGGGCCATTGTGATGCTAAGCTTTTATAGTATCGTTGCGGGTTGGATGTTGGCCTATGCACTTGAACCTTTTGCGCGTTTATTTGGTTTAGAAGCACTGAGTGAGTTCTTAAAATCCGATAGTTTAGAACGCAATCTACTTTTTACTCCTTTAATGCTGTTACTTACGGCCAGCATTATATTTAAAGGCGTTAAATCAGGTATTGAAGCTTGGTCACGACGTTTAATGCCATTGCTTCTAGTGCTGCTGGTGGGATTAATTGTTTATATTGCCACTCAAGATGGCGCACAAGCAGGTTTTAGCGCTTATTTACAACCAGATTTCAGTAAAGTCACCGATCCCGACCTTATCATTGCGGCGATGGGGCAAGCGTTTTTCTCGCTATCGCTTGGGGTCGGTTGCATGATGATTTATGGCTCTTATTTAAAACCCAATGAAAATCTGCCACGTTTAACCGCAAGTGTTGCAATGTTAGATACTGGCGTGGCGTTTTTAGCGGGGTTATTGATTATTCCCGCTATTTACGTAGCACAGCATAACGGTGTGCAAGTATTTCAAGACGGCAAACTAATTGGCGAAGGCCAACTTATTTTTGCGGTATTGCCTGAGCTGTTTAGCAGCATGGGGGAAATTGGTTTAGTGGTGGCGCTTACCTTTTTTGTGTTGATGGCTATCGCATCGTTAACTTCAACGATTTCCTCTACGGAAATTCCCGTATCATTCTTAGTTGAAAATCATGGTGTTACTCGGCGCTCTGCAACTTGGTGGGTGACCGCGACAGTGATGCTTGCGTCGCTGACGATTATCTTTAATTTTGAGTGGTTGTTTGGTTTAGTTATCCAAGTATTTACCCAGTATCAACTGCCACTTATGGGGCTCTTTTACTTTATTACGGTAGGTTGGATGTGGCGGCGTGGTAATCAGTTGGCATTAGAGTGTAAAGGCTGGATGTATTATTTTGCCCAGTACGTACGCTTTGTTTGTCCTATCTTGATGACTGCAGTGTTTGTCAACGTAGCGTTTAATCACTAAGAATATGATAGTTAAACATTAAAGGCCCGTAAGGGCCTTTAATGTTAACAGTGTAAACACGCGTCAAAGTATTATTTGATTTCTACATCAGTCACTGTTTGGTAGCCGTTTGCGCTCAGTTCTTCGTTTACGCAATCAAGCACATACTTTTTCAAAGCTGCGGCTTCAATGCCATCATCTTTTGCCCAATCTGCACACATTTGTGTTAAATCGGCGACAAGATCTTTAGGTGCTGGATCTTTACCGTCATTGGCGGCCATAACATTGGTGGCGCTGATAAGGGCAATTACACCGATCATCTTGCTTAATTTGTTCATGTTGTGATGTCCTAGAGGGTTGAATCAACGTGACATTTTTAAACCAAATTAAAGCGCTAAGATAACGAAATTATTTTTTCGTGAAGAGCGAAATCTATTATCATATTAACGCCTTCAGTCATCCTTGGAGTTTTTTGATGGAACCAGAACAAAAACCACATTTCGGCCATAAATTAGAAAAGAGTTTAGAAACCACGCTGTTCAGCGGTCGCTGGTTATTGGCGCCGTTTTTCCTTGGTTTATTGTTTGCCGTTGTATTGCTGTTGGTGAAATTTTGCAAGCAGCTCTACGCAATGGTTTTGGTGACATTTTCAGCTACCAATCAAGAAGTATTGGTAGGGATTTTAACCTTAGTGGATACAGCGTTACTCGCGGGACTATTACTTATCATTATCTTTAGTGGTTATGAAAACTTTGTGTCAAAAATGGATATTAACCATGCTGATAGACCCTCTTGGATGGGAAAGGTGGGGTTTTCTGGGCTGAAAATTAAACTTATTAGCGCTATAGTGGCGATATCCGCGGTAGAACTGTTAAAGGTATTTATTAGCTCCGAAGAGTTAACTTCTCAACAATTGGCATGGAAAGTGGGAATTCACCTGACGTTTGTGATTTCAGGTGTGCTGTTTTCTATTACCGACTATATAAACAGTAAAACCCATGACGGTGCACACTAATTTCATAAGTCGATAAAACAATATTGCCCAACGTATGCTGGGCAATATGCTATTAGCTGTTGAACAGACGCTTGCAGCAAAGATAATTGGCTAGTATTGCAAGAGTTAGCCAGATAGCCGCTGAGCCCAACTGTATGAAGACATTTTCAGAAAAATTAGGTATTGCTTTAAAAAGACTGAAAAATACAGCCATTGCAATGATTAACAACACTGAGCTAGTCGCTACTCGTGAAGATAAAGTGCTAAATGCAAGAATACTTAGCAACCCAGCAGCGAAGCAGGTTGTGTGCATTAGCGCATTAACAATGCTAAGCCACCATGGCGTTGAATAAGCAATAAAATTACCCAGCAAGAGTGCGATAAAGCAAATCACGGCTATCAATAAGGTAAAGCGCAGGTTTGCAGTTGCAAAGCCTAACTGTAAAGCTCGTTTTGAGTCATAAAGTGGTAGCAGTAATAATGAGTCTGTCAGTTGTGGTGGCGATTGTAGACGTGCCCAGTGGATCACAAAGCCTGATGTCATGGCTAAATTCAATATCAAGAAGGGGACTTTATTGATATTGAAGTAAATTGCACTGAGCACTGAGATAGAAATGACTAGCGCCGTAATAATAAATAACCAGAAAAATAGCTGCCGACCGACATACAAACTGAGCGGAAAAAGCCAGCGAGATAAAGGCAGTTTATCAAGCCAAAGGAGATTATTGGTGACTGGAAGCCAGCTCTCACGCAGTGCATTACGGTAGTAGCTTAATGCGGCGCTTTGCCATTGCATGTTTTGGAGCTTAGCGCGGCAAGAGTAGGCAAGCACAAATGCCACTGCTGATAAAATCACAAAGATACTAAAATCTAACTTCATTTCAACCGCAGTAGATAAGCCCGCAAATAAGTACGCGTAAAAGTTGTACTTGAAATACTCGCAGTGTATTAACGTTAGTTTTAGTACCACCAGACCTGCGATGAGTCCTATCGCAAATCTATTAAGCGTGTTGATTTCATTCGTTGCGATACTAATGGCAAAAAATACCGTGCAACTGAGTAAAATCACTAAAAACCCTTGCTTGAGAATAAACTGAGTACGGGCTGGGACTAGCGAGATAGTTTCGTCAGCGCGCAGTTTCACTGTCTGCCAAGCGAAAGCGCAACACATGGAAAGAGACGCGAAAGGGGCGGTAAATTGTGCAAGATCTTTAAAGGTTGAAAACATCAAAGCGATACAGGTGATTAATGCCACTAAACCGTAAAGCATGTAGATACTACAGCCTTTGTCTTTAAGCCATACTCGCCACACATCTTGTAGTTGATAGCGCGCTTGGATCATGACTCATGAACCTCAATAAATAATTGCTCTAGCGATAGAGTTTGCACAGCAGTAACACTTGGCCAAACTTGCCCGCTATAGCCAAAGATAACAGCACTTTGCGCATGGCGATTGAGTACTTTTACGGTGCTTAAATCGATATTAGAGTCGGTGAAGCGGATTAATCTAGTCTGTTCTTTTACCGTATCAATTTCATCGTTCAAGATAAGCTCACCATCTTTAATTAACGCGACGTGGCTGGCGACACGTTCGAGATCTGTGGTGATGTGAGAAGAGAATAAAATCCCCGAACCGGACTCGAGCGCGAGTTCAAATAAGTCGCTCATAAAGGCGCGTCGAGTGATGGGGTCGAGGCTCGCGACAGGTTCATCAAGCAAAAGCAACTTTGGCCGATAAGCCATTGCCATGATCAAAGCGAGGGCTTGGCGCTGACCGATAGAAAGCTTTTCAACAACTTGATTGTCAGCAAGTTGAAAGCGCTTCAACCAGCTACATTCAAGGCCGTGATCCCAGTTAGGATAAAAACTGGCATGGAGGCGCAGTGCATCGCGTACGGTAAAGCCATCGTAACCAAAGGCCTGTTGTGGCACATAGCCAATCCGCTCTTTTACCGCGATATTCAGCGCATTGCTGGCCATGCCTAAGCATGTTGCTAGGCCACTATCAGGTTGCTGCAAACCAAGTGCAATCCGCATTAATGTGGTTTTACCGGCACCATTTTTACCCAGCAATCCCACCACCATACCGGGTTGAATCGCAAGCGAAATGTTATTTAGTACCGCCACTCCATCAAATGATTTCGTGATTTGATTTAAGTTCAATAAGTCCGACATGTTAGTTTTCTTCCCAGCGTTTTTGTATCGCGACTGTGACCTGCTCAATATCAAAGCCAAGCTGTTTACTTTGTTGAATTAGTCCGTCAATGGCAGGTAGTAATAAATCTGTACTGAGTTGCTCTGTTGCTGCAAGACGCTCTGCCACTTGCGTTGCTTGACCGCGACGACGCTCCAGCCAACCTTGCTCAACAAGTTGTTGAATAGCCCGTGACACTGTCATGGGATTTACCGAGAAATGCTCAGCTATGGTGCGGACTGAAGGCAAGGTAGTGCCTGATGGCAATTGACCACCCACAATGAGCCGCACGATTTGCTCGTGAAGTTGGCGATAAATCGGATCGCCAGAATTGGGGTTGACATGAATTAAGTCTAGCATTAATCTAACTCTACTGTATTAATACAATAATACACTGATACACTCAGTATGAGATTAACACACCGAGTGTGAAATGCAATAAGGAGTCAAGAATGAACAATAAAGTATTCAACAGGATCAGCCGCTTGAGTATTGCACTTTTACCTTTAATTGGGTCGTATCAAGCATTGGCGACAGATCTTGCCAAACCGCAAACGCCCGAATTAACCCCATGTTATGCCAAAGGAATGAGCGATAGATTGCTGTGCGGTAGCATTATGCGACCGATTTCCGAAAACCCGCAGGATGGTGAATTTGCCTTGCATTTCACCATTATTCCGGCGATTAAAAATGCGCATCCAGATGAAATGGTATTGGCATTTGCAGGTGGTCCTGGGCAATCGGCAACGGAAATTGCTGGTGCTTTTAATAAGGCGCTCCATATCGCAAGACAAAAACGCGCTATTTTATTGGTTGATCAGCGTGGGACGGGGAAGTCTAAGTTACTGCAGTGTGATACACCTTCCCTTAGCGAACTTATGGCATATGCGGATGACCCTGAAACTTTACTTGCCGATGTCGAGCAAGAATCTAAAGCCTGTTTAGCGCAGTTGCAGGTCGACTTAAGTCACTTTACCACGCCGGTTGCAGCGGCCGACTTTGAAGCGGTACGCGAATATTTAGCAGTAAAAGGCTTGCACCTCTATGGTGGTTCTTATGGCACCCGTATTGCCCAAGAATATGCGCGCCAATATCCAGCTCATGTAAAAACCATGACGCTAGACGGCGTAGTGCCGATGCAACAAAGTCTATTGGCTATCGGCACGGCTGTAGAAGAGGCACTCGCTGCGGTATTTCGTGACTGTGAGCAAGATAGTGCGTGTCACGCAAGTTATCCTACGCTTCAGGCCGACTACCAGCAGCTCATGGCAAAGCTTGCACAAGAGACCGTTACAACCCAAGTATTGCACCCACGTACTGGTGAGCAAGAGCAATTCGTGGTTTCTGCCAACAAATTATATTCTGCGCTACGCATGGCACTTTACAGCAAAGCGAGTCGCGCCTTGATCCCTTTGACTATCTATCAGGCGAATAAAGGGAACTATAGCCCATTGCTGGGTTTAATGTCTGGCAATGATGTTGCTGAAGGCATTGCGATGGGAATGCACAATAGCATTGTATGTGGTGAAGATTGGCCGTTATATCAGCAAAATCAAGCAGCTTATCAAGAAACCGTGAGTACGCCACTCGGCGGCCAAATGATGCGTACACTCAGCGTCGGCTGTGAAATATTACAGGTGAAGCCCGTTGATAAGGCATTTTATCAGCCGCTTAGCACAGACATTCCGACGCTACTATTAAGTGGTGGATTAGATCCTGCAACGCCACCAAGTTGGGCAGAGCTGGCAATGGTGAAAATGACCAATGCAAAACACTTTGTCGCGCAAGGGGCGACGCATATCGTCGCCATGCAAAGCTGTGCAGACAAACTAGTTGGCGAGTTTATTGATTCAGCTAGCACCGAGAAAATCGACGCCAGTTGTTTAGATAAACAAACTCACCAGCAATTCTTTTTGAACATTCAAAGCGTTGAAGCTTTACCTAGCGTAATAAAGGAGTGAAGTCATGATTGAAGTTAACAATCTCAGCAAACGTATTGGCTCAGTACAAGCCTTAGATGGGCTAAGTTTCAGCGCACAAAATGGCACCATCACAGGTTTGCTTGGCCCCAATGGTGCGGGCAAAACGACTTGTTTACGCACTTTATTTGGCTTGCTTAAAGCGGACTCTGGTAGCGCTAGCATAGATGGTATTGATGTTGCGACTTCACCCATTGCGGCGAAACGTCAACTGGGTTTATTTCCCGATCCTTGTGGTTTATACGACCGCCTTACACCACGGGAATATATTGAATTTTATGCTGAGTTATCAGGTATGTCGGGCCGTGATGTCAAAACCGCGACAGAACGCACCTTACAACAACTGCATATGTTGGATATTTCTGACCGCCGTTGTCAGGGCTTTTCGCAAGGACAACGAATGAAAACTGCGCTGGCGCAAGCCATAGTACACAGTCCAAGCAATATTATCCTTGATGAACCAACCCGCGGATTAGATGTCATGAGTACCAGGCAGCTGCGTAATATCTTGCTAGAGCTTAAACAGCAAGGGCATTGCGTGTTGTTTTCAAGCCACGTAATGCAAGAAGTTGCAGCCCTGTGCGACCAAGTCGTGGTGATGGCCAAAGGTAAAGTGGTGGCAACAGGCACACCAGCTCAGTTATGTGATTTAACTGGGTGTCAGAATTTGGAAGAAGCATTTATTCAACTAATAGGTTCGGATGAGGGGATAGCAGCATGATTAAGGCCATACATACTCTGTATAAAAAGGAAGTGCTAGACGCCAGTCGCGACAAGCGTTCATTGATGGCAAGTGTCTATTTCGCGATTGGTGGGCCAATTTTGTTTTGCTTGCTGTTTATGGCGATGATCAACAACACTTTGGCACCGTCCAATTTGAAAATCACCATTGAAGGTGCAGAGCACGCGCCAGCTTTAGTCAGTTACTTACGCACAAAAGGGATTGAGCAAGGGCATGGGGAAGACACTAAGGCGATTCGTTTGAATATAAGTTCAGATTATCGTGAGAACATGAACCAAGGTCGCCCAGCTATGGTGACACTCGAAGCGGATTACGCCAATGAAAAACTGCGGGATGGTTTAAAGCGGGTTGAAAATGAGTTGCAGCGTTATAGCGCTCAAATTGCATCGCTACGTCTGATCTCTCGTGGTATAGACCCTAATATTGTGCAGCCGCTTGAGTTCAATAAACAAGACCTAGCCACCCCAGATTCGAAAGCCGGTTTAATGTATGGTGTTGCAACGCTTTCGATCATCTTAAGCTTATTTTATGGTGCGATGAATCTGGCCATAGACAGCTCAGCGGGCGAGCGTGAACGCAATTCGCTGTCGTTACTTTTGAGCCATCCGGTGTCGACACTACAAATTGTGATTGCGAAAATTGCTTCTATAGCGACACTCGGTATGGTTTCACTACTCTTGGTACTGCTGGTTTCTAAGTTAGTTTACCCTATGGTGCCGTGGGAAGAGTTAGGCTTTAGTATCAGTTTGAATGTGGACTTTATCCTGTTTGCATTGTTAATCGGCTTACCTTTAGCGGCGATGGCAGCAAGTATTATGGTGTTTGCGTCCTTTTTAGCAAAAACATTTAAAGAGGCACAATCTTACCTTGCCATGGTGTTATTACTGCCAGTGGGCTTATCAATGGCACGCTCGTACAACTTAGGTGGTGATGTGTTAAGTTGGTTGCCAGTAAGCGGTCAGCAATCAGCTTTGATAGCCTACATTAAAGGTAATAGCTTAGCTATGCCCGAATTGCTCAGTGCTTCACTGGCAACCTTGGCGATTGCGGCCGTGTTGGCTTGGATCACCAGCAAACAGCTACGTAGTGAGAAAGTGGTATTTGGCCTTTAATCTGTAAAAGCCGCTGCGCATATCAGCGGCTTAACTTAATCGAGCAGGGCAGAGGAAGCTCATTGCCCTGCACACCGAAACTAACAAGCCTCTTGTTGAATGGGCTTGTTAGTTATTTTTAGGTTAGTGCGCAGTCAGCAGTTCTTTGGCACTCGCTCGGGTGGTGGCACTGATCACATCCCCCCCTAACAAGCGCGCAATCTCTTCTACTCGGCCACTGTCATCAAGAGCTTGCATGCTAGTGAAGGTAGTCTGATCATCACTAAATTTAGAGACAAAAAACTGTTGGTGTGCACAGCTTGCAACTTGAGGTAAATGGGTTACGCAAATCACTTGGGTCGATTGCCCTAGTTGGCGTAGCAACTTACCCACCGCTGCCGCAGTTGGGCCAGAGATACCAACGTCTACCTCATCAAAAATTAGGGTAGGGGTAGTGACACGCTGAGCGATAATCACTTGAATAGCTAAGCTTATCCGCGACAGTTCGCCGCCCGATGCCACTTTGCCGAGTGCCTGCATAGGTTGACCGGGGTTAGTCGAAACTAAAAATTCGATTTCGTCTAACCCCAGCACGTTAGGCTTACTGTTTGCGCGCGGTGTCAGTTCAATTGCAAATTTACCTTGCGCCATTGAAAGGCTTGCCATGCTTTGCGTGATAAGGCCATTTAAGGTCTGCGCGGCATTTGTACGGCTGTTACTTAAGGCATTTGCGGCGACTTCATATTGGTGCAATGCGGCTTTTATTTCATCCGCCAATTCATCTAAACGCGAGTCACTGGCTTCGATATTGTTCAGCTCTTGCATTAATTGCTGATGATGTTCGGCCAGTAATTCCGGTTTTACGTGGTGCTTGCGTGCTAAATCTAAGGTGCGTGCCATACGGTTGTCGAGCAATTCTAAACGTTCAGGGTCTTGCTCTAAGTCGGCGCTGTAATGGCGAATTTCGCGACTGGCTTCCTCGACTTGCACGCAGGCATCTTGCAACATGTTGGCAATCGGTTCGAGGGCTTTATCGTAGTCCGCTAATTCAAAAAACTGTGAGCATGCATGCTGCAATTGGCTAAGTACCGTGTGGTCGTCTGCCTCATACAAATATTGCAATTCGCGCTGACAGGTTTCCAAAATGGTTTGACTGTGGCTTAAACGGCTGTGCTCAGTTTCAATTTCTTCGAACTCGCCCGGTTGCAAGGCAAACTCGTCAAGCTCGGCAACTTGGTATTCCAACAATTGCTTTTGAGCGGCTAACTGTTGCTGCTGATTAAGTAAGGTTTGTTGCTCTTTATAGAGTTTTTGGCAAGTTTGATAGTGGCTTTTTACCGCCTTTAGCAGCTCGTCGTGTCCGGCATAAGCATCTAAAAGTAGTAATTGGTGGTCGTTTTTTAATAGCAGTTGATGGGCGTGCTGGCCGTGAATGGCGATGAGTAACTGACCTAAATCCTTGAGCTGTGCCGCAGTGACGGCAACACCATTGATGTAGTTTTTGCTGCGGCCATTTTTCGCCACTACACGGCGTAAAATACATTCACCTTGCTCACCCTCGAGCATGTGCTCTTGCAAGTAAGCAAGGGCAGCTGGCAGGTTTTTGACTTCAAACTCTGCTGCTATCTCAGCTTTTTCGGCACCTGGACGGATACTACTGGCATCACTACGTTCACCTAAACATAAAGACAAAGCATCAATCGCAATAGATTTACCAGCGCCAGTTTCTCCAGTGATGGCCGTCATACCACGCTGCCATTCAATACTGAGATCACTGACAATTGCATAATTTTGAATTTCGAGACTAACCAACATACTGTTTATCCATCCAGTTAATTACTGTTAATTTATACAGTAAAATAATTTTTGGCAAATGAATTTTGTTACCTCGCGAGGAATATTTTTATTGCTGCCGTTGGCTCTGCACAAACATATCGCGTTGCGCTGCTACTTCAGTTTGGAAGCGTATATAATGTCGTTAACTACTTAAGGAGACTGATATGGTTAACCCGCTTAATGACGACCGTCTGAATGCCATTTTGAAAAATGACAATCAGCAGCGCTACCAATTTTTACTGCGTGAAGTTGTCGCTAACGAAGAGCTTTGGATCCTCACCGACGAGCATGGCTGTGTGATGCTAAACAGTGATGACGAAGATTGTGTGCCGGTGTGGCCAAACCAAGAGTTTGCAGCGCTATGGGCAACGGGCGAGTGGCAGGATTGTACACCGCAGGCTATCAGTTTGAAACAGTGGCAACAAAAATGGACTGATGGTTTAGCCGACGATGAGCTTGCTATCGCGATTTTTCCGTTACCAGATGAAGATGGCTTGATTGTCTATCCAGATGAATTTGATCTCGCCTTAGCGCAGCAAATGGCGAAGCGTTAATTGTGCCGCTGCAAGCTAAGGATGTACTTGGCTTGCAGTTGCTTAATCGTTGACTAACTCCTGCGCTTTGGTGGTGTTAGCCTTGATAAATTGCTCGGGCGCTGCCTCTGGCTCTGCGGGTTTGGTTGCTTCTACATGTGGTAAAGGCTCATCTGAGGTGCGGATCACCACAATCAAGGCCGGTAGAATTTCGTGATAAAACGCGCGGTTAAATGCAATGCCAGTATTTGGCAGCTCAGCAACAAAGTACTGCATTTGCTCCGCTAACTCATCAAATCGACCTGTAACTTGGCACTTTTTTAACTCATTAGTGACAGTGGCGAGGAAAAGATCTGTCACTTTTTCTAAATGTAATAAGTTTTCTTCGTTGTGCGGCTGCACCACAAAAAAATTGCTGATAATGGCCTGGAGCTTAGGTAAATATTTAGGGCGTACAATTCGTGCTTCTGCGAATTCAGCAAGGCGAGCTTTAAAATGACGATGCAGCTCTCTGACCCGTTCATTATACGCGCGTTTTTCTGCTTCAATGGCTTTGCGGCGGTTATTTTCCACCACTAAATACACACCTAAAATCGTGATCAGCAAAAACACGGTCACTAACACTATCACATTCATTGTGATTAAATTACCCAAAATAACTACACTGTTAATCTGCTATTTTGCGTGAAAAGCAGGGCACTCGCAATACCTTAAAACAATTGACTGCCCCAATTCAACTTTTGTCGTAACACATTGTAATAAGAATATGATTTTGGGTGAATTAAACGTAACTTGCGTTCCGCTTTACGGATCACAACTTCGTCCCCAGGTAAGACAGCTAACACCACATGACTGTCGCAACTCACTTGTAAGCTATCGGTGTTTTCAAGGCTAAGTTTAAGTCGAATGGTGCGATCTGCGTCGACCACCAGCGGACGACTTGAGAGCGTATGTGGGAACATAGGCACGAGCGCCATAGCATTGAGTTCCGGAGTTAAAATGGGCCCGCCACCAGAGAGGGAATAGGCAGTAGAACCAGTCGGTGTACAAACGATTAAACCATCTGAGCGCTGCGAAAATACAAAGTCATCGTTAATAAAGGCTTCAAACGCTATCATGTGCGCGACTTTATCCGCATGCAACACCGCTTCATTAACGGCGGCATTGGCGCTTTTCAGCTCTTCATGGCGATAAACTTCGACTTCCAGTAAAAATCGCGATTCTTCAATATATTCGCCGCGTAGCACTTGCTCTAAGCTGGCTTCAAAGCCCTCGGGATTTAAGTCTGTTAAAAACCCTAAATTACCTCGGTTTACGCCAATCACGGCGACATTAAACCTTGCCAGTACTCTTGCGGCGCCCAGCATATTGCCATCACCACCTACGACAATCGCTAAATCAACGCGCTGACCAAGACTCACTAAATCAAGTAAACTGGAAGTTGGGATAGCCTCAAGATTGACGCCGACGCGCTCTTCAACAAACACCTCGCAGCCTAATGCTTGCAAAAAGGTATAGAGGCGGTGTAATGTCAACGCCGCGCCTTCGTGGTTGGGTTTACCAATCAGCCCGATGGTTTTAAAAGGTGTGGTCATGATGTTTTGTCATATACTGTGCTTAGCTTAAGCGTAACCGATATTGCTGTACCTTGAAAATCAAAAATACGCCCAAATAACAAGAATATGAACATAAGTGCAAAAGACCAGCTCGTTTTTTCTGCGGTGATGAACCTTTACTGTGATGGTGAAGGATTGCCTGTTGCCTCATCGCGGCTCGTAAAACATACCGGAATGTCGGTGTGCTCTGCGACTATTCGTAATGCGATGGCTCGGTTAGAAAAAGCTGGGTTGCTCTATTCTCCTCATACCTCGGCTGGGCGCGTGCCGACTGAAGCCGGTTTCAAATATTGGTTTGAAAGCTATTTTGCGTTATCGGAATTAGCGCAATATTGGCAACCCGAACAAACCCAGTTAGTAGCATTTGCTCATACCTTGGCGCAAAAATACAAGGTTTGCTGCTGTGTAGGTTTGCCGCAGGTAAGTAGCCAGCAGGTGTTTCGAGTTGAAGTACTAGATTTTGACGGCGATAGTTGGTTGGTACTGCTTATTGATAGACAAGGGCAGTCGAGCAACATTTGTATTGATAAGCCCAATTTGCAAAGTGATGCGCTGCGCTATCAGTTTGCTACTTGGCTTAATACCGTCTTTAGCCAGCAAAACTTAGTTGAAGGCTTACATCGTATGCGTGCCATGGCCAACACAGCGCCCGCACAATGTCGTGATTCATTAGCGCAGTGGACGCGACAACTGGCGCAGCAACTAGGCAGTGACAACAGCATAGTGGTAGGTGAGCGTCATCTTTATAATCAATTAGCAATCGAAACCGAACTGAATATTGGCGTCGCGCTACTCAATTGGGTGGAAGACAAACTGGCGTTAAAAAATGGTGTGTCGGTGCTACTGCCACACGATTTACCAGGCGAGGAATTCCGCGACTGTTTGATATTGAGCGTACCGTATTTTGTGAATCACGAATATCAAAGCCGTTTTTGTATCATCGCACCACGCAGCGCCCAGTTAGAAGCTTTAATCACAGAATTTAATGTCATTGGTGAAATTAGGGGTTGAAACCAGAAGATCAATCCCCATAATTACGGCATTCGTCAGAATTGGAGAAGTTTTACATGTCTGAGCAGACAAATCCTGAACTACAAAAAGATCAAGCAGAAGAAATTCTTGAGACTGTAGACGCGCAGCAAGATGCTGAAATCGTATCAGAAGTAAGTGCAGAAGAAGAAATAGCCGGGCTTTATGCTGAGCTTGAAGCTGCGAAGCAAACCATTGAGTCGCAAAAAGACAGCGTGTTACGCGCTGCGGCAGAAGTGGACAATATGCGCCGCCGTGCTGCACTTGATGTTGAGAAAGCACAAAAGTTTGCGCTAGAAAAGTTTGCTAACGAATTATTGCCAGTGGTGGATAACTTAGAGCGTGCCATCGAGTTTGCTGATAAAGAAAACGAGGCACTTAAGTCGACTCTGGAAGGTATCGAAATGACCATCAAGAGCTTTGCAGACGCGCTTGCTAAGTTTGGTGTTGAAGCGGTAAGCCCACAGGGCCAACCATTTAACCCTGAGTTACACCAAGCTATGGCAATGCAACCAAGCAACGATGTGTCGCCAAATACGGTGCTTGCGGTAATGCAAAAAGGTTACACTTTAAATGGTCGTTTATTACGCCCAGCTATGGTAATGGTATCAAAAGCCGCTGAATAAGCGCTCAAGATCCTAAGCGCTAATTTAAGTGCGAAACAAAGTTAAGCGTAAAACAAGGCCTCCTTATTGGAGGCTTTGTTGTTTTTGGCGATATTGTGCAAACAGCGTGAGCACAATTGCGCCCAACATCATGACCGAAAACGCCTTCGCATCTTGGGGTTGAATAATCGCTAACAGCGGGCCGACCAAAGCGCCACTGCCAAATCTCAGTGTGCCAATCACCGCCGTTGCAGTGCCAGATTTATGCTCAAACGCTAAAAGGATTAACGCATCTGCGTTACTGGCGATAACACCCAAACACATCATCAGTGGCGCAATAGTAAATACGGTTGGATACAGCCCCCAATGGAAGTAGCTGACCGCATTAAGAAGTAGTGCGCAGACTAAACCAAGCGCTAAACTTAAATACAGCATTTTACGTGACCCAAGCCGCGTCACGAGGCGGGTATTAATCAAGTTCCCTAGTGTTAATGCAATGATATTACACGCAAACAAGACGCCAAACCATTGTTCTGACACTTGGAAATATTCAAGATAAACAAACGGCACTGAGGTTAAAAAACAAAAGAAGCCAAACGATACCGCCATAGAAGTGATGATATCGAAACGGGCTTTAGGTTCACCCAGCACCACTTTGTAGTTGTCAATAAACAGTGCAAGGCCACGTTTAGACGAAGGTTTTAACGGAATATCGATGAGCTGATAGTAGCTCCAAATGAGCGTGAGGAGTGCATACGCGGCCAGTACCCAGAAAATCGCCGTCCAGTGCCACAACACCATCAACCCCGCGCCCACGGTAGGGGCAACTAAGGGGGCAATCATCATGATCATAGATACATACGACATACCTTTAGCGGTATGTTCTTGATACAAATGCCGCACAATACCGGGCACCACCACAGTGGCTGCCGCGCCAGTAAAAGCCTGCAATACGCGCAGTAGCCAAAACTGTTCAATTTCAGTACATAAAGCTAAACCCACTGACGTGAGCGCAAACCCGCCCAAACCAAATAGCGCCAGCTTTCGTCGAGCATATTGGTCGGCAAGAGGCCCAAACACCAGCATGCCTAAAGCATAGCCTGCGAGGTAAAGGCTTAACGAAACTTGGACGTTTTCCATGCTGGTATTGAGTTCATTGGCAATAGTGAGCATGGCAGGCAAATACATATCCACAGCCAGTGGCGTAATCGCGACAATACTGGCCAATAACGGCAACAAAATACGGTTGTTCATAAGGAAATATAGAAAAGCGCAGAGAAAAACGGATTATACCAGATTACCGCATAGCAATGCCGACATTTCGATAGTAACCACTTGGTTGCGATAAAGTGCAAATTATCGCCATAAATTCAATGGCAGCCGACTAAACAAGGATAATTCCCCTGTAATCTGAGATTGTCACTTGAGCACAGCTAGAGTTACTTTTACACTGAGAGAACGCAGACTAGACAATGGAAATATCATGAATAAATGGCTTTTAAGTGCGCTGTGTGTGGCGCTACTAGCAGGGTGTAAAACCTCTCCAACAGGTCGAAATCAAATCGCCTTATTTTCATCAAACCAAATGGCCGAAATGGGGCAAGCTAGCTTTCAAGAAATGAAAGCCTCCATGCCAATTGAACACGAGCCGTATGTCAACCGCTATGTTAACTGTGTAACGAACAATATCATTAAACAACTGCCAGCAAATTTTGCCAATCAAGCTTGGGAAGTGGTGATATTTAAAGATGAAAGCGCCAACGCGTTTGCACTACCGGGTGGCAAAATTGGGGTGCATACTGGCCTATTAACCGTTGCTAAAGACCAATCGCAACTGGCCGCAGTGCTGGGCCACGAAGTGGCGCATGTGATTGCAGAGCACGCCAACGAGCGGATGTCGCAAAATGCTTTACTACAAACTGGTATGCAAGTAGGCGGCGCCGCACTACAAATGGGTAATGTGCAATACCGTGGTGAAATTATGCAGGCACTTGGCCTTGGCGCGCAATTTGGCGTGATTTTACCCTTTAGTCGCAGCCATGAATCGGAAGCCGATTTAGTTGGCCTTGAATATATGGCCAAAGCTGGGTTTGATCCAAAAGGTGCAATCGCCCTTTGGCAAAATATGCAGGCACAAAGCGGCGAGCGCCAGCCTGAATTTATGTCTACTCACCCTGCACCAGAAAACCGCATTGCAAAACTTACCGCCTATTTACCTAAAGTAACGCCGTCCTTCGAGGCCGCAAAACAACAAGGTAAAGCGCCACAGTGTAAGTAACTTCAATAACCTCTGAGCAAGCTCGCTTGTTCAGGGGTTATCACGTATTTCAGCGTATAACATTTTCTGAAAGTGTGAAAAAACGTGAAAATCGTGATTGTGCATATTTTTTATTCTTCTATAGTACTAATAAGTGCTTATAGAGGGATTCGTTATGTCATCTGATTTATTTAAATCACAACTGCAGTTTATGCGTTCTGTTTGCGAGCGTTGCGCAGCTGAACTATCTGCAACTCAACAGGGCTTTCTTGACGAACTCATGCGCTTTGCTGAAGTGCAGCACAGTTTTGTACTCAACAAAACGGAACTCATGCTTGCGATTGAAAAATCCGCGGGGGCGCTAACAAGCGACAATTTCAGAAAGCGAATTAGTCAGTTGAATTTAGTATTTAATGATGACGAGTCACCGGCAGGGATTAAGTTTGAAAACAGCAAAGCCACGTTAACAATCGCATTTGATGCTAAGTTGCTCGAACAATCTTTGGACGAGGAAACCGTAGGTAGTATTCGTCGCGTCAACGAATCTGGTGCTCCAGATATTGAACATATTATTGAGTCCACCGCGAGTAATGCAATGACGGGCATGTCGCCGCAGGTAATGTTTAGTTACTGCTGGGGCGGTCAAAAAAAGCTGCTCGAGAGGAAAAGGGAATTTGCAACACGGTTAGAACAAGCGCTGAAATCCCCACCCGCTAAATACAAAAACGAACCCAAGATAAAACTCTTTATTGATGTTGATGGCTTTGAATTAGGAGAAGATCAACAGAGTCAACAAGATTTGGCCTGTGAGCAATCTGGTGCAGTAGTGGTTCCTTATTGTCACGGCTATTTACATTCCAACCCCTGTCAACGTGAAATCGAGTTCTTTTTAACTGAGCAAGGTGCAAACGTTAACGGTAAAAAGGCGATTATAGCGCCTTTTAACACGCCAATAGGCAATGCGGATCTGCGTTATTTAAAAAATCTGGCGGCGGTTCCTGCTCACTACTCAACGCTTTTAAAGCTATTAGAGTCTGAAAATGAGTCTGATATTGGCGAGTTTGTTGAAAAAATAGTGGTAACGCTTTACGAGCATTTTATTAAGCAAAAAAAAAACTTAGCACCGCTTTTTAATGAGCAAGACGAAGTGAGTGGGAATTTAATGTATGCCGCTAAGCAACATAAAATTTTATCCAATCCGGAAGAGCTTTTTGCTGCGCAAGGTGCACAAATAAGTCATCAATATGGGATTAAAATTGTCCCCCATATAACAAAGTGGGCGTTAAGCACCACTTCAGAGAGCACTCGTTTATTTTATCTTTTAGGTGATTTTGGCGCGGGTAAGTCCACAACCTGTCAATTAGTCACCAACCAGCTGACAAAGGAATATGATAAGGCAATAGCTGCGGGTGATACTGAAGCAGTATTACCGATTTATTTAGACTTAAAAAAATTACTCAACGCCTTTAATAATGTCGGCAGCAGTCTCGATGCACCGGTAGAAAAACTGCTTGAAACCATGTTATCCACAACCGGAGGCAAACCCGTTGAGGGGAAGAAAATCATCGACTTTGTGCACAAGCAACCGGCACTACTTATTTTTGATGGTTTTGATGAAGTTGGGCAAAAGCTCAACGAGCAGCAGCAAGTGGGTCTCCTTAAAAAAATCGTAGAGATATTTCCTAATACGGTTTACCAACAAGATTTACTGCGCTTACAAGGAAAAGCGTCCCACAGTGCTGAAGGGGTGCCACATAGGTCGCGAATACTGATCAGCTGTCGAACCCACTTTTTTAGCAGTGTTGAAAAGGAATCGGCATTTCGCCACTTATACTACCGTCATGATGCGGGCGAAACGATTGGCGATGTGGCGAATTTTCAAACCTACTATCTACTGCCATTTAGCAAAGAACAAATTCAAAGCTACTTGGCTAAATGGTTGGGCGAAAAGGAAGGCCAAAAAGCAGTACAGTTTATTGAACGAGTCCATGATTTATCAGGGTTGTCTGAGCGACCGGTGATGTTGCAGTTTATCCGTCAGCTTATTCCCGACTTGATGCGAGAGGCGGAGCACAATAGCAACATTAACGCGGCGACCTTATATCGTAAACTCTTTCAGCGCGCAATGACCCGCGATGCGGAAAAGCACTGGATAGACACTGACGAGAAGTTTCAATTGTTAGCACGTTTTGCTGTTTTTATGTGGCAGCAGAAAACCAGCCAGTTAAATCAACAGTTGCTGGTCGCATGGTTCGAGCAAAATTACGGGCTATTTACGCAAATAAAGATAGATATTCAACAAGGTAAAGTGGGGATCAAAGCACTGCTGCAAGACCTATTTAATGCTTGTTTGCTGGTGAGAGATAATGAAGACAATTACCGCTTTGCTCATACGTCGTTTTATGAATTCTTTTTAGCTTGCGGGCTATTTGAGTTGGTACGTAATGTTCCGCCAAACTGGCAACAGGGTTTTGATGTTTTTGGCAATGAAGTTGCGAACCACGGCTTAAGCCTCAACCAAGAAACCCAGCAATTTCTTATTGATTGGCGCTTAACCACCAACCCACAGCATCTGATGCAGTTTGATAACCAGTGGCAAAGGTTACAACAACAACCGAGTGAGCATGATAATAAGCAACTGGCATTTGAACTATGGTACTTAGCTTATCGAACAACTCAGCCATTTACATTACCAAAACATCCGAATTGGTCAGGTATAAATCTACAAGAGGTTAATTTTGAACATACGCTAGATTTACGTGGTGCGGATTTTAGTCATTGCTTGATTTCACAATCTTTGTGGCGAAATATTGACTTGTCGCACAGTCACTTTGCTGGCGCACGAATAATGCAAAGCCATTTTGCGCATTGTAACTTTGATAGGCTGCAAAGCGCACCTAATAGCGTGCAGTTTGGTCGCTTTTGGCAATGCCAATATGTCGAGCGATTCAGCGTTGGCCTAAGTAGTCACAACCAAGCAAACTTTAACATGCCAACTTTAGGCCTAAACACCATGGACAATTTGCAATTACGGCTACCCACATTCGGCGATGCCAATGCCTTGTGTTACCACCCAGATGGCAGCGAGTTGTTCTTTGCGGGGGATGACGGGATTGTGCGTAGCGTCGACCTTGCCAGTGGTGAGGTGCGGGAGATTGCACAAGCAAAAGGTGGGGTATACTGCTTAAGTTACCACCCGGATGGCAGCGCGTTATCGTTTGCGGGGAGTGAAGGGATTGTTTGTAGCGTAGACCTTGCAAGTTTTGAGGTGCGGGAGGTTGCCCAAGCAAAATATGGGTTACATTGCTTAAGTTACCACCCAGATGGCAGCGCGTTGGCGTTTGGAGGGTGGGATGATATTGTGCGCAGCGTAGACCTTGCAAGTTGCGAGGTGCGGGAGATTGCACAAGTAAAAGGTAGGGTAACTTGCTTAAGTTATCACCCGGATGGCAGCGCGTTGTCGTTTGCGGGGGATGAGGGGGTTGTGCGTAGTGTAGACCTTGATAGTTTCGAGGTGCGCGATATTGCACAGGTAATAGGTGAGGTAAGTTGCTTAAGTTACCACCCGGATGGCAGCGCGTTGTCGTTTGCGGGGGATGATGGGATTGTGCGCAGCATCGACCTTGCAAGTGGTGAGCTGCGAGAGATTGCAGAAGCAAAAGGTGAGGTAAGTTGCTTAAGTTACCACCCAGATGGCGGCGTGTTGTCTTTTGCGGGGGACGGAAGAATTGTTTGCAGCGTAGACCTTGAAAGTGGTGAGGTGCGGGAGCTTGCGCAAGCAAAAGACGGGGTAAGTTGCTTAAGTTACCACCCAGATGGCAGCGCGTTGTCGTTTGTGGGGGATGGTGGGATTGTGCGCAGCATCGACCTTGCAAGTTCTGAGGTGCGGGAGATTGCACAAGCAAAAGGTAGGGTAACTTGCTTAAGCTACCACCCGGATGGCAGCGCGTTGTCGTTTGGAGGGAGTGATGGGATTGTTTTCAGCGTAAACCTTGCAAGTTTTGAGGTGCATGAGATTGCACAAGCAAAAGCTAGGGTACACTGCTTAAGTTACCACCCAGATGGCAGCGCGTTAGCGTTTGGAGGGGGGGATGGGATTGTGCGTAGCGTAGACCTTGCAAGTGGCGAGGTGCGGGAGATTGCACAAGTAAAAGGTAGGGTAACTTGCTTAAGTTACCACCCAGATGGCAGCGCGTTGGCGTTTGGTGGGAGTGATGGGATTGTTTGTAGCGTAGACCTTGTAAATGTTGAGGTGCGCGAGCTTGCACAAGCAAAAGATTGGGTAACTTGCTTAAGTTATCACCCGGATGGCAGCGTGTTGTCGTTTGTTGGGTGGGATGGGATTGCGTGCAGCATCGACCTTGATAGTTTTGAGGTGCGCGAGATTGCGCAAGTAGAGGGTATAGTAACTTGCCTAAGTTACCACCCAGATGGTAGTGCGTTGTCGTTTGGGGTGCATTATGGGATTGCGTACAGCATCGACCTTGTAAGTTTTGAGGTGCGCGAGATTGCACAAGTAAAAGATGGGGTATACTGCTTAAGTTACCATCCGGATGGCAGCGCGTTGTCGTTTGTGGGTGATGGTGGGATTGTGCGCAGCGTTGACCTTGTAAGTTTCGAGGTGCGCGAGATTGCGCAAAAAAAAGGTAGGCTAAACTGCCTAAGTTACCACCCAGATGGTAACGTGTTGTCGTTTGCTGGCTGGGCGGGCGGGGTGCACATACATGATGGGCATCACGCTATTGAGGTTCGCGTGCATAGAGATAGCTATTTTGTGCTTGTCGATAACGCCATAGTCAAAGTGGGTGGTGAAGCGTGGCGCTATGTAACAGCCGTTAAAGAAGGGGATGGTTTTACCTATGAAGTCGAAGCGCCAACACGTCACCCCAACTGGGCAAATTTGCAAAGGCCGTTTTGCCTTCACTAATGTTGGCGAGCAATTGTAGCGACCTAATAGGGAGCTTGACGTAAGCTGATTAGCGCTTATGTGCCTACAACGTTGAGAGGGCGAAAAAATGTTAGATGAAAAAAGTTTAAGTGCTCGAGTTTCGACCTATAAAAAGGCTTTCGCGAGTGGGGCACTCCACTTCGCTCCAACCAGCCAGAAAGCGCGGTGCTCCCAATAGGCATTTATTTGATGAAAACAGTCAATACATATATTCAGACGATAGGTTTTACCATCACAGCATTGGTTGCGTTTGCGGCCAATTCGGTGTTGTGCCGAATTGCGTTGAAAGATGATTTTATTGATGCTTCTAGCTTTACGGCGGTTCGCCTCTTGTCTGGTGTTTTGGTGTTTCTCGTTTTATTGAGTTTTAAGCGTAAGCCGTTGGCAAGTAATGGCAAAAGAAAAGCGGGTAGCTGGAAAGCTGCATTAATGCTATTTGTTTATGCGATTGCATTCTCATACGCATACGTTTCGTTGGATACTGGGACAGGGGCGTTGGTTTTATTTGGTGCCGTTCAGCTTACTATGATAGCGACCAGTGTCTTGAAGGGAAAAAGGTTGCACTTAGCTGAGTGGCTCGGGGTGCTTATTTCATTTTCAGGACTTGCTTACTTAGTGTACCCAACACTCACTACACCTAGCCTTTCTGGGTTTATGTTAATGGGGCTATCGGGTATTGCATGGGGTATGTATACCTCGTTTGGTCGCGGTTCAATTGACCCAATGAGAGATACTGCCTCAAATTTTAAGTACACAGTTCCTTTTGTAGCAGTTTTGGTTTTAGTTACCTTTCCAGCAATGAATATTTCACTTTACGGCGTGGTTTTGGCTGTGATTTCAGGTGCGTTTGCTTCGGCGCTTGGTTATACGATTTGGTATAGTGCATTAGCTGGCTTATCCGAGATTGAGGCAGCGGTTGTGCAGTTATCAGTCCCAGTTATAGCGGCAATCGGTGGGGTTTTATTTGTCGCTGAAGCTATCAGCATGCGGTTGGTTCTCGCATGTATACTGGTGCTGGGTGGAATTTTTATGGTACTAATCAGTCGCTGGAAAAGTGCAAAGAGATAAACATGGCAATCGGTGTAACAGACCTCTAAACGTGTGGCGTTATTGCCTTATGTTTCTGGCACAGATGCCAGTTTGAGTAATATCTATTTTTTCAAATCTACTACTTTTTAAAATTTACTTCGTCATCAAATTTACGGATTCATTAAACTTAATAAAGCCCAGAACTGATTCACTTAGACTTAATGCCTTGCTTTTAATACATCAAGCTCTGCGGCATGGAGGTGTTTTAGGGCTTTATCAAATTCAAACCGTGCAATCAGCAATTTAAGTTGTTCTACGTCATCTGCACCAAATTGCGAGTGGGGCACCAGTTGCTCGGCAATATCTAACGCATCGGTGTTGTAGTCTTTAAGAGCGATTTCTAGCTCTTTGATAAGCTTATCTTGGTCGACATTGGTGACGATGGTGTGGGTGGTGTGACTTAAAAACTGCCGCAGTGAGCTAAGTTGAGTTTGGATATAGTGGATGAGGTTATCGATGATCGCAAAGTCGATACTATTGCTAGTGAGTTGGTCTTCGAGTTTTTTACACTCATTGGCAAGAAACTGCATTGATAAGTTGGCACTGGCGCCTTTAATGGCATGCAAAATATGCCTGCAGAGTTCGTCGTTGCCTATGGTGATGGCTTGTTGCAAGTTGATGAGTTCTTCCGTTTGTTGGCTTAAGAATTTTTCTAAAATTTGCAGATAGATGTGTTTATTACCCGCAGCGCGCTCAATCCCTTCTTCGATATTGATGCCTTCTAACGTCAGCTGTGTGACCGTTTCAACGTGAGTGGGCAATGGTTCGCTGAGTTCAACAGGCACAGGCTGAAGATTGCTACCAATGACTTGTAAAATGCTGTCTTCCAGCTGTTTTAAATCTATCGGTTTGGCGATATGGCCGTTCATGCCTGCCTCTAAGCAGGCTGCGATATCTTCACTCATGGCATTGGCGGTCATCGCGAGGATTGGCAGTTCATCAATCGAGGCAAACTTGCGGATCATTCTAGTGGCGGTAATTCCATCCACTTCAGGCATTTGCATATCCATTAGTACAAGGTTAAAGCTTTGCTGTTTAACTTGCTCAACCGCTTCTTTGCCATTGTTAGCAAGTGTGACCTTGGCGCCGTAGTAACTGAGGATTTCTTTGGCGATTTCTTGGTTAATGGGTTGATCTTCTGCAACTAGGATGGAAATTCCGGCAAATAAAGTAGATTTATCTTGTTTATGCGCTTCGTCAAAGGCAGCCGTTGACACGACGCCACCCACGCAGCTGACCACAGCATCATACAAATAGGAAGGGTTGACCGGTTTTAGCACAATGCAGTCGATAATCGCCTTTTCATTGTCTTTGACCAATAAATCACGGCCATAGGCGGTAATGAGCACAAATTTGCTGCGGCAATTAGGCAGGGCCCTGGCCATTTGGATAAAGGTTAAGCCATCCATTTTGGGCATTTGCCAATCAACAAACACCACATCGGGCTGCATTGTGCCAATTTGCTTTAATGCTTCGTCGGTAGAGTCGGTCGCAAATACGTCTACCCCCATGCTCTCTAACATGCCTTGCGTCACTTGTAATGCTTGCAAATTATCATCCACGGCAAGGGCTTTAATGACTTTGTCAAAATGATAATTGGTTTGCTTAATACCGTGCTCTTGGGCAAGCGGTAAACTAATCGTAAAATGGAACTCAGAACCTTGGCCAGGTACGCTGTTGACTTGAATTTCACCGCCCATCAGTTTTATAAGCTGCTGCGAAATAGTTAGACCTAAACCTGTGCCACCATATTTGCGTGAGATTGACGAGTCCGCTTGGGAGAACGATTGAAAGAGTGCCTTTTGTTGCTGCTCGCTCATACCAATACCAGTGTCTTTAACCGCTAACCTGAGTTTAGCACTGTGATTATCTTTGCTTAGCTCATGGATACTGATGGTTACTTCACCTTGTTCTGTGAATTTCACCGCATTGCCCGCAAGATTAATCAGCACTTGGCCAAGGCGTAATGGGTCGCCGATATAATCACGGTTAATTTGTGGGCTGATATCAAAGATAAGTTCTAAACCTCTTTCTTGGGCGCGAATTCCTATGATAGTTGCAACATTGTCCAAGAGTTTATCGAGGTTAAAATGGGCTTGTTCAATATCGAGTTTGCCCGCCTCGATTTTTGAGAAGTCTAAAATGTCGTTGATAAGTGCCAGTAGTTGTTTTGCCGCTACGTCAATTTTGTTGACGTAATCATACTGCTTTTGTTCAAGCCCTGAACGTAATGCTAGGTGCGCCATGCCGATAATGGCATTCATTGGGGTGCGAATTTCATGGCTCATATTGGCGAGAAACTCACTTTTCACTTTAGTTAGGCGATCAGCCTCTTCTTTTGCGCTGATAAGCTCTTGCTGCATCTTATTGTGTTCGGTTACATCCAAGAACATTCCTACAATGCCATGGATCTGGCCCTCATTGTCGGCAAAAGGTGCTTCAAATACCACTAAATCTCGGGCTTGCCCCTGACCATCCTGACAGCGCATTTCATAGCGTTGACTTTGGCCGCCTTGCAGTATGTCGCTGGCCCGAGTAGCAAACTCATTGGCTGTAATAGTGGGGAATACTTCACTAAGATGTGAACCGACTACCTCAATTTCAAATTGATCTAAGAAAGCTAAAAATGAGCGGTTTACACCCATAAACTTGCCGTGAGGGTCGCGATAATAAGTTGGGTTGGGAATAGCATTAATAATGTGATAGGTCAGCTCAAGTTGTTGTGCCAGCGCTTGTTCAGTTTGTTGTTGTTGTTCACTGTAACTGCTGCGCTCAAGCGCGATACTGACATCTTTTGCAATTTCTTTTAGTAACTTCAGTTCGTTTTCGCTCAGCACATTGACGCTTGGCACATACAACACCCCAACGCAGCCTTCACCAGCGATTAGTGGCACCCCATATAGCACCGCAAGGCACAGTTTGTCCTCACCATAACAAAGTGACAGTATGCCATTAGTCGGGGTAAAACTTTGCAGTTGTTGAGTTGTAATAGCACCGCGGATAGCCGGGTTGTCAATATCGAGCAGCGGCACCTTACCTACTTGGCGTAGTGTTGAGAGTGTTGTGCCGTCGTATCTAAGAAGGGCAATACTTGGCAGTTGTAGCTGTTCAACAGCAAAATTAAGCGCGATATCGCATACTTCAGAAGCTTGATGAGCGGTGCGAAATCGTTCGTTTAACTGCGTCAGCAAAGTTGAACTACGAACTTGGTCATCAAGCGTGTGTAACAGCTTATTGATGACCATGCTAAGCGGTTTAAGCTCTCCGAAATGGACCTGGGGTAATCTCAAGGTTTGAATTTTGCCTTTTTCAGTCTGCGTCATGGCGCGCTGAAAAGCGCTTAAAGGCAACCAGTAACACACACTGAACACCACAAGCGCAGTAGCACTGAGTAGGCTCACCAGCAGCCAAAGCGTTTTGCTTGATAATCCAAGCCCGCGGGAAGCATGTGCGATGGATACGGCGTCACGCCAGCTTTGTAAAAGCGTATCGAGCTGTATTTGCAAGGCGACGACAGTGCCATTGTTAATTTGAGTATTCTCTACGCTTAGTTGCAGCATTTGCAGTTGCGCATGAAGCTGCTGTGTTGTAGCACTAGGTAAATCTGAGTTAGGTATGGCTGCAAGTAACGCTGCACTACGCTCTAGCAGTCTGAGTTTGATGGCCTCTGATGGTATAGCGTCGCTCATAGCGAGCGTGCGTAATTCCTCTAGTGCAATGAAGTGTTGCGCGATAGGACTCACATGGGCTGTGGCAGTTGAGTTATTGCGTATTTGATTGAGCGCAGCTGAGAAGGAAACTATCAAGACACTTAACAACAGGGCGATTAACAGACTTCTTAGTGACATGCAGTTAGGATTTGTTGATAGCAATGTAATAAACATAGCTGCTTGTCATATTTACTCAAGTGATTGCTTGCAATAAGGGATTTTTTCACCTTGACTGATAAAGGACAAATACGCCGTTGAACACTTGCTAATACCGCTAATTAAAGGGAAGAGTGATGCGAGAGATCCTAATTGTTGATGATATGCCCGAGAACTTGCAGGTGTTGCAATTGATTTTAAAGCAACCCAATTATCGGGTGCGGGCAGCGCTGAGTGCGAATATCGCGCTCAAGTTGGTAAAAGAACATATGCCGCACTTGATCATTACCGATATCAAAATGCCGGGAGTTTCAGGTCTGGATCTGTGTCAGCAACTAAAACAAGACGAGAAACTGCAGCATATTCCAGTTATTTTTGTTAGCGCTCAAACTGACACCGACAACATAGTTGCAGCGTTTGAGGTAGGCGGAGTGGATTACATTACTAAACCTTATCGGCCTGCTGAGATTTTAGCACGGGTCCGCACCCAATTTACTTTATTAGATATGAAGCAGTTAGAGCTCAGCCAAGCAGTATCACAGCGGCTACGACAAATGGTGGTGGGCATTGCCCATGAGATCAACACCCCACTTGGCACCGGTATTACTGCGATGAGTCATTTAGCGGATATCGTAGGGGGGCTTGAACGTAAATTTACTCAGCAGATCCTAAATGCGAACGACTTAGAGCAGGCATTTGAAGGCGGTAATAGTTGTATCAGCTTAACCGAGCGTAGCCTCAACAAAGTAAAGCACTGTGTTGAAGCACTGAAGTCAATTTCTCTAGCTGAACGGCAATCGCAAAAACTCACTTTTTCGCTGGAAGCTTGTGTGAATAAAGCGCTGTTGAGGCTCGCGCAGGCATTTCCCAACACGCAGTTCAAAGTAAAACAAGCGATTCCGCAGCTCAGTATTTATTGTGATGAAGAAATGTTGGAACTGGTTTTTTACAACATGATTGAAAATGCAATTTATCACAGTGGCAAACAAGAATTTGATTTAAGCGCTTTATGTGCTCAAAACCATTTGCATGTGACTTTTTATGATCATGGCAGCGGGCTAAATGATATCGACGTTGAGCAGATGCTGACACCATTTACAACCACTAAACGCGGTAATGCGGGGCATATGGGGTTAAGTGCGGCAATAACCGCAAATTTAATCACCAGCGGATTAAAAGGCTCGTTGTCAGTAACCAGCGGCCCGCGCGGAGTAGAGTGGTCATTTTCTGTTCCATGTACCCAAATCGACTAATGAGTTTGGCGACCTTTGTCGGTGAAGCCTCATTTAAGCTTGATCTGCATCAAGAGCAGCAATAAGTTAGCGAAAAAACCGGACATTCGTCCTTATGTTGTGGAGTCCTTTTCTCTATCCTCGCCAAGTTAAAAATTTAGCAGCGCGATGCCAAACAAATCGCTAAGTAGAAAAGCGCTACTGGCGGGAGCCGCGACAAGTTCTATGTTATCTGCATAGCTCTGCTACACTAAGCTCACGTAATATCAGACATTGGGTTGAAAGAAGATGCAAGAATTACCTACGGTTGACTA
This sequence comes from Pseudoalteromonas fenneropenaei, assembly GCF_042643375.1. NCBI lineage: Bacteria > Pseudomonadati > Pseudomonadota > Gammaproteobacteria > Alteromonadales > Pseudoalteromonadaceae > Pseudoalteromonas > Pseudoalteromonas fenneropenaei. The sequence continues at coordinate 41,994 of NZ_JBHRSD010000043.1, forward strand.
CCAAGCGCCAGAAGCGGCGGCACAATTTGTTGAATCACTACGTAATACTGGTTTTGGCGTATTAAAAAATCACCCAATCCCACAATCTTTGGTTGAGTCAATTTACAAAAACTGGCAAGCGTTTTTCAACTCTGAGCAAAAGCACGAATTTTTGTTCAAGAAAGAAACCCAAGATGGTTACTTTCCGCCAGATGTATCTGAAATTGCGAAAGGCTTTACGATTAAAGACATCAAAGAATACTACCATGTGTATCCAAAAGGTCGTGTTCCTGAGCATTTAGAAGCTGAAATTCGCGAATACTACCGTTTAGCCAGTGAGTTTGCGGCAACGTTATTAAGCTGGGTTCAAGCTAATGCACCAGAAGAAGTACGTGCGCTATTTTCGATTGATCTAAAAGACATGATCAAAGATTCTGAGCAAACTTTACTGCGCATTCTTCATTACCCACCAATGACGGGAAATGAAGAGCCAGGTGCGATTCGTGCCGCAGCGCATGGCGACATCAACTTACTTACGGTTTTACCGGCGGCGAATGAACCTGGTTTACAAGTACAGCGCCAAGACGGCAGCTGGTTAGATGTACCATGTGATTTTGGTAGCTTGATTATTAATATCGGTGACATGCTGCAAGAAGCATCTGGTGGTTACTTCCCATCGACGATTCACCGAGTTATCAACCCAACAGGTCAAGCGTCAACGAAGTCACGTATTTCTCTGCCGTTATTCCTGCACCCGCGTCCAGATGTGGTGTTGTCTGAGCGTTACACTGCCGACAGTTACCTGCAAGAGCGCTTACGTGAGCTAGGCGTTAAATAACCTAACCTTTGGATAATTTTAATCTATTTCTTATCCAAACCTCAGGTTAAATAAGAAAAAGCGGCCAAGGCCGCTTTTTTCATGTCTATTTGACCTGATTTAACAGCGGTTGTTTGCTCTCCCATGCACTGATGTTTGCGAGCGTTACGCGCGCGATTTCATGCAGCGCTTCTTGGGTAAAAAAGCCTTGATGCCCAGTGATAAGCACATTGGGGAAACTCACCAAACGCGAAAAAGTATCGTCTTGGATTATCTCTTCACTGCGGTTTTTGAAAAACAGCTCAGATTCTTGCTCATACACATCTAAACCCAGATAACCCAGTTTGCGACTTTTCAGCGCACGAATACAAGCGCTACTATCAAGCAATGCGCCACGACTAGTATTAATGAGCATGACACCGGGTTTCATTTTAGCAAAAGCGTCGTCGTTGATTAAATGGTGGGTGTGCTCGGTGAGCGGGCAATGGAGCGAAATAATATCGCTCTGGCTAAGTAGGATGTCTAAACTGACTTGAGTGTAATTACCTTCGCCGATGTTTGGGTCATACACCAACACATTGGCACCAAAGCCATTGAGAATATTCACCAAAGCTTGCCCAATTTTGCCACAGCCAATAATGCCAACGGTTTTGCGATGCAGGTTAAAACCGAGTAGTCCGTTTAAGTCAAAGTTGTCCTCCCGCACGCGGTTATAAGCTTTGTGCGTTTTGCGACTTAACGTCAGGATAAGCGCAACACAGTGTTCCGCCACAGCTTCTGGACTATAAGCGGGGACGCGCACCACAGTGATACCATGTTGTTTGGCTGCCGCTAAGTCGACATTATTAAAACCCGCGCAGCGCAGCGCAACACACTTAACCCCGATTTTAGCCAGTACGGCTAAGGTGGGTGCGTCCACGCTGTCATTAACAAACACACAAACAACATCAAAACCCGTTGCCATTTCAGCTGTTTGCGCACTGAGCTTTTCGTCAAAAAAAGTGAGATTAAAGTCGGCGTAATGCGCACTCAATTGGCGAAAAAAAGGTTTTTCATAGTTTTGCGAACTGAACAGGGCGATTTTCATAAGTTAGTAGACCCTCAATGGCGGTGTGAAGCGATTCCGGTTTCGTTCTGGGGGCATAGCGTGCCACCATCTGTCCCTCAGAGTTTACTAAAAACTTAGTAAAGTTCCACTTAATGGCGCGGTTTTGTGCTATTCCGCGGGTATGCGCTTTGAGATAGTTAAAAAGCGGATGTGCGTCTGGGCCATTTACCAGTGTTTTTTGACATAAGGGGAAGCTGACTTTCACCTGTCCACGATAATATTCGCGCAGCATTTCGCCTTCAAGTGGTTCGTGCCGACCAAACTGATTGCAGGGAAAAGCAAGGATCTCAAGTCCTTGACTGCGATACTTCTGATAGAGTTTTTCTAATGCGCTGAGCTGCACAGAAAAACTGCACTTGCTGGCTAAATTGACAATCAAGACTGGACGGCCTTGAAGTAGTTTCAGCGGCAAGGTTTCGCCATCAATCAATTGCACACTAAAGCGATATATATTTTCCATCTTTCCTTGCCTTCACTCTGTCATTCTTCATTTTACTTAGTTTCATAGTTTTAAGTTGCGATAGCCACAATGCTTGGGTATAAAAAGGCCATCGTCATAAAGTAACAAAGAAATAGGTCAGAATTATGTCAATGAAAGTCGCGTTTATTGGGTTAGGGGTAATGGGTTATCCAATGGCTGGACACCTACAAAAAGCCGGTTACCAAGTGACGGTTTATAATCGCACATTAGCCAAAGCGCAAAAATGGCAAACGCAATATCAAGGAAGCTTTGCTGCTACGCCCAAAGAAGCCGTACAAGGCGCAGAAATCGTCTTTATGTGTGTCGGTAATGACGATGATCTACGTTCAGTGGTGTATGGCGAAACGGGCGTATTGGCTGGGATGCAATCGGGAAGTATTCTGGTTGACCATACCACTACATCAGCAAAAGTTGCACGCGAAGTGGCACTAAAAGCGGCTGAGCAGCAAGTGGCATTTTTAGACGCACCAGTGTCTGGTGGTCAGGCAGGTGCGGAAAATGGCTTACTGACGATTATGGTGGGTGGCGACGAAGCGGTGTTTAACCGCGTACAATCTGTGATGGATGCATTCGCGCGCTTTAGCCAGTTGTTAGGGCCGGTTGGGTCGGGTCAACTATGTAAGATGGTTAACCAAATTTGTATTGCTGGCGTGGTACAAGGTCTTGCTGAAGGTCTGCATTTTGCGAAAAAAGCGGGACTGGATGGCGAGAAAGTGATTGAGACTATCTCTAAAGGTGCGGCTGGTTCTTGGCAAATGGAAAACCGCTACAAAACTATGCTGGCGGGGGAGTATAACTTCGGTTTTGCCATTGATTGGATGCGTAAAGATTTAGGCATAGCGTTAGATGAAGCGCGTAGTAACGGTGCCTCTTTGGCGCTTACCGCACTGGTTGACCAATATTACGCGGATGTTCAAGCATTGGGTGGCGGGCGTTTTGATACTTCAAGTTTGCTCGCTCGTTTGGATGCACTACACGAGCGTAAATAACGCTAAGGGCGCATCAAGCACCCTCAATTATCGCGCTTTAAAGGCTTTGGGCGTAATGGTACAAAGCCTTTAATATTTTCAAATTACGTTCATTCCCTTCATGTTCATGCACTAAATTTTCCAGCGTCAGCATAAAGTCTTCCGCGCCAATCGATGGGTTATCTTCGCCATGCAGTAGTTTACTTTGACAATATTTACGCCATTTATCTAATTCATCCGCCGATAAACTAGCTGGCCAATTGCGGGCTCGATAGCGAAACAGCAAAGTATTGAATTTGGCATCTTCAAAATCAAGCGCCAAGTTGGCGAGTTGCTCAGCTGGGGTGCTACGCACAATTGCCAATTTGGCTTTATCGGCATTGCTAATAAAGCCGTCGTAGAGTTGATAATCAACATTACTCGGCTTACTAAAACGCTCACTATCGTTAAAGACTTCGGCAACTTTTTCTCGTAGTTCTGGATGTGCCTTTAGAATTGCAAGGTGGCGTAAGCAGGCAGCACGATCGATACCTAAACGCTCTGCATTCTCAGGCAGTAAAGTTTTCGCTGGCGCTAAAATAGGGCATTTATTGAGATGAACTAATTTTAAACCTATTGGTAGTTCGTCCTCGTTTAGTTCACTCAACTTAGTGTACAGTCGGGCGCGAATTTCAGCGACATCAAGCTCTAGCAACGGGCTTGGGTCATGACTTAAATTAAAACACACCACCGCGTTTTTATTCACCGGATGAAAGCTCAGTGGTGCAATCCAAGTGGTGCAACCTTGCCATGCTGAGATCTTCGACGAGGTATGCACTAAAGGCTGCATGTTATAGACATCGACCATAGCTTGGAGGGCTTTTTTATGGCGATTAAGCCAGAAGAACTCATATAGCTTGGGTTGCTTGGTTTTGATAAGTTTTGCTAATTCAATGGTGGCTAGCACGTCACTTAGTGCATCATGGGCTTGACCGTGTTCAATCTGGTTGGCAACGGTGAGGTGTTCTAATTTAAAGCTTGGACTACCGTCTTCTTTTTCTGGCCAATTGATCCCTTCAGGACGCAGCGCATAGCAAGCGCGCACCAAGTCGATGATATCCCAGCGGCTATTACCATTTTGCCATTCACGCTCGTAAGGGTCATAAAAATTGCGATACAAGCTGTAGCGGGTCAGTTCATCGTCAAAGCGAATGTTATTAAAACCCACCACGCACGTATTCGCTTGGCTAAACTCTGCGTGGATCTTCGCCATAAACTCGGCTTCGGGATAACCCTTTTGGTTGGCCAGTTGTGGCGTAATACCTGTAATAAGGCAAGCTTCTGGATGGGGCAAATAATCCGGCGCTTGTTTGCAGTAAATAATGAGTGGGTCACCGATAACATTCAGTTCTAGGTCGGTGCGAATGCCTGCAAACTGGCTCGGACGGTCTTTTTGCGGATTGGCACCAAAAGATTCAAAATCGTACCAATAGAGGCTTGGTTCAGTATCAAAGTGAGGTTTCATAGCGTTGTTATTGTTACCAGATTCGCTTTGGCTAAGTTAAGAGGATTATCGCACAGCCAAAGATAAGAGTAAAAAGCGCGTTGAGACTTGACGACTTGTCATTTACAAGCAATGGTTAAAGAAAATTGTCTTGCTTATCATGCTGCGTTATTTACTCTACGTCCTTTTAACTTTGGCGTCTTACAACGCTTTGGCAAAGTCAGTTATTACGCTTTATGTGTATCATCTTAAGCCGCCCTACATTTTAGACGTGCACGAGCAAACAGGGCTCTATTTTGATGTCGCTAGTTTATTAAATCGGGTGCAAGACGATGTTACTTATAAAACCCATTACATGCCCCGTAAGCGCCTAGAAAAGCAACTCCTTGATGAGCAGTTAGACGGCATGATTTTGGGGGTGAATCCACTGTGGTTTGGTGATAAACATCAGACTCGTTATCTCTGGAGCGAGGCGTTATTTGGCGACGTGGATGATTTTGTTTCACCAAAAAGTAAGCCATTTGAATTTGCAGGCATCGAGACATTAAAAGGCAAAACATTGGGTGGCATAAGAGGTTATGTTTATTTTGCGATTGATGGAATAATTGCCACTGGTGAGGCGACTCGCGTAGACACGTCAGAAGAAGTGCAGTTATTAGATATGCTCGCCAAAGAACGACTTGATGTTGCAATTGTGAGCCGCAGTACGCGCCGCTATTTGCAAACTGTACATGCGTGGCAGGATGCTTTTCATATCTCACAAATTCCGCATGACGCCTATAAACGCCATATCTTAGCGCCTCGCAGTCGTGCAGAGGACTTTGAATTCACAGTTAAGTTATTAAGTTTACCTGAAGTACAGGCTCAGCTTAAGCTATGGGCGCTGAGCCTCGAATAACACTTACCAGCTACCCGTATTGGTCATTGACTGCCATGGCTCGCATGGTGCTAATGGCGCACCTTTTTGCAGCAGTTCAATGGAAATACCGTCAGGAGAGCGCACAAACGCCATGTGGCCGTCGCGAGGAGGTCGGTTGATAACCACGCCTGCGTCCTGCAACTTTTTGCACAGTGCATAAATATCATCTACTGCAAAAGCAAGATGACCAAAGTTACGTCCGCCAGTGTATTCTTCGCTATCCCAATTGAACGTCAATTCAATGGTTGGCGAAAAAGTTTGTTGGGCAGTCTCAAATTGATCAGGCGCAGCTAGGTAAACTAAAGTAAAACGACCTGCTTCATAGTCATTACGTTTAACTTCTTTTAAACCTAACAAATCGCAGTAAAAATGCATGGACGCGGCTAAGTCTTTGACGCGCACCATAGTATGAAGAAATTGCATAGGTTATCCCATGTTTGTCATAGTCACCTTGCGATGTGGGGGCAAGTGCTGCATTTTCAAGTACAGTGCGACTAAAGTGACACGCACCTACTTGCACTCTGGCACGGTTTTGCTTTACTTAACTGACGAAACGCGTTGGACTGACTATGAATATCATCGTTGAGCGAGACAAGGTCATTGAGAGAGTCACGGACATTGTTGCTTGTTTAAACACCAGTGATTCTATTGGCTTATTTTTGCTCGATATACACTGCATATTGCAAAAAGTCACTTACGCTGACAATTTCTACGTGGTGTTAAGGAAAGAAGACGGCAGTCTTAGTTTTCCGTATTTCCATGATGTGATGGATGATATCCGCGCGGAAGACTTAGAAGACTTACACCATAGTGACGTTAAACAATCCCTCACGGGCTACGCCCTGACCACCCAACAAGTGTGTAACTTTACCCGCGAAGACATAGACGCGCTGATTGCCGATGGCAAGCTTGCCGTGATAGGAACAATGCCAAAACAGTGGTTATGTTTTCCGCTAATCAATCGGCAAAACTTTATGGGGGCGTTTATTATCCAGTCCTATCGTCGCAGTGATGAATACTCAGGGATGATTGTGGATATCCTTTTCACCATCAGCCATGTTATTTCCTCAGCACTTGACGCCTTTCATAATCAACAGGCACTGATGCAGGCGAATCAAGCACTGGCGCTATACCGTATCGAACTAGAGGAGCGGGTGTTACAGCGTACCCGAGAGCTAGAGAAGAGCCTTGCAGAACTTCGCCAAGAAGTAGACAAGCGCAGAGAGTTACAAAAACAGCTAGAATTTGACAGCTTGCACGACAACTTAACTGGGCTTGCTAATCGTAAGTACTTGTTCCAAGAGTTAAGCCGAGTCTCCGCTAAGTCGCAGCGTGGAGCGGTGATAGCGAATGTGATTTACATAGATTTAGATGACTTTAAGCCGATCAACGATCAATTCGGTCATCAAAGTGGTGATGAAGTTTTAAAGACTGTGGCAGATCGGCTTAAGCTTTGCGTACGCAGTTATGACATGGTATCACGCTTGGGAGGGGACGAATTTGTGGTTATGGTGGTTGCACCGTTAACTCATCTTGAGTTAGAGGAATTGGCTACCCGTTTACTCACTTGTATTAATGAACCTGTAGTACTTAGTTGCGGTGCCTCAGTGAGTTGTGGTGCCAGTATAGGCATGGTGAGCAATCATCTCAACCCGTTTACTGCAGAGGCGTTGCTGCATCAAGCAGACAGCTATTTGCTCAAAGCCAAAACAATGGGTAAGAATCAGTTCATTATTGCTTTGCAACAATAAGGCTTTCCATTAGCAGGGCTTTGTTTTAGGATCAGAGCCCTAGTTTGTGTTTGATAGCCGTTATGATATTTAGACTTTGTGCGCTTTTACTGCTGCTTACTTTTCAAAGCTCAGCCATTGAAATTAAAGATCTTTACCAAAGTTCGGTGGTTGTCGCTGATAAGTCCCGACAAGCGCGCGTGCAAGCTGGTCAAGATGCCATGCTCAATGTTCTTAAAAAGCTTACCGGTAAAGACGATACCGCAAACCATCCGTTAATCCGCCAAGCTCTGCGTGACTATAGTCAGTATTTAATCAAATATGAATATTTGGAAGCGGGTGGCGACAAAGAGTTGCGTGCCCAATACGTATTTGAAGCCTCTAAACTCAATGCGTTGGTTAAAGACGCGGGTTGGTCGTTTTGGGGGAACCGCCGTCCGCAAATCGTCCTGTGGCTTGCGATAGAAGATAACAAAGCGCGTGATTTTGTAACCCAAGAAAGCTATCCACAACTAGAGCGCTTAATTTATGACAAGTCGCAGGAGTGGGGCATTCCGGTGCTTTTGCCACTACTTGATTTACAAGACCGCAGCCAAGTTGGTGTTGCTGAAGTATGGGGCAACTTTTCCGCACCGATAGAGCAAGCTTCACGGCGTTACAATGCTGAGCGCATTATCACTGCGCGTATGTATCAACAGCCGTTTGGCAACGGTTGGCTGTTAGAGTGGCGCTATACCAATGCCAGCGCATTTGAGCCGCAGCAGCTGGTAGGCGACCAACAAGTGATCATCAGCCAGATGATGGAAACGCTTGCCAGCAGCCTAATGCAGGAGTTCGCTGTCAATGTGAATGAATTGGCAGAGCCGTTAGTCAGTATTATCACAGTCAAGCAGTTGAAAGGTTTCCGAGCCATTGAACTGGCCAAACGCCGTATTCAATCTATTAGTACCGTTAAAGATGTGACTGTTGAATACCGAGCGGGCGATAGCGTGCAGTATCGTGTTCGCCATGTTAGTCAAGTCGCTGAGCTTAAGCGAGCTTTGTCGTTAGAAACGGCTTTAACGGAATATATCGACCCGAGCGTATTTTATCATGTTGAGGATGCACAATCGTTGATTTACAACTGGGTTGCAAACTAGCATGGAACCTATGCAAATGGCGCTACCGGTTACCTTACCGGATGACGAAACTTATGTTTCCTATTTTGGTGGCGAACAGTCACTGGAAGTGTCGCATTTAAAGTCAGCTTTTGCAGCGCGAGAAAAGCAATTTCAATTTACCTATTTGTGTGGTTTAGCAGATTCTGGCAAATCGCATTTGCTTTATGCTACTTGTGTTTACGCGCAAGATCTTGGTTTGTCGACCATGCTGTTATCGCTACGTGAAGTGTTGGATTATGGTCCGGCGGTACTGGATGGACTTGAAAACCTCGACGTAGTTTGTATTGATGATATGCAGCTGGTGGCGGGTTACGAGCAGTGGGAAAAAGGCCTGTTTAATTTTTTTAACCGCTTTAATGAACCCGGTAAATTGCTGGTCATTGCCGCAGATTTATTGCCAAACATGCTGAATTTGGTATTGCCCGACCTTGAATCACGTTTGACCTGGGGCACCACTTTTCAAATTCGCTCAATGAGCGACGATGATAAAGCCGAAGCCTTAGTGAAACGAGCTAAAATGCGCGGGCTAGAACTCAGTGATGACTGTGCCCGTTTTTTACTGACCCGCCTGAGTCGCGACATGCGTGCACTGCTTGATGTGCTCGACAAACTTGACCATGCCTCTATGGCTGCACAGCGCAAGTTGACCATTCCTTTTATCAAATCCACTTTAGGCTTATAAAAGTACGAAATAATCCCTAAATACAAGCGCCTTGCTATGGCGCTTGGGCGGACAATTCAGTTATCATTAGGGTTTATTTAACAGCAAATTCTTTATTTAAAGATCAGGTTTAGAATGAACTTAGAGACGATTTTGGCGCAAGCCTTAGCTGCAATTGAAGCAGCAAGTGAAATTGCGCATTTAGAGGATGCACGGGTCAAATACCTTGGTAAAAAAGGTGAGATCACTGAGCAACTTAAAACGTTAGGTAGCCTAGCGCCAGAAGAGCGTAAAGAAGCCGGTCAGGTAATTAACCAGGCAAAAGAGCAAGTACAGACAGCATTAAATACCAAGCGTGACGCCTTAACTGCGGCAGCGCTCGAGGCAAAACTGGCAGCGGAAACCATCGACGTGACGTTACCGGGACGCGTAATGCCAGCAGGTGGGATTCATCCTGTAACCCGTACTATCGAACGTATCGAAAAGTTTTTCACTGAGCTTGGCTTTGCTGTTAAATCTGGCCCTGAAGTTGAAGACGATTTCCATAACTTTGATGCGCTCAATATCCCTGAGCATCACCCTGCGCGCGCTGATCATGATACTTTCTACTTCAACCCGAAATTGGTATTGCGTACCCAAACCAGTGGCGTGCAGATCCGCACTATGGAAACTGAACAGCCGCCACTACGCATTATTTCTCCGGGTCGCGTATATCGTAATGACTACGACCAAACACATACGCCAATGTTCCACCAAGTTGAAGGCTTAATGGTTGATACCAATGTAAGCTTCACGGAACTGAAAGGCATTTTGCATGATTTCTTACGTAACTTCTTTGAAGAAGATATGGAAATTCGTTTCCGTCCATCTTATTTCCCATTTACTGAACCTTCAGCTGAAGTGGATGTAATGGGTAAAAATGGCAAATGGTTAGAAGTATTAGGCTGCGGTATGGTTCATCCGAACGTTTTACGTTCAGTTGGCATCGACCCTGAAAAATACACAGGCTTTGCCTTTGGTATGGGCGTTGAGCGTTTGACCATGTTACGTTACGGCGTAACTGACTTACGTGCCTTCTTCGAAAACGATTTGAAATTCTTGAACCAATTCAAATAAGAGTGACGTGAACGATGAAATTTAGTGAACAGTGGTTACGCGAATGGGTAAATCCAGCAATCGACACAGCAGCTCTTTCTGAACAGCTGTCTATGGCTGGTTTGGAAGTAGATGGTTTAGACCCAGTCGCTGGCGAGTTTAACGGTATTGTTATCGGTGAAGTGGTTGAATGTGGCCAGCACCCTGACGCAGACAAATTGCGCGTTACCAAAGTGAACGTGGGCGGCGACGAATTACTCGATATCGTGTGCGGTGCAGCAAACTGCCGTCAAGGGCTTAAAGTAGCCGTTGCAACAGTTGGTGCGGTATTACCAGGCGATTTTAAAATTAAAAAGGCCAAGTTACGCGGTCAGCCTTCAAATGGCATGCTGTGTTCATTCTCTGAGCTTGGCATGGCGGAAAACTCAGAGGGCATCATCGAATTGCCTGCCGATGCACCAATTGGCCAAGATATCCGCGAATATTTTGGCTTAAACGATGTAACAATTGACGTTGACTTAACGCCAAACCGTAGTGATTGTCTTGGTATTAAAGGTTTAGCGCGTGAAGTGGGCGTGTTAAATGGTCTAGATGTGAACGAGCTGGCTATCCCAGCGGTTGCTGCAACCATCAGTGATACTATCAGCATTGAACTGGTTAACAGCAAGTCATGTCCACGTTATTTAGGTCGTATCGTTAAAGGTATTAACCTTGATGCGGTGACACCATTTTGGATGGCGGAAAAACTCCGTCGCTCAGGTATTCGTAGTATTGACCCAGTAGTTGACGTCACTAACTATGTGTTACTTGAGTTAGGTCACCCAATGCACGCGTTTGATTTGAGCGCCATTGAAGGTGGTATCAAGGTACGTAACGCGGTTGAAGGCGAAGAGTTAGTATTGCTTGATGGCAATACCGCAAAACTGAATAGCTCAACCTTAGTGATTGCCGATCATCACAAAGCCCTAGCCATGGCCGGTATTTTTGGTGGTGAAGCGTCAGGTGTGAAAGAAGGCACGGTTGATGTGTTACTAGAAAGTGCATTCTTCCATCCACTGGCGATTGCGGGGCAAGCACGTAGTTACGGACTACACACAGATGCATCGCATCGTTACGAGCGTGGCGTGGATTACCAGCTACAACGCGATGCAATGGAGCGTGCAACCGCTTTACTACTTGAAATCGCTGGTGGTCAAGCCGGTCCTGTGGTTGAAGCTGTATCTCAAGCTGATTTACCAGTTAAAGCTGCGGTGACTTTACGCCGTGAGCGTTTAGATAAAGTGATTGGCTACCATATTGCCGATGACAAAGTAACCGATATCCTCACTCGTCTGGGTTTAGCGGTGACTTTTGGTGATAACACGTGGCAAGCAGAAGTGCCAAGCTATCGCTTTGATATCAGCATTGAAGAAGACTTAATCGAGGAAGTGGCAAGGGTATTTGGTTATAACAATATTCCCAATGTTGCGCCAGTTGCATCATTAAAAATGACTGTACACCAAGAAGCCAAATTGAGCGTGGCTAACCTACGCCATGCTTTGGTTGCGCGTGGTTACCAAGAAGCTATTACTTACAGCTTCGTTGACCCTAAAGTTCAAACATTATTGCACCCAGAGTCAGATGCGCTAGTACTACCACACCCAATTTCGGTTGAGATGTCGGCGATGCGCGTGAGCTTAATGCCAGGTCTTGTAAATGCTGTGGTTTATAACCAAAACCGCCAACAAACGCGTATTCGTTTGTTTGAGCAAGGCCTTAAATTCTTAAAGAACGAACAAGCCGAAAATGGCGTTGAGCAAGTACCAGTAATTGGCGGTATTGCTTATGGTAATACCCACTCTGAACATTGGACTATCGCCACCCGTGCGGTTGATTTCTTCGATGTGAAAGGCGACCTTGAAGCTCTACTGGCGCTCACCAATGATAAAGCACGTTTTAGTTTTAAAGCTGAGGCATGTGACGGCTTGCACCCAGGTCAATCTGCTGCTATCTACTTAGATGAGCGTAAGGTCGGCTATATTGGTGCTATCCATCCGCAGCTACTAAAAGGCCTTGATCTTAACCAAGCGGCTTATGTGTTTGAAATTGAAGTTGACGCTTTAACCACTCGACGTATTCCAGAAGCGGAAAAATTGTCAAAATTCCCTTCAAATCGTCGTGATATTGCTATTTTAGTTGCAGATGATGTAAAAATAGGCGATATTTTAAATAGCATTGAGAAAGTTGGCGGAAATCAATTAGTTGACCTAAACTTGTTCGATGTGTATAAGGGCAAAGGTATTGAGCCTGGGTTTAAGAGCCTTGCAATTGCTCTTACACTACAAGCGGTTGATAGAACACTCGAAGAGAAAGACATCAGCTTAGTTGTAGACAACGTGGTGGCCGAACTGGCTAAACAATTTAACGCATCGTTGAGGGACTAGATATGGCGCTTACTAAAGCCGACATAGCTGAACACCTATTTGAAAAGTTGGGGATAAACAAAAAGGATGCCAAAGACTTAGTTGAAGCGTTTTTTGAAGAAATCCGCTCAGCGCTAGAAAAAGGAGAGCAAGTTAAACTCTCCGGCTTTGGTAACTTTGATCTCCGTGACAAGAAAGAGCGACCTGGGCGTAATCCCAAGACTGGCGAAGATATTCCAATTTCGGCGCGTCGCGTTGTCACCTTCAGACCGGGTCAGAAATTAAAGACTCGAGTTGAAGTGGGTACAGGCAAAGAGTAATAGAAAGGCAGCTTAGGCTGCCTCAGATTGATGATAAACCCTGCTTTTTTAAGCGGGGTTTATTTTTTCGATAGTTAGGTCGTTTTTTCT
>NZ_JBHRSD010000044.1:0-20754 GCF_042643375.1 Pseudoalteromonas fenneropenaei
CTAGAAAAAACGACCTAACTATCGAAAAAATAAACCCCGCTTAAAAAAGCAGGGTTTATCATCAATCTGCAAGCCAGACACTTGTCTGGCTTTTTTGTCTTTCGTTTTTTGCTTATGTCACCTAAACTGGGCTGACTGAAACTAGCCGCAAGGAAATTAAAAATGGGATTATTTAGTGGTCTAATGGGCAACGCCAGTGAAGTAGATAGCGACAAGTTAGACAAACTGTTAAACGATACCCTGATCGCAGGTGAGCAGGTTGAGAAAGCGTATCAAGTGATCCGCGATATGTTCGTGTTTACCAATAAACGTCTTATTCTCATTGATAAACAAGGTATGACGGGCTCTAAAGTAGAAATGCTGACCATTCCTTACAGCAAAATCACCAAATTCAGTAAAGAATCAGCAGGGCATTTTGATTTAGATTCTGAACTAAAAATCTGGATTGGCTCAGATCCTATGCCTTTGGTCAAAGAGTTTAAAGCCGGTGATAACATTAACGACGTTTATCGGATTATTTCGCAGTACTGCTTGTAATTGATAGGCAATCTAGAGGGGAGCCCTAGATTGCCGCGCAGTTTAAGGAAGTTGCTCAAACTTTATGTCAGGTACATTGGTTGCTGGCTGTGTTGTAAAAACACTATGATATTCGGTACTGTCACTAAAGAAACCGGTATTTCTTAGATAAAAACGGTTTTCCTCCACCCCCCCTTGATAGTCGCGGCGTGACTGTTTTCTCGCAGTAGCATCATAAGTAAAAGTCGCTTGTGTCAGGGCTGACCACCGGCCATCTGTGGTCGCTACCCATTGGTTGGTGTAGAACGCTTTACGTTCTAAGTGACCAGCCTCAGGAATAAAATTCTCTAAAAAGCTATGTGGGCGGCTTAAGTAAGTGGCGGTTTGTGGGCGTGCAAAACTCGCGATAAGCTGCCATTGGTTGAGCTCGGGTGCAAAGAAGTAGGCCGTATATTCGGTGTGTTCAGCTAAGGTGTCGGAAGGTTTTACGCTCAGCAAAAAGCGATAGCTTTGGCCTGCTTGCCAAGTGTAACGCAAGAAACTTTGCCCACCTGAACCTTCATTGCCAAACTCACCGGTATTCACCGCATCGCCTTTACGCAGCAATTTGACACGATATGCTTCGGGGATGGTGCTTGGGTCGTCTGTCTGGTAGGGGCTCCAAACAGAAAACAGCACCCGTCGCTCTTGCGCACTATTTACTTGAATACCAAAGTAACCTTCAGCAAAACCATTGGCCATAAAATAGCTACCAATAGGGTCATAGCCCTCAGGGACTGTGACTTCATTATAAAACCACTGGTAGTCTGCACTGGCATCAGGGAGCTGATAACTCAAGTGCACTGACGGGCCACGACGACCCCAGTAGACATCATCGCGAACATAAAATGGAGGCGTGTTGAGCGCCTCGCCACCAAGCTTAATCGCACTGATGCTCGGAAAGTGCTGGGCTGATTTTTTTATCCCACGTAAGGTAATGCGCTGATAGCCAAGTTGAGTGACCGTAAATTCTCCGAGCTCAATTTGCGTTTGATTGGCGTCCACATCAAATTCCGTGAGCTTATTAGCCATTTCGAGGCTAAGCGTACTTTTACCAGCCGCTTTTGCAATGGAAAGTGCGACATTGACTTGACCAGTTTGGTTGAAATAAACATAAGTAGTCAGCACGTCTTCAGTGCTTTGCCAGTTTGAAATACCGGAGTCGCTGATGAGGTTAGCAGACTGAGTGATGCTGCCATCGACCCAAGTATTGGCTGAGGTCAGTACTTGTTCGGTGTAATTAACCGCTGCAGGCGCTTTCTCTGCTATGACGGGGGTGGATACTGATGTAGATGTTGCATTAGTTTCACTACCGTCACCGCATGCGACAAGTAAAGCGACAGTGCTGGTAACTAGGGTGTTTCTAAACATGTGTATCATGGTTTTTCCTTAATGCCCGGCTACGCCGGGCTACTATGTTGAAACTAGAACGAGCCACGGATCCCTAGCGCAATTTGGGTACCAAAACGCTCAAGATTGCTTACTTGGTCATCACGTTTGACATAACCCCAATGGCGATTATTGGTCAAGTTACTGGCTTCAGCGAAAATACTGATATTTTCATAGATATCGTAACTGGCGCTGGCATCAAGCTGGCCATAGTCTTTTATCCAAGCTGGGCCACCCCACGCTTCAGGGTCGACTAAATAGCGACTACGCCAGTTATAGGCAAGCCTTGCTTGGAAGCCATATTGCTCGTAATAAACCACCGCATTGTAGGAATTTTTCGACATACCTTGAAATGGTAAGCCTTTGGCTTTTAGCTCAGGATCATCATAGTTACTTTTCACATAAGTATAGTTAAATTGCACCCCAAAGCCGTTGAATGGCTCAGGCAAATACTCATCAAAAGATTGTGATAAAGCGAATTCCGCACCAGATACTTTTGCACCGTATTGACCAGCCGTCGGAACAGAGGCGTAGTAGCTATTTTGACCAAGGGTTATAGCGCGGTCGGTCTTACTGATAAAGGATTCAATGTCTTTAAAGAACAATCCCCCACTGATTGAATTTGTGTCACCGTGGTACCATTCTAAAGTGAAATCTGCTTGTACGGCTTTCTCTGGTTCAACCCCAGGATTACCCATAGAGAGAGTCGGCAAGCCCTCTTTGAATGTCGTAAAGTTAGGTGCGGCCCAGATCCGCAGGTATTGCAAGGCGGGGCGGCTCAGTACTTTTGCCACTGAGCTTCTAAACACCAAATCATCCTCAATATTGAGTTTGAAGTTCATGCTTGGTAAAACCGATGTGTAATCGTCAGAGTGCGTCACATAAGTGGTTTTTTGCCACTCATTGCTACTCGGCTTATTGGCATCATCTAGCACGATAGCATCAAAGTTATACAGATAGCCCATCGAGTCTATGGTGGTTTTGCTCGCCCGCAAACCCAAGTTAAGGTTAAACGGCATATCTGCAATAGTATCTTGCAGGTTTGCCTGAACAAAAGCACTGGTGACGGCCTCACTCACTTCATAGGTATCGGCTTTTTGTACGCTCGCAACGATACTTTTATCTGCTGCGGCACTATTTAATGAACGGAAGTAAGCCAATAGTTTGTCATAATCAAAGCTTGGCCAAGGTTCCGGCGAAACACTATTTTCACCATCAAGGAAATTATCGAAGTTTGCAGGTACAAATACATTGGTCGGGATTTTAAACAGTTCAAATTCACCACGGTTAAATACTGAGCTGTTGTCAAATTGATAACCGTCGCGGTTGAGATAAAAGCCACCACGGCTAAATTGGCTTGGGTTACTGGAGCGGAAGCCATTCTGACCTTTGCTTTGCTTGATGTAAGACACACCAAAGTCAACGCTAGCAAGTAAACCTTCGCTTTCTGGTAGGTATTGCGCAAAAAGTTTTAAATCAGTCACTTTATCTGTGACACCTGTGCCTGAGTTTAAGCTGTAATGTGCACCATAGTCTTGATCTGCGGTTAAACCGGGAGCGAGCGTAACGTCAGGCAGCAAGTTGCCAGTGTTGTAGTTGATATCAATACTATCAACAAAGCCGCGCGCAACGATAAAACGATTATCCCCTGCGTTTTGATTTTTCGCTTCGGAATAGGCGAGATCTGCTGTGATCTTTAATGACGGTGAATAATGCCAAACGGTGTTGAGACCAATTTGATATGTATCGGTTTTTCTGGGTTCACTAAGGTTTAGCAGCTCGACCATAGTGGCATCGCCACTTTGGCGCATAGCGACCACGCGGTTTAATTCGTCAAATTCGGCATTGGTAAATAGCGGTGTGCCGGGAGTCCACGATTCATCATAGTTTACAAAACCAATTTGGTATTTATGGCCGTCCGTGTTGTAACGAGAATAGAGTGCATCGAAGTTGACGTCCAGTTGATCACTTGGACGCCATTGCAACGCCAGGGTCGCACCCAAACGTGTACGAGTATCCTGAGCATTGGTAAAATACATGTAGCTTGGGATTTTTGAGGCAAATATCTCGTCTACCGAGTCAATTTTACCATTGTTATTGGTGTCTACTGGTACACCTGCACTGTCAGCTCCCCAACCTTCGTCTTCGTCGAAGAAACCAGCGGCAGAATAACTATCCTCACGTAGGGTTTTTTTCGAGTAGACCGCAGAGAACAACACACCAAATGTATCGTCGTCTAATTTGTCGCCAATAATAAAAGAGGCATGCGGATTGGTATCTTTGGTACGCGATTCATAAATGCCTTTGGCTGAGGCCGACACCGTAAAGCCATCGAGGGCAAGTGGTTTACGGGTTTCTATGTCGATAATCGCACCAATGCCGCCTTCAATTAATCGCGCTTCTGGTGATTTGTAGACCTTTAAGACATTAACGAGTTCTGACGCGATAGTGTCGTAGTTAAAATCGCGGCCAGCATCTTCTGACGCAAGTTTACGACCATTGAGGGTGGTCACGTTGTAGCCAGAGCCCATACCTCGCACTAAGATTTTTTGGCCTTCACCACCATTGCGGGTAATGGTGATGCCGGGAATACGCTGCAGTGCTTCAGCGAGGTTCTCATCAGGGAACTTCCCTATGTCGTCTGCGACGACTAAGTCAACCACCGCAGTGGCGTTTTGTTTAAGAAATAGGGATTCTTTAATACTACTGCGGATCCCTTTTACTTCAACGACTTCGATACTTTCCTGAGTAGACTTGGCGCCGTCGGCTTCTTCTGCATACACTGCTGAACTTGCTAATGCAGAATAAATAGCCAAAGCGAGTGCAGAGTGTCCTGTTTTACGATTATTATTGTTCACAATTGTGCCCTCGATAGGTTGGTGTTTAAGCACGCTGTTTATATCCTGCCTACTTGAGGCCGCCGCGGTGTTGGCTACGTTTGCGCACCCCAATCACATAATTTATTTATGCTGATGGGATTCGCTTACTTGCTGCCTACCTGTAACGTCAAGTAGTTTGGTTATATTCCCCAACAAGCCAGCGTGCTGATTTTTTGCTATCGGACAATGGCCAGCGGTGCATTGCTTTGCCAAGCACCACGGGTAAAGTCCGGGAAATCTTTTGAGGCGGAGCGCTCTGCCACTGATTGCATTGACAGTGGGAACACGACCGACCATGCAGCTGCATCATAAACATCCTGATCGAGCGGCTCGCCGTTACGCAGGCAGTACACAATGCGCCAGAACATCAAAAAATCCATCCCGCCATGGCCGCCATTACGCTCAGCTTCACGGCCCATACGTTGCCAAAGTGGGTGGTCGTATTTGCCATACCAATAATCCATGTCGAAATCCCATTCATGGTAATTATCAAGGCGGTTGTTGTTTTCTAATGCGATGCGGTTTGGAAACCCTGCGAATACGCCGTTGGTACCTTGAATAAGGTTATGGCGTGAATAAGGGCGTGGGGTGGTGGTGTCATGCTGCACCATAATAGTGCGGCCTTTGACAGTCTTGATGATGCTGGTGTTCATATCCCCCGCAATATATTTGAGTTTATTGCGGCTGTGATCGGCAGGAAACTCACGTTTGGCGTAGGCCGCGCGGCCTAAGGCAGGGGAACTCATCGAGGTGATATAGTCAAAGCGGTCACCGCGGTTGATATTCATATATTGAGATACAGGCCCCAAGCCATGGGTCGGGTAAAGGTTGCCATTGACTGTGGTGTGCCAAAAAGTACGCCAAGAACCCGTTTTGCGGGTTAGCTCTTTCATTTGCCAACGTAGCTCGTGAATGTACGCCGCTTCGCCGTGTAACAATTCACCAAACAAACCTTGGCGTGCCATGTTGAGTACCATGAGCTCGTCGCGGCCGTAACAGACGTTTTCAAGCATCATACAATTTTTTTGCGTACGCTCCGAGGTGTTCACCAACTGCCAAGCTTCGTCAACGGATACGCAAGCGGGCACTTCAACAAAAGCGTGTTTACCGCTTTCCATGGTATCTACGGACATCACGGTATGCCATTGCCATGGCGTAGAGATAATCACAATATCAATGTCTTGACGCTCAAGCATGCGACGGTAATCGTAGTCACCATTACCATAAGTTTGGGGTAGCGGTTTGTTATTGCCGCGACAGATTTTTAAGGCGCGCTCAACGACTAGCGGATCAGTATCGCAAACGGCTTTAATTTCAACGCCATCAAGATGGCAAAAGTGCTTTACTGCGCCACTACCGCGTTCACCTACGCCGATAAATGCAACTCTGACCACTTCCATTTTGGGGATGGTTAGGCCAAACACCGATGTGCCTTGGGCGCGATTGAACAGCGGTTTGCTATTACCTGTGCTACTGCACGCTGCAAGTACGCCCCCTGCGGCCGCTATTGCCCCTGCTTTAGCTGCGGTTTTTAAAAACTGGCGGCGATTATTCTCATTCATTTTTCAGCCTCTTTTTAACAATTTCTATTTCACTTTTATCATTAGTAACATCAAAGAAAAGTTTGTGCAAGAAATAAACTTTCAAATGCTTTCATTTTTGTTGTGTAGAAAAACTTGTGGCGACTTTGAAAACCATAGTAGCCGTGTTTTAAATACCGTATTGATGCCCATGGTAATATTTTTTAATCATTAAAAACATAAAGATAAATAAAGTTGAGTGCAGCGGCAGGATGGTTCAAGATAGAGGCAGCGGCGGAAAACGTCGCAGCACCAAACAGAAGAAGATGAAAATAATTTCAAAAACAACTTGAAAGCAAATGAAAGCATTCGTAAGATGAATTTAGCTTATACAGGATAACACTATGTTAAATACCATTGAGAGACGTCATGAAATCGTGCAGCTAATTGCCACCAAGGGCAAGGTCACAGTACCTGAGTTAGCGGCGCATTTCTCCGTCTCAACTGTGACGATTCGAAGCGATCTGAATGAGTTAGATCAACGCGGGTTAATTGTCAGAGCTCATGGTGGTGCCATGGCCAGCTCACGTCTGAGTAAAGAGCTATCGGTGAATGAAAAACATGATGCGAATCAGGCCGTAAAACAGCGCCTCGCCGTTGCTGTGGCGAAACTTATCGAAGATGGAGAGTCCATCATCCTTGATTCAGGCACAACCACGGAAGAAGTGGCTAAGAGCTTGGCACAACACCAGAATCTGGTGGTGATGACCAATGGTCTGAATGTCGCGCAGCAACTGGTCAGTGCCGATGGAGTGGAAGTTCGTATGACAGGCGGCACGTTACGTAAGAAATCGTTGTCGTTTTACGGTCGCCAAGCGGAAAGTAACTTGCAGCAGTTCCATTTTGACAAAGTGGTACTTGGTGTCGATGGCTTAGATTTGGAGTTGGGCATTACGACCCACTTTGAATATGAAGCCCATCTTAACCGGGTGATGTGCGAAGCCGCGCGTACTGTAATTGCTGTAACGGATTCAAGTAAGTTCGCAAGGCGCGGCTTACATAAAATCTTAGCCTTGGACGAGCTCGATATTTTAGTGACCGATCACGGTTTACCTGAAGATTATCGGCAAGCGTTTACTCAGGCTGGGGTGCGATTAATTCTGGTAGAACAATAATTGAGGTAAGCATGCAAAACCTGTTGCAGCAGTTGGCGGCAAATCGCCAAGGTGAAAATAAAGGTATTTTTTCGGTGTGTTCAGCACATCCGTGGGTAATAGAAGCGGCATTAAACCATGCGAAAACTCACCAACTTGATGTACTTATTGAAGCCACTGCGAATCAGGTAAATCAATTTGGCGGCTATACCGCCATGCAGCCTGCTGACTTTATTCAGTTTGTAAAGTCGATGGCGAAAAACCTCGATTGTGACGAAGCACTTATCCATTTTGGTGGTGACCATCTAGGCCCTGTGTGTTGGCAACATAAACCAGCCGAAGAGGCGATGATGTTAGCTGATAGCTTAATCGCTGACTACGTTCGAGCAGGTTTTAAGAAGATCCATCTGGATACCAGTATGGCGTGTGCAGATGATAGTTTGCCATTATGCGAGAACGAAATAGCTGCGCGAGCTGCAAGACTGTGTGCCATTGCTGAGCAAACCGCGCGTACTGAATTTGGCAAAAGTGATATTTATTATGTAATTGGCACTGAAGTACCGCCACCCGGCGGGGCTGATGAAGTGATTGATAGCCTTACGGTTACGGCGGTTAGCGATGTTGAACGTACCTTACAACTGCATCAAAAAGCGTTTTTTGCTGCGGGATTGGCAGAGGCATGGCAACGTGTGATTGGCGTAGTGGTGCAACCTGGGGTTGAGTTTGACAATTGGCAGGTGGTGCAATTTGATGCGAGCAAAGCAGCCGCATTGAAAACGCTAGTGTCGCCGACGCATACTTGGGTATACGAAGCCCACTCAACAGATTATCAACACACTCAACAACTCGCACAGTTGGTGGAAAATCACTTTGCTATTTTAAAAGTAGGCCCAGAGCTCACGTTTGCTTTAAGAGAGGCGTTGTTCGGCCTATCTCATATCGAAGAGTTGCTAGTTGCCCCATTACAGCAAAGCCACTTACGTCAAGTCGTTGCCAATGACATGGCTACAGAGCCTGCCAGTTGGCAGCGCTTCTATCACGGCACGAGCACAGCGCAAGCGATGCAATGCTATTTTAGCTTAAGTGATCGCATTCGTTATTTTTGGACCAAACCTCATGTGCAAGCGGCGGTCAGTAAGCTAATTGCCAATATTAACACTCTGCACATTCCAAAGCCGTTGTTGCGCCAATATTTACCTTATGCCGCTGAGCTCGATATAGCCAAGAATAACGAGGGGCAAGGCAAGCGCTTTGCCACTCATTATGTAGAGCGGGTGATTGCCCGTTATGCCAGTGCTTGTGGTCAGTTGTAAGGAGTGGCGATGATGAATTATTTAGGCTTGAACCAAAAACAAGCGGATGATGTGCATGCTATTCATACCACGCGCGAAATTACCCAGCAGCCACAGACTTGGCTGGCTGTTGCTGAGCATCTTGCGACGTTACCCGCATTACAAGACTTTTTACAGGCGCGGCTGAGTACGCCAGCACTACGGATCATTCTAACAGGGGCTGGTACTTCGGCCTATGTTGGCGATGTTTTGGCCGATTATCTTAGCGACAAACTCGCGCGGCGCGTAGAAGCCATTGCAACCACAGATCTGGTGTCGCATCCTGCGCGTTATTTTGCCGATAAAAGCCCAACTCTGTTGGTATCTTTTGCGCGCTCAGGCAATAGCCCCGAAAGTGTCGCGGCATTAACATTGGCAGAGCTATGCCATAGCGACCTTTATCATCTTAGCTTTAGCTGTAATGCCAACGGTGCTTTGCATCATGCAGTGGCACAGCGCGCTAATGGCTTCGCAGTGT
The DNA here is from genome assembly GCF_042643375.1 of Pseudoalteromonas fenneropenaei. Classification (NCBI taxonomy): domain Bacteria; kingdom Pseudomonadati; phylum Pseudomonadota; class Gammaproteobacteria; order Alteromonadales; family Pseudoalteromonadaceae; genus Pseudoalteromonas; species Pseudoalteromonas fenneropenaei. The sequence continues at coordinate 9,307 of NZ_JBHRSD010000044.1, forward strand.
TGATGCCAGAGGCGACACTAGATAAAAGTTTTGCTATGACCAGTTCGTTCACGACTATGCTGGTGGCATGTTTACAGGCCTTTTCACCAGATCAGCAACAGCTAAGTGCGGTTGCTAATGCCACCGCACGTTTGATTTGCGAAGAAGCAAATGCTTTACAAGCCCTTGCTGAAGTGCCATTTAGTCGCGTGGTGTTTCTTGGCAGTGGGGCGTTAAAAGGCTTTGCACAGGAAGCGGCGCTGAAATACTTGGAACTGAGCGCAGGCCAGATCTGGAGTAGCTTTGAAACGCCACTCGGCTTTCGCCATGGTCCAAAGTCAATGATCAATAAAGAGACCTTAGTGGTGCTCCTGCAGTCCAGCGATGAATATGCGGCCCGTTACGACTTAGACTTACAACGCGAGCTGGCGCGTGATGGTAAAGCCCATGTGATAGCTCTGAGCCAAGCGCAGTTTATGACGGATTTAAATGCGCTTGACGATGTTTGGCTGGGGCTGATTTATATCGTGTATTGCCAAATACTGGCCTGCTTTAAAGCCATCTCCTTGGGGATTTCCCCTGATAACCCTTGCCCATCCGGAGAAGTTAATCGGGTGGTGCAAGGTGTTATTATCCATCCATTACAATAAGAGCAAAAAACATGATCTACGGCGTAGACATAGGTGGAACCAAAATAGAAATTGCGGTGTTTGACAGCGACTTGAATTTACTTGAAAGCTGGCGACAAGCCACACCGCAACATAGCTATACTGATTTTCTCCAGGCGCTTAGCGGGCTTATTGCCAATGCTGATGAAAAATATCACTGCAGTGGTAAAGTCGGTATCGGCATGCCGGGGATAGTCAATGCAGATGGAGAAGTGCTGAGTGCCAATCTACCATACGCAAATGGCAAGCGGGTGGCAGATGATTTAGAGCTACTGCTTGGCCGCAACATCGCAATTGAGAATGACTGCCGCTGCTTTGCACTTTCTGAAGGGAGCGGTGGCGCAGGCGAAGGGTATTCTCGGGTTTATGGCGCTATCATCGGCACGGGTGCCGCGGGTGGCATGTGTATCGACGGTCAGTTATATAAGTCGGCGCAGGGTATTGCGGGTGAATATGGTCATCATCCGCTACCGGCACATTTGTTTCAAAAATACCAACTGCCAATTGAAAGCTGTGGCTGCGGGTTAACAGGTTGCCTTGAGCGTTACATTGCTGGCCCTGGTCTTGCACGCATTTATCAACATCATGGTGGCGAATGTTTAAGCAGTGTCGAAATAGTTGCGCAGTTACGCCAAGATCTGCCTATTGCTATTAATAGTTTTAGTTGCTACATGGACTTACTGGGCAGCGCGTTTGCCAATATTGTGATGGCTTACGACCCAGAGGTCATAGTATTAGGCGGGGGGATGTCGTTGGTCGATGAAGTCGTAGAAACGCTCCCAGCAGCCATCAGTCAGCATGTGTTTAATAATATTAGTGTGCCAAAAATTATCCGTGCGCGTTTTGGTGACGCCAGTGGCGCGCGTGGTGCAGCCATTTTGGGTAGTCAGCTATGAGCTCATTCTATTTACGCCCAAAACGTATTATTACCTTAGATGCTATTTTAACAGGTCATGCCGTATTAATAGCGGGGGAGCGCATTGCCGCTATCACAGTGCAGCCAGATCCTAGTATTGAGATAATAGATTTACCTGAGCTCACGCTCATGCCGGGAATGATAGATTTACACATTCATGGCCGTGAAGGCGCTGATGTCATGGACGCCAAACCTGAAAGTTTACAGCGCATAGCTTGTTCACTGGCAAAATATGGCGTGACTGGCTTTTTGGCCACTACAGTCACCGCCGATTGGCAGCAGACCTTAGCTGCACTGCGCTGTGTGAAGCAAGTGATGGCAAATCCTATTAACGAGGGGGCGAGACTACTTGGCGCCTACAGCGAAGGGCAGTTCTTTTCTAGTCGCTTTAAAGGCGCGCACAATACCCACTTTTTCTTGCCACTAGAACAGCAGTATTTTGAACAAATGCTTGCCGCTGCGGGCGCTAGCCTAAAAGTTGTGGCCCTTGCCCCAGAGCTGGAAAATGCCCAGCAGATCATTCGCTGGTTAAGCGAGCAGGGAATTAAAGTACTGCTTGGTCATTGTGACAGTAGTTATGACACCACTTGTGATGCGCTCAATGCAGGTGCGTGCGGTGGTGTACATGTGTTTAATGGCATGCGTGGATTACATCACCGTGAACCGGGGACGGTAGGGGCATTATTACATCGCCAAGAGGCTCTGGTTGAGCTGATTGCAGATGGGGTGCATTTACACCCCGCGGTAGTTGATTTAATTTATCGACTCAAAGGCGCAGAGCATATGACCCTTATCAGCGATTGCGTCAATGCTGGTGGCTTAGTCGATGGACGTTATCAATTAGGTGAAATGGCAATCAATGTCAACAATGGTATCGCCACCACTGATGAAGGTTCGCTTGCAGGGAGCACACTAACGTTAGATAAAGCCTTGCGTTTTTTGCGTGAGCAAACCGAAGTCAGCGAGTTAGATGCGGTAAAAATGGCTTCATTAGTACCCGCACGATTTTTAGGTATTGCAGCGCAAACTGGTTCGATTTGTGTAGGGAAATTTGCCGACCTATGTGCGCTGGATAGTAGTGGTGAAGTGATAGCAACTTGGGTTGCCGGTAAACAAGTCTATGGTTAACACGCCCTAATAAAATAACTAACAGTAGCAAAAACAAAAAAGGCCGTTTACTTAACATAAACGGCCTTTCTCTTAAAAGTGCTGGGCACCTTTAATGCCTGACTTACACGTATTGGACATCGATGATTTCATATTCAACCACACCATTTGGTGTTTGAATATTGACAGTATCATCCACTTCCTTAGTGATTAAGCCACGCGCGATAGGAGAGTTCACCGAAATCAAATTTTCTTTGATATTGGCTTCATCGTCGCCAACGATGCGATAGGTTACTTCAGCATCCGTTTCGACATTCAAAATCGTCACTGTAGCGCCAAAAATGACTTTGCCGTTGTTGGCGATTTTGGTGATATCGATCACTTGTGCTGTAGATAGCTTAGCTTCAATTTCTTGAATGCGTCCCTCACAGAACCCTTGTTGCTCACGCGCGGCGTGATACTCTGCGTTTTCCTTTAAATCACCGTGCTCACGCGCTTCGGCGATGTCGGCGATGATTTTTGGACGTACCACAGTTTTCAAGTGATTCAGTTCGTCGCGAAGCATTTTCTCGCCTCGTACAGTCATCGGAATTGATTGCATAGATATCTCACTTCTCGCTGGGGCAAATGCCCCAGCACGGTCCTTAGTTTAATCGCTGGTGTAGCTCTTGAACTGAGCTTACTTTCGCTCTGTCGTCTGCTGAGTGAGCAGTACAGTTTGCGAAGGCTGCGTTCAACGTCGTGGTATAGTTAATCTTGTGCTGTAGCGCACCACGACGTAACACCTTTGAATCTTCAATGGCTTGGCGACCTTCAGTGGTGTTTACGATATAGCTATACTCTTTGTTCTTGATACGGTCAAGAATATGAGGACGGCCTTCGAACACTTTGTTCACGCGACGTACTTCGATACCCGCAGCTTCGATTGCCGCAGCAGTACCTGAAGTTGCATCTAGCTCAAAACCAAGAGCTTTCATGGTTTTTGCTAGTTCAACAACGCGTGCTTTGTCGCCATTGCGCACAGATAGTAACGCGCGACCACCGCGTGGTAAAGTATTACCCGCACCTAATTGCGCTTTTGCAAACGCTTCGGCGAAGTTTTCACCAACACCCATTACTTCACCCGTTGAACGCATCTCTGGGCCACGCATTGGGTCAACACCTGGGAACTTAGCAAACGGCAGTACGACTTCTTTCACGCTGTAGTATGGTGGAATAACTTCTTTGGTCACGCCTTGTGATTGCAGAGATTGACCAACCATACAACGCGCCGCGACTTTAGCCAGCGCAACACCCGTAGCTTTTGATACAAATGGTACAGTACGCGCAGCACGTGGGTTGACTTCGATTAAGTAAACCTGGCCATCTTTCACCGCAAACTGGGTGTTCATTAGACCCACTACACCTAGCTCAAGCGCCATGGCTTTTACTTGCTCACGCATGACGTTCTGAATTTCTTCAGACAGTGAGTGTGCAGGTAGTGAACACGCAGAGTCACCAGAGTGAACACCGGCTTGTTCGATGTGCTCCATGATACCGCCAATCAACACTTCTTGACCGTCACAGATTGCGTCTACGTCAACTTCTGTTGCATCGTCAAGGAAACGGTCAAGTAATACTGGCGCTTCATTCGATACCGACACCGCGTGCGTCATGTAACGACGTAGGTCGTCTTCGTCGTAAACGATTTCCATGGCGCGACCACCTAGTACGTATGATGGACGAACAACCAGTGGGAAGCCGATTTCTTGAGACTTAACCACAGCTTCTTCAAGTGATGTGACAGTCGCGTTTTCTGGTTGAAGTAGGTTTAAACGCTCAACTAAATGTTGGAAACGCTCACGGTCTTCAGCACGGTCAATCGCATCTGGCGAAGTACCAATGATTGGCACGCCGTTCGCTTCAAGGGCACGCGCAAGTTTTAGTGGTGTTTGACCACCGTATTGCACGATAACGCCTTTTGGCTTTTCAACGCGGACGATTTCTAACACGTCTTCCAGCGTAATTGGCTCGAAATATAAACGGTCAGAGGTATCGTAGTCAGTTGATACGGTTTCTGGGTTACAGTTAACCATAATGGTTTCATAACCATCTTCACGCATTGCCAACGCCGCGTGCACACAGCAGTAATCGAACTCGATACCTTGGCCGATACGGTTTGGACCACCACCGATAACCATGATCTTGTCTTTATCAGACGGCTGCGCTTCACACTCTTCGTCATAGCTTGAGTACATGTAAGCTGTGTCTGAGCTAAATTCCGCGGCACACGTATCAACGCGCTTATAAACTGGCACGATGTTAAGTGTATGACGCTTTTTACGAATTTCAGTTTCTGAAACGCCCGCGATTTCTGCGATACGCGCGTCAGCAAAGCCTTTGCGCTTAAGTTTGCGTAGGAAGTCTTCAGTTAGACCCGCCATGCCCACTTCTTTGATTTTCGCTTCGTCTTTAAGAATATCTTCGATTTGCACTAGGAACCAATGGTCAATCTTAGTTAACTCATAGACTTCTTCGATAGACATACCGTGACGAATGGCATCTGCTACGTACCAAATACGCTCTGCGCCTGGCTCGCGTAGCTCATGCACGATTTTCTCACGTGCGTTAGGGTCATCCAGTGCAACGATAGGGTTGAAACCTGTTGCGCCAACTTCAAGACCACGTAACGCTTTTTGTAGCGATTCTTGTTGGTTACGACCAATCGCCATCACTTCACCCACAGACTTCATCTGGGTAGTCAAACGGTCGTTAGAACCAGCAAACTTTTCGAAGTTAAAACGTGGGATCTTAGTTACCACGTAGTCGATTGAAGGTTCGAAAGACGCAGGAGTCGCACCGCCTGTGATGTCGTTTTTAAGCTCGTCTAGGGTGTAACCTACGGCTAATTTAGCTGCGATTTTCGCGATAGGGAAACCTGTCGCTTTTGACGCTAGCGCAGATGAACGTGATACACGCGGGTTCATCTCGATGATAACCATACGGCCATCAGCTGGGTTTACACCAAACTGTACGTTTGAACCGCCGGTCTCAACACCAATTTCACGCAGTACTGCCATCGAGGCATTACGCATGATTTGGTATTCTTTGTCAGTCAGTGTTTGTGCAGGTGCTACTGTGATTGAGTCACCCGTGTGAACGCCCATAGGGTCAAAGTTTTCAATCGAACAAACGATGATACAGTTGTCGTTTTTGTCACGAACCACTTCCATCTCGTACTCTTTCCAACCGATTAAGCTCTCGTCGATAAGCAGCTCTTTGGTTGGAGATAGGTCAAGACCACGAGTACAGATCTCTTCGAACTCTTCCATGTTGTAGGCAACACCACCACCTGTACCACCCATAGTGAATGATGGGCGGATAATACAAGGGAAGCCGATACGAGTCAGGATATCTAGTGCTTCTTCCATTGAGTGCGCTATTTCAGCGCGTGGACACTCAAGGCCAATGTTTTTCATGGCTTTATCGAAGCGTTCACGGTTTTCTGCTTTATCAATCGCATCCGCTGTAGCACCGATTAGCTCTACGTCGTATTTCGCGAGTACGCCATGGCGGTCAAGGTCAAGAGCGCAGTTTAGCGCGGTTTGGCCACCCATGGTTGGTAATACTGCACATGGACGCTCTTTAGCGATGATCTTTTCTACTACTTCCCAGTGAATTGGCTCGATGTACGTCGCATCGGCCATTTCTGGGTCAGTCATAATGGTTGCTGGATTTGAGTTAACTAGGATAACTCGGTAGCCTTCTTCTTTTAGCGCTTTACACGCTTGCGCGCCAGAGTAGTCAAACTCACACGCTTGGCCGATAACAATCGGGCCTGCGCCTAAGATAAGAATGCTTTTTAGATCGGTACGTTTTGGCATTTTGACTCCGGTATCAATTAGGCTTTGCGAGCTTGCATTAATTCAATGAAATGGTCGAACAACGGTGCGGCATCGTGTGGACCTGGGCTTGCTTCTGGGTGACCTTGGAAGCTAAACGCTGGCTTGTCAGTACGGTGAATACCTTGCAGCGAGCCATCAAACAGCGATACGTGAGTAGCACGAAGGTTGCTTGGCAGGGTCGCTTCATCAGCAGCGAAACCGTGGTTTTGCGCGGTGATCATCACAACATTGCGGTCGAGGTCTTTAACAGGGTGGTTACCACCGTGGTGGCCGAATTTCATTTTTACTGTTTTCGCACCTGAGGCCAACGCTAATAATTGGTGACCAAGGCAAATGCCGAATATTGGAGTGTCTGTTTCTAGGAAGGTTTTAATTGCGTCAATTGCGTAAGTACAAGGTTCAGGGTCACCAGGGCCGTTAGAGAGGAAGATCCCGTCTGGATTCAACGCTAATACTTCTGCTGCCGATGTCTGCGCTGGAACCACCGTCAGCTTACACCCTCTGTCTACCAACATCCGTAAGATGTTTCTTTTCACTCCATAGTCATAAGCAACAACGTGGAAACGCTCATCTTCGGTTGCTAATGTTTTGAAGCCTTCGCCCAAAGCCCAACTTGATTCACGCCATTCAAATGGTGCTTTGGCTGATACAACTTTCGCTAAATCCATGCCTTTTAAGCCAGGAAACGCTTTGGCAGCTTCCAATGCTTGTTGCTCATCGACATTGTCACCGGCAATGATACAACCGTTCTGAGCACCTTTATCACGCAGGATGCGAGTCAGTTTACGGGTATCAATATCCGCAATACCTAGAATGTTACGCGCTTTTAGGTAGTCGCTTAATGATTGTTGGTTACGGAAATTACTCGCAAGCAGTGGCAAATCACGGATCACTAGGCCCTTAGCCCAGATCTTGTCCGCTTCTTCGTCTTCGCTGTTAGTACCCGTATTACCGATGTGCGGGTAAGTAAGAGTAACAATTTGTTCCGCGTAAGACGGGTCGGTCAAGATTTCTTGATAACCGGTCATCGACGTATTGAATACTACCTCACCGACAGAAATACCGTCGGCACCAATGGCAGTACCGCGAAACACTGTGCCGTCTTCAAGGACTAACAGAGCGGATTTAGTCAAGTTAACCTCCTAGATAGAAAAAAACGGGAGCTGCTATTACGCATTACGTCCCGTTTATTAAGCGCTTGGTAACACGCAGTTTGTAAATTTTTGGCAAATTCCACATAGTCTACAGCAAATTGCTAGATTCGTCTAATGCTCATCTTAAAAAAATTAAAAATAAGCATCTCATAAACAAAAATTAACGAAACTGCTAAAATTCTATGCTTACTGCTTTAATCCCAGCACATCTTGCATATCATAAAGTCCTTCAGGTTTATTCCTTAACCACTGCGCAGCCCTTACCGCCCCTTGGGCAAAGGTCAGACGAGATGAGGCTTTGTGGGTGATTTCAAGCCTTTCCCCCATGGTAGCGAAGTAAGCTGTATGTTCACCAACAATATCACCCGCTCTTAGCACCGAATAGCCAATTTCTTGTTGTGATTTTGCTTCATGTGATTGACTACGGTCATAGCGCGCTACATTGTCGTGATCCCAACCTTTTGCAGCCGCGATGGCTTCGCCAATCATCAGTGCAGTGCCTGATGGCGCATCGATTTTATGGCGGTGATGAGCTTCAAAAATTTCAATGTCTAGCTCATCGGCAAGCTTACTTGCGGCAACTTGGACTAAGTTAAGCAGCAAATTTACCCCCACGCTATAATTGCGCGAAAAAACGATGGGGATGTGCTGAGCGGCTTGTTGCAGCAGCAGTTTGTCATCATGACTCAAACCTGTGGTGCCAATGACCATGGGGAGTTTAAATTCAACCGCTTTGGCTAAATGCGTGCGCATGCCTTCGGGTAAGGTGAAATCAATTAGCACGTCGGCAGAGCATGCTTGTAGTGAAGATTCACAAGCAAAACTGAGGTCTAGCGGTGCTTGTTTATTTAGATGATGAATCGGCGTTGCCGCCAATGGCGATGCTGCGCGCACAAACGCGGCGGTTAATTGTGCCTGCTTGCTCAAGGCACAGGCATCAATCAGTGCTTGGCCCATGCGGCCATTGGCACCGAAAATTCCGATACGGTCCATATTTTGTCTCTTGTTGTTTAGCTATTGAAGCGGCATTTCGCTGTGGCTTAGCAATATCTAATGCACACATAGATGGCCGTGATGAGCCAGTTATCCGGTGCTAAGTACTGGTAATGCCTCTGAAAGTGAAATTCCCACCTAGAGTTTATCGGATCTCTGTGTAATAGTCAGGACGTTAACTCAGAGAATAATTCATAGAATAATAATAATAGATCACCATGGACTTTAGCCATCTATATGTATAAACTTCCGCATTCGCCGATTTTGATTATTGCGGGCGTGAAGTTTATACAAATGCAGCTAATAACTCAGTACTTGCTTGCAGTACTTGGCTGTGGTGATTTGATGAGGAGTGCTATGCAGCCAACCTATAACAAACAACGCGCGATTTTATCGCTGTTACCTTTATTAACTTTTGTTGGCCTATTTTTGGGCGCAGGGTTATACCTACAATCTCAAGGTGTGGATTACGCCTTCTACCAGTTACCTGCACCAGTGGCAATTTTACCCGCTATAGTGCTAGCGTTTTGGTTTAATAAAGCATCAATAAATCAAAGTGTTGAAACCTTCATCAAAGGGGCAGGGCACAGTAACATTATTACTATGTGCTTGATTTACCTTTTAGCAGGTGCATTCTCTGCGGTGGCGGGAGCCACAGGTGGGGTTGATGCGGTGGTAAATGCGGGCTTGTCTTTAATACCGCCAGCGTTTTTATTACCGGGTTTATTTTTAATTGCCGCTGTAGTATCGACAGCTATGGGCACCTCCATGGGCACCATAGGGGCAATTGGCCCAATTGCTTATGCGATTAGCGTGAAAACCGGTATCGATCCCGCACTGATGGCTGGCACTGTGGTGTCAGGTGCCATGTTTGGCGACAACTTATCGATTATTTCGGATACCACGATTGCTGCAACTCGCACTCAAGGGTGTGAAATGAAAGACAAGTTCCGCGAGAATTTAAAAATTGCTATGCCTGCTGCAGCATTAACCGTATTGCTGTTGGTGTTCTTGACGCCAGAGCCGCAAGTGGTTGATACCAAAGCATTTGATTGGCTATTGGTGTTACCATATGCCTTTATTTTAGTTCTTGCGGTGATGGGCTTTAATGTGTTCGTGGTACTGATGAGTGGTATCGTTTTTGCGGCACTAATGGGTTTTACCACGGGCTATGAGACAGCGAGTTTTGTCAAAGACATCTACAAAGGCTTTACTGACATGCAGGAGATTTTCCTGTTGTCGATGTTCATTGGTGGCCTGTCGGAATTTATCCGTATTAATGGTGGTCTAGATTTCCTAGCGAAACTGGTGCAGAAGTTAACCGCAGTCGTTGCAAAATGGCATCGTAAAGTAGCAGACCAACTGGGTATTGCGTTTTTGGTACTGACCAGTAACTTGTGTATTGCCAACAATACGGTATCTATCATTGTGGCCGGCCCTGTGGCGAAAAAACTTGCTGAGGATGGCGAGATTTCAGCTAAGCGCTCAGCGAGTTTGTTAGATATTTTCGCCTGTGTGATGCAAGGCTCCTTACCTTATGGTGCGCAAGCCTTGTTGCTTGGCGCCACGTTTAAAATCAGTCCATGGCAAGTGTCTACCTCGTCTTTCTATTGCTTTATCTTAGCGTTTACCGCGATTGCGGTGATTTGCTTACGTCGCGATAAAGCTTAAGCGGATTATGAAATAAATTATGCAAGCCAGTGGCGGTGTCACTGGCTTGAAATATTTTCTGCTATACTGGCAAGGATTTATCCTCAAGTTAGCAAAAATATATGAAACAACTCTCTGCAATTGCGTTTTGCACACTCATGTGTTCGTCGTCGGTAATGGCGGCAAATTGGAGCACAACCCAACTTCATCTTAATCATGGTGAATTTAAAAATCCGTTTAGCCAGCAACAAAGCAATGCAACGATTTATTCGCTGCAACATGTCTCTGGTTACGACTACGGTGACAATTTCTTTTTTATTGATTACACCAAAGACGATCTCACTGATGGTTATCAAGATGGCGACTTTTATGGTGAATGGTACAGTGCGCTGAGTTTATCAAAAACCCTTGGCGGTGATTGGTCATTTGGCGCCGTCAAAGATGTCAGTGCGGTGATGGGTATCAACGCAGCGGGCGATGCCAAAGTGATGAAGTATTTGCCCGGCGTAAAACTGCATTGGGATTTACCAGGCTTTACGTTTTTCTCCACTAGCTTAACGGGCTATATTGATGACAGCAGCGGGCTTGCGAAGCAAGGCGCACCGACTGAAAGCAACAGCTGGATGCTGGATATTGCATGGGGTTACCCGTTTATGCTGGGCTCACAAAAGTTTTTATTAACGGGTCATGTGGAATACATAGATGGGCGTCGTAATGAGCTTGGCAGTGAAGTAAAAGATTGGATATTGGCGCAACCTATTTTGGAATGGGATTTGGGTTATGCGCTTGGCAACAAAGAAAACACCTTAATGCTTGGGGTGGAATGGCAATACTGGCGTAATAAGCTCGGTACTGATACGGATGAATCGGTGCCACAAATCCATTTGGCTTGGACTTTTTAAGCGTCGCATTTATAGCAATCCTCAAAATAGATCACTTAATTAAGAGGATTGGGATTACAGCGCGCTCGTATATAGGCGATAAACATACGGGAAATAAAAAAGCTCGCAACTGCGAGCTTTCAGACTGTTGAAAAAGGGCTAGACACAGATCTAGCCCTTTGATCTAATAAGCACAGTGAGTATCGAGAGTTCACC